>JAEZKB010000010.1 GCA_023415605.1 Pseudomonadota bacterium
CCGCGCCTACCGAAGGGTCGCCGGCGATGCGGATGTCCGGTTCGTGGCCGGCCGCCCGCACGATCTCGGAAATCCCTTCCGGCAGGCGGGGCAGGTTGGCGGCGACGCTGCCGCCAAGCACCACCGGGCCCGGCATCGTCGGGTCGTAGACGTGGCGGAAGTCGGCGAGCAGATATTGCCTCGCCTGCTCAAGCAGGTCCGCCGCTACCGGGTCACCGGCATTGGCGATCACCAGCGGCGCGAACTTCGCCAGTTCGATCGGCCGCATGGCGTAGATCGCGTCGATGAAATCCCGCAGCGGCATGACGCGGCTGTCGACATTGCGGACATCGGACAGCTCGATGCCGAGCGAGTCCAGCACCGCCTTGGTCAGCGCCGTCTGCGGTCCGCGCTTCTCCAGTGCGGCGGTGACAGCGATGGCCGCATGGTGGCCGAGCCAGAAACCTGAACCGAGGTCGCCGAGCAGATAACCCGCGGCATCGACCACGGCATCCACCTCGCCATTGCGAATGCGCACGGCGCCCGAGCCGGTGCCGGCGAAGATGCAATAGCCGTCGAGTGCCGCGGTGACCGAGGGCAGCATGGCGTTGGTGTCGCCGGTCAGCACCATCGGCCCGGTGAGCCCGAGCGACCGGAACGCTTCCTCCATGCGGCGCGTAACCTCGGGGTTGCGCACGCCCGCCATGGCGAGCAGCGCCACCTTGATGTCGAGCGGACCACCGGCTTGGGCCGCCGCCGTGTCGGCCGCGGCGATGACGGCGGCAGCGGCCTGTTCCGGCGGGTTCGAGCCCGGATTGCCGCCGCGATTTCTCCCCTGACCCAGGCAATTGCCCGCCATGTCGATCAGGGTCGCGCGCGAGGTCGAGCCGCCCACATCGATGGCCAACAAGGCTGTTATCATTCCCTCACACACCCGCTTGCCAGCACCACACTTGCTGGATAAGAATTGTTTTCACGAAAACGGCTGCCTCTTTGATAGGCATTTTCACGGACGGCTCGTAGCATACGATGACGGCCATCGCAAAAACGTTCAGCGTGCTCAGCCGCATCGAGACCTACCAGTCTCAGATGCCGGCGACGATGGCGAAAATTGCCGCCGTGCTGATTGACGATCCGAAGGCGCCGCTTACTCTCTCTATTACCGAACTTGCCGAGCGGGCAGGGACGTCGGCCGCGAGCGTTACCAGGTTCTGCCGCATGATCGGTTATGGCGGCTATTCGCAATTGCGTGTCGGCATCGCCGAGGACGTGGGTCGCGGCGGCGCCAAGGCCGCGTGGATCGGTGAAATCGGCCGCTCATTCGGACCCGACGATCCTCCCGAAGACATCCGCACGGCGTTGCTCAACACGCATGTGTCATCGCTGCAGATCACTGCGGGCCTCCTCGACACCAACGCGGCCATTCGGGTGGCCGACAAGATCGTCAAGGCCCGCCAGCTCGACGTCTATGGGGTCGGCGGCAGCGCGCTTACTGCACTCGAGACGGAGGCGCGGCTCTATCGCATCGGCGTCAACGTCCACACCTGGGCAGAGGTGCACAATGGCCTGACCAGTGCCGCCATTCTCGATACCGATTGCGTGGCCATCGGCATCTCCAACACTGGCCGCACGGAAGAGACCATCCAGATGCTGACAGTGGCCAAGGCCTCGGGTGCCTACACAGTCGCCATCACCGGCAATCCGGACTCGCCGTTGGCCCGCATTGCCGACGATGTGCTCGTGGCGGCCTCCCCAAACGCCTATCTGCAGCCCGCCGACCTCTCCGCGCGGCACTGCCAGCTGTTCGTGGTCGACCTGCTCTATCTCCTTGTGGCCCAGTCCGATTTCGACCGCACCACCCGGCTGCTCGCCGCCTCCGGTGCTGCCGTGGCGCCACGCAGGCGACCGCCCCGCAACACCGACCTTCCGTTCTCGGCTCCGCGGCAAGCGGCAGCCCATCTATCCAAGCAAACGAGTTGATAATGACCGACCTGACTGCGCAGTTCTATTCTGAGGTGAAGAGCCGTCTCGAGCGTCTCGCCGGCCCTAATGCCGCGATCGACGAGGCGGTGAGGCTCACCGCTGATGCGCTCGAGGCCGGTGGTGTCATCCAGGCCTTCGGTACCGGTCACTCTGAGGCCTTTGCCATGGAGATCGCCGGTCGTGCGGGTGGTCTCATTGCCACTAATCGCATCGCCCTGCGCACCCTCGTGCTGCGTGGCGATCGCGATGTCTCGGCCCTCGGCGGCGCCGAGTTCGAGCGCGACCCCAATGTCGGCGAGAACCTCCTGGCGCTGTTCGACATCCAGCCCAACGACATCTTCATGATCGCGTCGAATTCGGGCGTAAACGGCTCAATCCTGGGCGTGGCGCTCGCCGCCAAGGCGCGCGGCCACAAGGTGATCGCCGTCACCAGCCTTGATCACACCATGAAGGTCACGCCCAAGCATCCGAGCGGCAAGCGCCTCAGCGAGGTGGCGGACGTGGTCATCGATAATCTTGCCCCGTTCGGGGACAGTACAATGCAGCTCGAGGGCGGCATCGGCATCGGCGCCGTGTCCTCGATCACTGCAGCCTTTATTGCGCAGCGCATCACCATCGGCGTGGCCGAGGCGATCCGCCTGCGTGGTAAGACGCCTCCGGTTTATCTATCGGCAAATATTCCGGGTGGCGATGAGCACAATCGTGCTCTCGAAGATCTTTACGGCGAGCGGATCCGGAGGGAGGCGTGAGCGCTATCCGCTTCGCTCGACGTGAGGTTTTATGAGCCTGAATCTACCAAGGGAAGGGAACTAGGTATGAACAAGACTTTCGATCGCCGCACATTCCTGCGCGGCACTACGGCCCTCGTGGCGGCTTCGCCGTTCGCGGGCATGCTTGGCACGACTGGCGCATTTGCGCAGGACGCGGCCAACCCGTTTGGCGTGGCCGACGGTTCGACCGTCGACGCCGTCATCTTTAATGGTGGCTACGGCATCGACTATGTCGAGTTCGCTGCTAACCTGATGCAGAAGAACCACCCGAACGTCACCGTGAAGGTGTCACCGTCGACCCAGATCGCCCAGGAACTGCAGCCGCGCTTCCTCGGCGGCAATCCGCCGGACCTGATCGACAACTCGGGTGCCAACGCCATCGGCTTCTCGGCCATCATTGATCAGCTCGAAGACATGAACTCGGTGCTCGACGCGCCGAGCCTCGAGGGCGTCACCATCCGTGACACGCTCGTGGGCGGCGTCGAAAAGCCCGGCACGTTCGGCGACAAGTTCGTGGCGCTCAACTACGTCATGACCGTCTACGGCATCTGGTATTCGGCACAGCTGTTCGAAGACAACGGCTGGACCCCGCCGACCACCTGGGCCGAAGCGATCGAGCTGGGAAAGAAGGCCAAGGAAAAGGGTCTCTATCTCTTCGGTTGGGGCAAGGAAGCAGCCACCTACTACCGCACCACCGCGGTCGCCTCGGCGATCAAGGCGGGCGGCGACGAGGTGCGTCTGGCTGTCGACAACTTCACTCCGGGCTTCTGGTCGCACCCGGCGTTCCAGGCGGTCTTCACCGCGATGCACGAGATCATCACCGGCGGCATGATGAAGCCGGGTGGCGCTGGTACCCAGTTCACCGCTGCTCAGGCGCAGTGGTCGAACGACCAGTCGTTCCTGCTCTATCCGTCGGGCTCGTGGATCGAGAACGAAATGAAGCCGGCAACCAAGGAAGGCTTCCGGATGACCGGTATGCCGGAACTGGGCATTGACGAGAATGACAAGCTGCCCAAGACCGCGCTGCACGCGACCGCGGGCGAGCCGTTCATCATTCCGGCCGGCGCTCTCAACCTGCCGGGTGGCAAGGAACTGCTCCGCACCATGCTCTCCAAGGAAGCAGCGCAGAACTTCGCCAAGACCAAGCTGGCTCCCACCATCGTCAAGGACACCGTCCCGGCCGATGGCTTCGGTTCCACCGCTCTGGTCTCGCAGAGCAAGCTTCTGGCGGACGCCGGCAACGACGTCTTTACCTGGAACTCGTTCGACCTCTACGGCACGAACCAGGACGAACTGGTCGTCTGGAACAGCTTCCTCGATGGCAAGCTCGACGTTGCGGCGTTCACTGCGGCCCTGCAGGAGATCACCGACCGCGTCTACAACGATCCGTCCGTTACCAAGGTTGAAGTGAAGTAATGGCAAGCACGGTGGCGAGGGCACCGGCCACGACGGCCCGCCGGTGGAAACTACCAAACCTCGAGAACACCAGCTTCATGCTGGTGTTCCTGGGGCTTCCGCTGGCGATCTACGTGATCTTCGTGATCTCGCCATTCGTGCAGGCATTTTACTACTCGATGACCGATTGGTCAGGCTTCTCGAAGAACATGAACTTCGTGGGCCTGGCCAACTATACCGCGCTGCTCACCGATCCGGTGTTCACCAAGGCGGTCTACAACAGCATCATTCTGGTGCTGATCCTGCCGCCGCTGGTGATCATCCTGGCGCTGGCACTGGCCACGCTCGTGACGGTTGGCGGCGTCAGCCAGGGACAAATCCAGGGGCTCAAGCACTCCGGAATCTACCGCGTCATTTCGTTCTTCCCCTACACCATCCCGGCTATCGTCATCGGCATCCTCTGGGCGCAGATGTACGACCCGTCGAATGGCCTGCTGAACGGCATCCTGACGCTGCTGGGCTTTGATTTCTTCAGATCCTTCGCATGGCTGGGCGACGAGCGTACCGCCATGGGCGCGTCGATCTTCGTCATCGCCTGGTCGATGGTAGGCTTCTACATGGTGCTCTTCGTGGCGGCCATCAAAGGCCTCCCGTCGGAGGTCTATGAGGCGGCGCGCGTCGATGGCGCAGGGCGCTTCCGCACCGCCATCAGCATCACCGTGCCGATGATCCGTGACACCATCCGCACCGCCTATATCTATCTCGGCATCCTCGCCCTCGACGCCTTTGTCTATATGCAGGCGCTGAACCCGTCGGGCGGTCCCGCCAACTCCACCGTCGTGATCTCGCAGCATCTGCTGAACACCGCCTTCAAGAAGGGCAAGTTCGGCTACGCGACCTCGATGGGCGCGACGCTTGCCATCATTACGCTCGCCTTCGCAGCGATCGTCTTTTTCGTCTTCTACCTCACGGGGCGTCCGTCCAAGACCCACACCTATGTGGCGCCGACTGCTTCGGCGCCCGTGATCAGCAAGCCCCAGCCCAAGCCGGTGACGACAACGGTCACCCGTGCCGCGCCGCACCGCACGATCTGGACCGACAAGACTGTCGCCACCATTTCGCACGTCGCACTGATCGCCTGGGCAGTGATCATCTGCGCCCCGCTGCTCTGGGTGCTGATGAGTTCGTTCAAGACAACGCAGCAGATCTTCGGCTCGCCTTTCTCGCTGCCCACCAGCTTCAACTTCGACAACTACGTCTCGGCCTGGACCACAGCCAGCATCGGCACTTACTTCTTCAATACGGTCATCGTGGTGGGGAGCGCGCTGGTGATCGTCATGCTGCTCGGGGCCATGTGCGCCTATGTCCTGGCGCGCTACGAGTTCAAGGGCAACAAGGTCATCTACTACCTGATGCTCGCAGGCCTCACGTTCCCGATCTTTTTGGCTGTGGTGCCGCTGTTCCAGACCCTGCGTGGCTTCGGGCTGCTCAACACCTTCCCTGGGTTGATCATCACCTACGTGGCTTTCGCACTGCCGTTCACGGTGTTCTTCCTCTATGCCTTCTTCCGCACGCTGCCGCAGGAGATCGCCGAGGCGGCCGCGATCGATGGGGCCGGACCATGGCGCATCTTCTTCACCATCATGCTGCCGATGGCGAAGCCGGGCTTGGCCTCCGTGGCAATCTTCAACTTCTTGGGTCTCTGGAACCAGTTCCTGTTGCCGATCGCGCTCAACACCAACAGCGCCAACTACGTGCTGAGCCAGGGCATGGCGTCGTTCGCCTCGCAGGCCGGCTATGCCGTCAACTTCGGCGCACTGTTCGCCGCGGTGGTGATCACGGTACTGCCGGTTCTGGTGACCTACATCATCTTCCAACGCCAGCTACAGGGCTCGGTCTCGTCCGGCCTTTTGAAGTAGTGCTCAGGCTGCGCCGGCAATCGCCCGGCGCAGCACCCCACCGGCCGCCGTGAGCTTCTCGCGGGCCGTATTGGCGTCGGTGGCGGTCAGTATCATCAGGATCGCCAGCTTGCTGTGATTGCCGGCTTTGCCGAGCGCCTCTGCAGCTTCGGCCAGGGTGGCTCCGGTCGCTTCGCTGACCATGCGGGCTGCGCGGGCCACGAGCTTCTCGTTGCTGGCGATCATATCGACCATCAGGTTGCCGTAGGTCTTGCCGATCCGCACCATGCTGGCGGTTGAGAGCATGTTCAACACCAGTTTCTGCGCCGTCCCGGATTTCAGCCGGGTAGAGCCGGTGATGACTTCCGGGCCGACGACCGGCGCGATCGATATGTCGGCCATTGCGGCAATGGGCGAGTCCGGGTTGCAGGTGAGGGCCACCGTGGTCGCGCCGAGCGCCTTGGCGTAGTCCAGTGCGCCGATGACATAAGGGGTACGGCCGCTGACGGCGATGCCGACAACCACGTCCCGGGCGGTGAGTTCGATCCGAGCAAGATCGCTTGCGCCGGCGTTGGCCCGATCCTCCGCCCCCTCCGCAGCATTGACCAGAGCGTCCCGACCGCCGGCTATCAGGCCGACGACCATTTCAGGCGGGGTGCCATAGGTGGGTGGGCATTCGGAGGCATCGAGGACACCGAGCCGGCCGCTGGTACCGGCCCCGATATAGACGAGGCGGCCACCGGCGTTGAACGCGGCGACGATGGCGTCCACCGCCTGCGCCACCTGCGGCAAGGTCTTGCCCACGGCATCGGCGACGGCATGGTCTTCAGCATTGATGGTGCTGACGATCTGCAGCGACGACATCAGGTCGATATCGGTTGTGCGCGGGTTACGGCCCTCCGACACGAGTTGCTGCAGCTGTGCTGCGAGGTGTTCGTTGCTGGTCATTCCGAGGTCCTTGCGCTGGCGCTGCCAGACTTACCAAGCGGCCGCTCTGCGCCGCAACTACTCCTTGGGCGGCTCGGATTTCAGTATGCGGGTCAACGAGTTGGTATGGAAGACGAAGTGCTCGGCGAGGGCGCCGAGGGCGTGAAGGAGGATGAGGGGGATAAGGACGAGGCGGCCGAGTTCGTGCAGTTCGGCGCTAAATTCGAGGCCGGTGAACCAGGCGATGGCGCCGGTCAGCGGCATGGCGAAAAGGAAAGCATAAAGAAGGACATGAGCTGCGTGGCCGAAGAAATTGACCAGCGCCGGATTGGTGTCGTGGGGCTCGGGAACGCCGCGCCAGAAGCGGATAATGAGCCTGAAGATAGCCAGCGCGAAGATGGTAAGGCCGACGGTGATATGGACGATTGCCCCCACTTCGCCATCAAGTCGCCCGCTGTCCGAACGATCCTTGAACGCATCCTGAACGTCTTCATTGACCAGGAGCTGGAACACGACCAGCGCTGCGATGGTCCAGTGCAGGACGATCTGCAGAACGGAATAGCCTTTCGGGGCGGCGCGGGCGGCCATCGGTTCTCCTGCTGCGGCGATTTGGTCAGCAACTCCCCCAGTACATCCACGTTCCCTTCCCTACGCAACACTTGGGGGTGAATTGGCGCGCGAGAGTCTGACGAGAGCGACGAGACTTGGAGCCGCGGCGGGTGCCAGCCTGCTGGCGGCCGGTTGTACGTTCGAGCAGAGCGTGCTGCATCCGGCAGGAAGGGATGCCGAGGGGCTGACGGCGCTCACGTGGTTCATGTTCGCGGCGGCCGTGGTAGTCTGGGGCGTCGTTATGGGTGCGGCGATCTATGCGGTCGTCGGCAAAAAGCGGCCCAAGAGCGAGAAGTTTGCCGATCGCTTCATCATTGCGGGCGGGGTCGCGTTCCCCACCATAGGGCTCGCCATCCTGCTGGTTTTCGGATTGTCGCTCTTGCCAAGCTGGACCTCGGCGGAGACACCGGATTTGCGGGTGTACGTACGTGCCGAGCAGTTCTGGTGGCGCTTAGTCTACGAATTGCCCGACGGCAGTGTGGTCGAGACGGCCAATGAATTGCACCTGCCCAACGATGCGACGGTGGAGTTCGTGCTGACCAGCACCGACGTGATCCACTCGTTCTGGATTCCGGCGCTCGGCGGCAAGATGGATGCGATCCCCGGCCGTACCAATCTCCTGCGCCTGACCCCCATCAAGCCGGGGACCTATCGTGGCGTCTGCGCCGAGTTCTGCGGCCCGTCGCATGCGTTGATGGCCTTTCCGGTGACCGTGCATGAGGCGTCGGACTTCCCGGCCTGGCTCGAGGCGCAGCAGGCGCCGGCTGCTGCCGGCAATGAGATTTTCACCGCCTCCGGTTGCGGCGCCTGTCACACGGTGCGGGGGGTGACCGAGAACGGCAAGGTCGGGCCGGACCTCACCCATGTCGCCAGCCGCAAGACCATCGGCGCCGGCACACTGCAGAACACTCGGGACAACCTCATCGCCTGGCTGACGGCACCGGAACACGTCAAGCCCGGCGCCCGCATGCCGAGCTATGCCACGTTGCCCGCAGCGGATCGCGATGCCATCGCGGACTATCTCATGGAGCTCAGATGACCGCGGACGACAAGGCAGCCGAGACCGCGCAACTCGAGCGCACCTGGGCACGGCCGAAAGGTTGGCGCTACTGGTCGGACGTCAACAACTCGACCGTCGGCCTCTGGTACATCTCCACCGCCTTCGCCTTCATGCTGTTCGCCGGCGCCCTGGCGCTGATCATTCGTCTGCAGCTGGCGGTGCCGGAGAACAACCTGGTTTCGGCCGAGACCTACAACCAGATGTTCACCCTCCATGGCACGGTGATGATGTTCCTCTTCGCCGTGCCGATCTTCGAGGCGGTGGCGATCCTGATCCTGCCAGCCATGCTGGGGGCGCGCGACCTGCCGTTTCCCCGGCTTTCGTCCTTCGGCTACTGGTGCTTCCTCATCGGCGGCGTCTTCGTGTCGATCTCGATCTTCTTCGGTCAGGCGCCCGATGCCGGCTGGTTCATGTATCCGCCGCTCTCCACCGAGCAATCTGGCATCGGCGCGGACATCTGGCTCCTCGGTCTCTCCTTCATCGAAGTCGCATCGATCGCCGCGGCGGTTGAGCTGATCGTCGGAGTGCTCAAGTGCCGCGCGCCGGGCATGCACATCAACCTCACGCCGCTCTATGGCTGGTATGTGCTGATCGTCGGGGCGATGATCCTCTTCGCCTTCCCGCCGCTCATCGCCGGCGACCTGCTGTTCGAACTCGAACGTCTGCTCGACTGGCCTTTCTTCGACGTGACACGGGGCGGCGACCCAATCCTCTGGCAGCACCTGTTCTGGATCTTCGGTCACCCTGAAGTCTACATCATCTTCCTGCCGGCGATTGCGCTGCTCGCGATGATCGTGCCGACCTTCGCGCAGCGGCCGATCGCCGGTTATTCGTGGATCGTGCTCTCGGCACTTGGCACAGGTTTCCTGAGCTTCGGGCTCTGGGTGCACCACATGTTCACCACCGGCCTGCCGTCGATCTCGCTCGGGTTCTTTGCGGCGGCGTCGGAGGCGGTGGCGATCCCCACAGGCATCCAGATTTTCGCCTTCATCGCGACAGTGATGCTCGGCACCGTCATCCGCTCGGTGCCGATGCTCTATTGCCTCGGGGCACTTGCCATCTTCATCGTCGGCGGCCTAACCGGGGTCATGGTGGCGGTCGCGCCGTTCGATTTCCAGGCGCACGACACCTATTTCGTCGTGGCGCATCTACACTATGTGCTGATCGGCGGCATGCTGTTCCCGGTGATGGCCGGGGTGCACTACTACTATCCGTTCGCGATGGGCAAAATGCTGTCGCGGACGCTGGGTATCTGGTCGTTCTGGCTGATGTTCCTCGGCTTCAACGTCGCCTTCCTGCCCATGCACCTGACGGGTCTCCTCGGCATGCCACGGCGCGTCTTCACCTATTCGGCCGATATGGGTTGGGGCTGGCTCAACCTGATGTCGACGATTGGCGCTTTCGTCTTCGCGGCCGGCTTCCTGCTCTTTGTGTGGGACTGCGTGCGGCCAAAGAAGAAGCAGCCGGATGTGGCGCGCAATGTCTGGAATGCTGGCACGCTGGAATGGGCGGCGCCGGTGCCGTCCGCCCTCTACGGCCTCCGTTCGATCCCGGAGGTCAAGAGCCGCTACCCGCTTTGGGACGACAAGGACTTCGTGGCTAAGATGGGCGAGGGCAGGGGACTGCTCGCGGATGCCAAGGAGGGCAAACGCGAGACGCTGGTGACCTCGGTGCTCGACGCCAAGCCGCTGCAGGTGCTGCGCGTCGGCACGCCGACCTGGCTGCCTATGATCGCTGCTTTCGGCCTCGGCGCAGTCTTCATCTGTTCGACCTACAAGCTCTGGGTTCCCACTGCCCTGGGCGGCGTCGTGTTCCTCGTTGCGCTGCTGTGGTGGCTGTGGACCGGAACAGCCGTTATCCCGGAGAAGGATGAGAAGGATGTCGGCGGCGGGCTCAAGCTGCCGCTCTATGTCTCCGGGGTACGCTCCACCGGCTGGTGGGCGATGTTCATCACCATGACTGGCGACCTCACCGCGTTTCTGTCGCTGATCTTCGGTTACTTCTTCTTCTGGACCGTACACCCCGCCTTCCCGCCGGAGGGCATCGACGGGCCGGGTTGGCAATGGCCGCTGCTATCCGCCGTCCTGGTCGTGGCGGCTTGGGCACTGACACTGGCGGCGCGGCTGCTCAATGCGGCGGGGAAAGTGACTTTGGCGCGCGAGGCGCTCGTCGCGGGCCTCTTCGCGGCAGCCGGTGCTGCCGCAGCACTGGTGGCGGGGCCGGTCAGCACCGGGCTCGATCCGACACAGCATGCCTATCCGGCGATCGTCTGGGCGCTGGTGGTGTGGACTTTGGCGCATCTGGCCACCGGCATGCTGATGCAGGGCTACTGCTTGGCGCGGTCGATCTTCGGCAAGATGACGCCGAAGTACGATGCCGACCTCTGGAACGTGACACTTTACTGGCACTTCGCCGGGTTTTCGGCGTTGCTCACTGCACTGGTGATCGGAGGCTTTCCGCTGCTGACATGACCGACAAGGTGGCTAAAGAAGTTCGACGCGAGACCGGCACGGGCACCGACCTGTGGCGGGTCATCGCTGCGCCCATCGTCTGGGCGCTGCACTTCCTATTCTGCTACGTCTTTGCGGCAGTCTATTGCGAAAAGCTCGGGCGCGACGCGTCGCTAGGTGGCCCGACGATCGTGATCATCGGCGCCACTGTGGTGGCGCTTGGACTCATCGGTCTATCGGTCCTGTCGCTATGGCGCGTGCGGGGCCGCAGCCTCACCGACAACGACTTCGAATTCGAACACAACACCGCCGAGGAACGGCACCGCTTCCTGAGCCACGTGGCGCTGATGCTCTGCGTGCTGTCGGCGGTGGCAGTGCTCTATGTGACGATCCCGATGCTTTACCTCTCGAGCTGCCGATGAGCACGCGGATAATCGGGATCGCCGGGGCGCTGGTGCTGCTCTTTGCCTGGGCGGGGCCGCTGCCGGGGCTCGTGCCGCAGAGCTTTGCTGCGCATATGTGGCTGCACATGCTGGTGGTCGGCATTGCGGTGCCGCTGCTGGCGGTCTGGCTGGCTCCACGGCTCGCCATCACCTCGGCGCTGGCACTGCCGATCGCGGTGAGCCTGCTCGATTTTGTCGTCGTCTGGGGCTGGCATGCGCCTGCACTGCACCATGCCTCGCGCAGCGAACCGCTGATCTTGATGGCGGAGCAGGCGAGCTTCTTCGCCATTTCGCTCCTGGTTTGGCTGGTGGCGCTTTCCGGTCGCGACGGCGGCAATGCCGCCATGGGCGGAGCGATGGCGCTGTTCTTCACCTCGATGCACATGACGCTGCTGGGTGCCTTGCTCGGACTGTCGCCGCGGCCTCTCTACGAAGGCCATCAAGGTGGCGACGGCTGGCTTGGCCTCTCACCGCTCGCTGACCAGCAGGTGGGCGGCGTGGTGATGCTGGCCATCGGTGGCGTCGTCTATCTCGTTGGCGGGCTGATGCTGATCGCGCGCGTGCTGCGGCGGGCGCCGGCATGAAGAAGTATCGGCCCTATATCGTCGGTGCCATCGGCGGCGTGCTACTCGCCGCCATCGTGCCGCTGACGGGCATCGTGGATTTTGCCGCCAGCAACAGACTGTGGGCGATTACCGACTGGTACTTCAGCACCGCCGCCCAGCAATCGATAACGCTGCAGTCGGCGATGCTTGCGACGCCGGATGATCTGGATGATCCCGCGGCACCGGGGCGGGCAGCGGGCCACTATGAGATGGTCTGCGCCACCTGTCACGGCAGCCCGGCGCGGCCGCCGGAGGCCTTCGCCGACAGCATCCGCGCCATGCCGCCCCGGCTGGTCGAACAAATGGCGCAATGGCACCCGGATGCCCGGGTGTTCTGGACGGTCAAGCACGGTATCAAGCACACCGCCATGCCGGCCTGGCCCACGCAGCACCGCGACGACGAAGTCTGGGACATGGTGGCGTTCCTCAAGGCCATCTCAGCCATGCCGGCCGAGCAGTATGTCGAACTTGCAGGGCTTGACCGCGAGGGGTGCGCGCGCTGCCACGGCGAAAACGGTGAAGGCGGCCCGGCGCCGCGGCTGGACATCCAGTCGCCGGAGTACATCGCGGCGTCACTACAGGCATTCCGGCAGCGGACGCGCGCCAGCGGGACGATGATCGCAGCCGCCAACGGGCTCAGCGACGAGCAGATCGCGGACTTGTCGACCTACTACGGGCGGCTGGTGGACCTGGAGTCCGGCGCCGCCGACGGGCTGGGCGCGGAGATCGCCGCGAAGGGCATCCCGGAACGCGACATCGCCGCCTGCGCTTCGTGCCACGAGAGCGGCCGGCCGGAATTCCCGCGGTTGATGGGCCAGGACCGTCTCTATCTCGAACGACAGTTGCATCTCTTCAACGAGCACGGCATCGAACGCGGAGGGCACCGCTCCGAGATGATGGCCAAAGCTATCGGCAAACGCCCTGACACGGAGCAGAAGCCGCTCTCTGAAGCAGAGATCAAGGCACTGGCGGCGTATTATGGACGGTAGGGCGAAGTGCCCTATCCGAAGCGCCCACCCTCACTGCCTGCCACTCTACGCATGACCCTAGAGCCATATCTCCTCCACTCATGTAGATGGGTAGTCCGTGGTCCGCAGTGACACAATTCGGGGATCGGGCACCATCTCGCCCACCCACCGGCGGTCATCCCTCCCGAGGCCGGGGCCCGGTACTCGCCAGCGCCGCGGTTCTGGCTACGGGGGAGCGGCACGGCCGCCATTTACTGGAGCCCGGCCTACGACGGGGTAACGATAGGTGTGTGTGGATAGGATGTAGAAAGAGCCGACGGTTCAGTCACTTACAAGAATCTTCGCCCTGCTTATCCCCGCGCCTTCCGCCTCCCCTAGAATAGTCCCCATCAACCCCGCGGTGGACGGGAAGCGCGACGAACGCTTGCGGGGAGACTGCTGGGAGGCGGAGGGGAGTCGTCCCGAACCGCTGGGCCAAGCGCACGGAGTCGAAATGGGAGGGCCAACCCTC
>JAEZKB010000131.1 GCA_023415605.1 Pseudomonadota bacterium
GGCTATGCCATCCACGGCACGACCGACATCAAGCGGCTCGGGCGCATCGCCTCGCATGGCTGCGTGCGGCTGCATCCGGACAATGCGCGGACGCTCTTCAACCTGGTCAAGGAAGTTGGCAGCGGCAACACCCGTATCCGGGTGAAGGCCTAGAGCGTTCCGCTCGGCTCCGGGCGGCTGAAGACGTACCAGGCGCAGCCGGCGAAGAAGCCGAAGACGATAAGCGTCAGCCAAAGGCCGGGCCGCGCGCCAAGAAGAAAGAGCGCAAAGCCGAGCACCATGCCACAGCCCGCCGCGATCTTGCTGCGGCGCGAAATGGCGCGTTCAGCCCGCCAGGCAATGATCATGGGGCCGAACTGCTTATTCTCCAGCAGCCACGTCTCGAGACGCCGGTTCGAGCGGGCGAAGCAGCCGGCGGCGAGGATCAGGAAGATCGTCGTCGGCATCAGCGGCAGGAAGGCGCCGATGATGCCGAGCCCGAGGAATGCGGAGCCCGCGATCAGATAGGCAACACGCAGCGCTCCAGCCCGGGACTCGGGCAGTTCACCGGAGGGCGGTGCTTTTACTCCCACTCGATCGTGCCGGGCGGCTTGGAGGTCACGTCATAGACGACCCGGTTGATGCCGCGGACTTCGTTGATGATGCGGGTGGCGGCGCGGCCCAGGAAGTTCATGTCGTAGGGGAAGAAGTCCGCGGTCATGCCGTCGCCCGAGGTCACCGCGCGGAGGGCACAGACGAACTCGTAGGTGCGCCCGTCGCCCATCACGCCGACGGTCTGAACCGGCAGCAGCACGGCGAAGGCCTGCCAGATCTTGTCGTAGAGCCCAGCCTTGCGAATTTCGTCTAGATAGATGGCATCGGCGCGGCGCAGGATATCGAGCTTTTCGCGGGTCACGCCGCCCGGCAGGCGGATGGCGAGACCGGGTCCCGGGAACGGGTGGCGTCCGACAAAGCGGTCGGGCAACCCCAGTTCGCGGCCCAACGCCCGGACTTCGTCCTTGAACAGCTCACGCAACGGCTCGACGAGCTGCATGTTCATGCGCTCGGGCAACCCGCCCACATTGTGGTGCGACTTGATGGTGACGGAGGGGCCGCCGGTGAAGCTGACGCTTTCGATCACGTCCGGGTAGAGCGTCCCCTGTGCGAGGAATTGCGCGCCGCCCATCTTCCTGGCCTCTTCCTCGAACACCTCGATGAACAGCCTGCCGATGGTCTTGCGCTTGGTTTCCGGGTCCGCCTCGCATTCGAGCGCGCCAATGAACTTGTCCGCGGCGTCCACGTGGACGAGCGGGATGTTGTAGTGGTCGCGGAACATCGAAACCACTTCCTCGGCCTCGTTCATGCGCATGAGGCCATGGTCGACGAAAACGCAGGTGAGCTGGCTGCCGATGGCCTCATGGATGAGGATGGCGGCCACGGAACTGTCGACGCCGCCTGAGAGAGCGCAGAGTACACGACCGGAGCCGACCTGGGCGCGGATTTTTTCGATGGCGCGCTGGCGATAGGCCGACATGGTCCAGGCGGACTTCAAACCCACGATCTTGTGCACGAAGTTGGCAAGGAGCTTGCCGCCGTCCGGAGTGTGCACCACTTCGGGGGGGAACATGGTGGTGTAGTAGCGCTTCTGTTCGTTGACCGCGATGGCAAAAGGCGCGTTCTCGGAGGTGCCGACGACCTTGAAGCCTGGCGGGAGCTTGGTGACGCGGTCGCCGTGGCTCATCCAAACCGGATAGCGGCCGCCGACCTGCCAGATGCCGTCGAAGAGCGGTGATGCTTCCTTGATCTCGACATCGGCGCGGCCGAACTCGCGGGCATGGCCGCCTTCGACAACCCCGCCCTGCTGCAGCGCCAGCGTCTGCTGGCCGTAGCAGATGGCCAGGATCGGCACGCCGCTTTCGAACACGGCCTGGGGGGCGCGCGGCGAGTTTTCTTCGGTGACCGAAGCAGGGCCGCCCGAGAAGATGACGCCCTTGGGCTGCAGCCGTTCGAAGGCCGCCATGGCCGACTGGAACGGATGGATTTCGCAGTAGACGCCGGTCTCGCGCAGGCGGCGCGCTATCAGTTGGGTCACCTGCGACCCGAAGTCGATGATGAGAATACTCTCGGCGGGGGCGGAAGCGGCTGGCTCTGTCATGGCCGGGAGATAAAGCCAGCCCCGAGATTCCGCAAGGGAAAGCGGCAGGTTCGGCTTGCGGTTTCCCGCCGAGAATGCAGGCTGCAATCGATTACACGGGGTCTGATAATCGCGGAGCATCCGCGAGCAGGCCTGTGGGAGGACCAGCGATGACCGACAACCGCCTGCTCGGCGCCGACTTCATCCGCGCCGCGGCGTGCCTCACCGTGCTGTTCCATCACCTGGCACAGCGAATGAGCTGGAACAGCCATCTCGGCTTCATGGAGTGGTTCCGCGTGTTTGCCGTGGTGGGCACCTTCGGCGTCGGTGTGTTCTTCGTGCTTTCGGGGGTCCTGCTGGCCCGGCCGTTCTGGCTAGCGCTCGACAAGGGCGAAGCCATGCCGTCGCTCCGCATCTACGCCATGCGCCGAGCGGCACGCATCCTGCCCGGCTTCTGGCTGGCATTGACGGTGACCTTCATCCTGTCGTTCACCCTGTTCGGCGCAAAGCTGGATGGCCAGTTGGTGCTGCGCTACCTCTCGGGCGTCTTTCTTGTCGCCGACTGGCACTGGGTGACGCTGTTTCCGGTCGAGATCAATGGCCCACTCTGGTCCATCAGCTTCGAAGTCACCTCCTACGTGCTGCTGCCGCTGCTGCTGGCCGGTCTTTTCCTTGTCCGGCCGACCTTGGGCGGCTGGTGGACACGGGGCCTCTGGCTGGCAGCCATTGCGTTAGCCTTGGTGGTACATTGGCTGTTCGTCACCTACTTCCCCATGGACAATGTCCGGCGCGGCTGGGACTACGGTTTGATCGGCGGCGCCAAATGGTGGATGCCGCGCTTCAATCCATTCGGCTTCTT
>JAEZKB010000164.1 GCA_023415605.1 Pseudomonadota bacterium
TCGGTGCTATGACGTCATAGCACCGAGCTGGCTCTGTGGGGGCAGCACCTGCAGAAGTGTCGAGAGCGCTTCACGCGTCAGGTGAAGCTGGTTGGAGTAACGCAGCACCATCTCCGCCAGCCATGGCCGTTCGAGCGTCAAGAACCGCAGTGCTGCTTCGTTTTCACACAATGCCTGCAGCAGTGGCTGCCGCCCGACCCGCTCATCCAGGACGGCCAAGGCATCGGCCAGCTTCAATCCCCTGGCGATAGGCGTCTCGCTTATAACGCCGGACCGATGGTCGTGGGCGGCGATCGCCAGCAGTGCATCCTCCTGCAGCCGACCTGCCAACCATTCCGCTGCCAAAGGTCCATGGTCTTCCGGCGTTGCGGCCGTGAGCGGATAGTCGATGTCATGCAGCAGGCCCACCGCTCGCCACAATGCCTCCTCGGCCCCGATGGACGTGGCGAGGGCCGCCATCATCGCCGCAACGAATTGCGAATGCCGCGCCCGCGGCGTGTCGCCGAGATAGTTCGCGAGCAACCTCTCGGCCTCGTCGAGACCGAGAAGCGCGCTCATCCCCGGCTCCCGAACAGCGCTGAGCCGACACGCACGTGGGTGGCGCCCATGGCGATGGCGGTCTCGAAGTCGCCGCTCATCCCCATCGAGAGGTTAGAGACGCCGGCTTCGCGACCGAGTTGCGCCAGATGCGCGAAGTAGCCGCCCGGCGGCTTGCCCTCGGGCGGGATACACATCAGCCCGACGACCTCCAGGCCATGCACCTCGCGACAGCGCCGCACGAAGGCGACGGTCTCATCGGGCGCGATCCCGGCCTTCTGCTCTTCGAGGCCTATATTGACCTGCACATAGACAGGCAGGTTTTTGTCCGCCCGATCGAATTCCGCCCGCAGCACGCCGGCGAGCTTGTCTCGGTCCACGGTCTGGATCACGTCGAAGAGGGCCACCGCCTCACGCGCCTTGTTGGTCTGCAGCGGACCGATCAGATGCAGTTCTATGCCATCATAGGATGCCCGAAGCTCCGGCCACTTCGCCTTGGCCTCCTGCACCCGGTTCTCGCCGAACAGGCGCTGGCCGGCGTCGAGGAACGGACGGATCTCGTCGGCGGCAAAGGTCTTGCTGACGGCGATCAGTTGCACCACATCGGGCGGCGCGCCGAAACGGCGACGGGCGCGCTCCATTCGGGTCCGGATGATCTCGAGCCGTTCGGCGGCGTTGGCGGGAAGCTGGCTCAAGCCTTGCTTTCTGTTGACCACAATTGGCTTTTCTGATGATGGTCCGCTATCCAAAATCCCCCCGAAACGCAATCGTCTGCGTCTGAGAGACTTCAAGTGACCAGGACCATCGAGCGCTATAACCCGCGCGTTGAAGAGCCCCGCTGGCAAAAGCAGTGGGACGAACGCCAGAGCTTCGTCGTCAAGAACGACGATCCGCGCGAGCGCTATTACGTCCTAGAGATGGTCCCCTATCCGTCGGGGCGCATCCATATGGGTCATGTCCGCAACTACACGATGGGCGACGTGCTGGCCCGCTATAAGCGCGCCCGCGGTATGAATGTGCTGCATCCCATGGGTTGGGACGCGTTCGGCCTGCCGGCGGAGAACGCCGCCATCCAGAACAAGGTGCCGGCCAAGGACTGGACCTACGCCAATATCGCCGCGATGCGGAAGCAGCTCAAATCCATCGGCCTGGCCCTGGATTGGTCGCGCGAGTTCGCCACCTGCGACGTGGAATATTACGAGCAGCAGCAGAAACTGTTCCTTGATTTTCTCGAAGCCGGCCTCGTCACGCGAAAGAAATCCAAGGTGAATTGGGACCCGGTCGACATGACAGTGTTGGCCAACGAGCAGGTGATCGACGGCCGCGGCTGGCGCTCCGGTGCCGTGGTCGAGCAGCGCGAGCTGACCCAGTGGTTCCTGAAAGTCTCGGACTATTCGGAAGACCTGCTGACGGCGCTCGATACGCTGGACCGCTGGCCCGACAAGGTGCGCACCATGCAGCGCAACTGGATCGGCAAGTCCGAAGGCTTGCGGCTGCTGTTCGAAGTCGTGCCCGACGACAAGACCAAGGCGACCAGCATAGAGGTCTTCACCACGCGTCCGGACACCATTTTCGGCGCCAGCTTCATTGCGCTATCGGCCGATCATCCGCTGGCTGCCGAGATCGCTGCCGGCAACCAAGAGGTCGCCGACTTCATCACCGAAACGCGCCGCCACGGCACAGCGGCGGAGACGTTGGAAAAGCTGGAGAAACTTGGCGTCCCGACCGGGATCTACGTGAAACATCCGGTCAAGGACGGCGAGACCCTGCCGGTCTATGTCGCCAATTTCGTGCTGATGGATTATGGCACCGGCGCCATCTTCGGCTGTCCGGCCCATGATCAGCGCGACTTCGAATTCGCCACCCGCTACGGGCTGCCGATCATTCCGGTGGTGCTGCCGCCTGATGCCGACCCTGCCACCTTCGAGGTCAAGGACGAGGCCTATACCGGGCCGGGACGCATCTACAATTCCGGCTTTCTCGATGGTCTGACTGTCGAGGAGGCGAAGAAGACGATCGCCGAATACTTCGGCTCCCGCGCCGTCGACAACCGCAAGCAGGGAACCGTCGAGGTCAACTATCGCCTGCGCGACTGGGGGATTTCCCGCCAGCGCTACTGGGGTTGCCCGATTCCGGTGATCCATTGCGAGGTCTGCGGCACCATACCGGTCCCCAAGAAGGAACTGCCGGTGAAGCTGCCGGACGACGTCACCTTCGACAAGCCGGGCAACGCCCTGGACCATCACCCGACCTGGAAGCATACCACCTGCCACCAGTGCGGCGGGCCGGCGACGCGTGAAACCGACACCATGGACACGTTCGTCGACTCGTCCTGGTATTTTGCCCGCTTTACCGATCCGAAGGCTGCGGAACCCACCGTTCCGGGTGTGGCGAATGCCTGGCTGCCGGTGGACCAGTATATCGGCGGCGTCGAACACGCGATTCTGCACCTGCTCTATTCCCGCTTCTTCACCCGTGCCATGCACAAGACCGGGCATCTGGGGATGGACGAACCGTTCAAGGGCCTCTTCACCCAGGGCATGGTGGTGCACGAGACCTACCGCGCCAACGGCGAGTGGATCTCGCCCTCGGAGGTGGAGATCAACGCATCTGACGCCGGCCGCACCGCGAAGCATCGCAGCACGGGCACTCCGATCGAGATCGGCTCGATCGAAAAGATGAGCAAATCCAAGAAGAACGTAGTCGACCCCGACGAGATCGTTGCCACCTACGGCGCCGACACTGCCCGGTGGTTCATGCTCTCGGACTCGCCGCCCGAGCGCGACGTGCAGTGGACCGAGGCCGGCATTGAAGGCGCCAGCCGCTTCCTGCAGCGCGTCTGGAAGATCGTCCAGGAATGCAAATTCCTCGCCGAAGACGCTGCGGTCACTGGCGATTCCGCTGCTGGGGTCGAAGATCTGCTGAAGATTGCCCACCGCGCCGTGCAGAATGTCGGCGAGGACATCGAAGGTCTGCGCTTCAACCGCGCCGTTGCTCAGATTTACGAGCTCTCCAACGCGCTGGCCAAGTTCCAGCAGTCGCTGGAAGGCGGCGCTTCGCCTGCGCAGCTGGCGGCACTGAAAGACGCTGTCACCCGCCTCGTTCAACTAGTGGCGCCGATGATGCCGCACCTGGCAGAGACCTGCTGGGCCGAACTCGGGATGGCCGGCATGGTCACGGATGCGCCCTGGCCGGCTGTTGAATCACGTTATCTCGTCGATTCATCTGTTGTCGTTGCCGTTCAGGTCAACGGCAAGCTGCGCGGCCAGATCACCGTGCCGGTCGATGCCGACCGTGGATTGGTGGAACGCGGGGCCTTGTCTCTCGAGGCGGTTGCCCGCATGCTGGAGGGTAATGCGCCCAAGAAGGTCATCATCGTCCCGAACAGGATCGTCAATGTCGTCATTTAGCGCCATGGCGCGCAAAGGACTGATCCTGTTGGTGCTTTCGGGCACGCTGGCGCTAGCCGGCTGCTCGGGCCTGCGCCCGGTCTATGGCGACCACGGCATCGCCAGCGCCCGCATGGAGATGAACTATGGCAAGCCGGGCTCCCGGCTAGACCAGATCGTTTACCAGGAGTTTGCGCTGCGTTTCGGGCGCACCGACAACCCCGATGCGCCGGTCCTCACCATCTCGACCACCTCCGCGGGACGCGGGCTCACGACGACCAGCGTCACCAAGCCAGCGACGCAGTACCAGGTCACGGTGACCGCAACGGCGGTGGTTACGACCGCTGATGGGCAGAAGGTATTTGCCGGCTCCCGCAGCGCCACCGCGCAGTACTTTACTGTAGGTCAGGTGCTTGCCGACACTGAGGCCAGCAACGAAGCGGCCGAACGCGCGGCCAAGGAGGCGGCCGAGGGCCTGCGTCTTGCGATCCTGGGCGCGCTCGCTACGCCCGTTACGGGGCAATGACCGCCCTTAAGGCCCACGAAGTCGAGCGTTTCCTGATCCGCCCGGATATCTCCGAAGGCGTTTTCCTTGTCTATGGCCCAGACGCTGGGCTCGTCCGCGAAAGCGCGCACCGCCTGACTCGCCAGTTTGCTGGCTCAGACGCCGGCTCGATGAACCTCGTGACGCTTGAAGGGGCGGACCTGGACTCCGAACCTGGTCGACTAGCGGTAGAAGCCAAGACGGCTTCGCTCTTCGGCGAGAAGCGCGTCGTCCGCGTCCGCGGCGCCGGCAAGTCACTGGTGATGGTGCTCACCGAGCTGCTCGACGATCCCGCCGGGGCCGCCATCGTGCTCGAGGCCGGCAACCTCGCGCCGAAGGACGCGCTCCGTGCGCTGGTGGAAGGCAAGAAGCTCGGCCGCGCCCTGCCATGCTACCCCGACAGCGACGAGACGCTGCTCAAGCTGATCAACGAGACGTTTTCAAAGAACGGCATCCGCGCTGAGCCAGATGTGGCAACGACCCTGCGCGACAGCTTAGGCAATGACCGTGAGGTGACTCGGCGCGAGTTGGAGAAACTTGTGCTGTTTTCAGCCAACACTAAGGTGCTGACGCGCGAAGATGTCCTAACGTTGTGCGCCGACAACGCCGCACTGGTGATCGATCAGGTGATCGACGCCATCGGTACCGGTCATGCCGCAAAGCTTGAGGAGGCGCTGAACCGCGCCCTGGCGGCCACGATCAACCCGCAGCAACTGCTCAGTATGGCCCAGCTACATTTCGCCACGCTCCGCCGCTGGCGTGCCGAGGTCGATCTCGGCAAGTCGCCGGGAGACGTCATCGAGGGCGCCCGACCCAAGCCGCACTTTTCGCGCAAGTCGATCCTGTTGCAGCAGCTTCGGCTATGGTCCGACGATGCACTGTCCGCGGCCGCCGAGCGGCTCCACGTAGCCAGCGCCGACTCGCGGAAGCGTTATGACATCCAGGACATGGTCGCCCGGCGTGCGCTGCTCGCCGTGTGCATGATGGCCGTAGAACGCTGATATCGTGAGTTAAACAGCGGGTCCTGTCGCTGGACAAGCTGTGGATAACAACAGGGATGCTCGCGTTTCACGTGAAACGCTCAGCCGCCATAGCCCGCCAACTTGGCACAAACGCTGTCCAGCTGCTCGAGCGTCTTGTACCGAATCTCGAGCTTGCCGCCATTCTCCTGATGGTTGATCGCCACCGAGAGCCCCAAGGCGTCCGACAACCGTTTTTCGAGCGCGACCGTATCCGCGTCACGTGGCTGGTTCTCGTTGGCCGGCTTCTTGCGCCCAACGGCACCGCGCTGCTGGCTCAAGGCCTCTGCTTCACGCACTGATAAGCCGCCACTCGCGATCTGCCGTGCCACTGCAGAGGGGTCATCAACGGTGATGAGCGTGCGCGCATGACCTGCGGTGAGCTCGCCCCGCGTCAGCATGTCTCGAACGTCCTGCGGAAGCTTCAGCAATCGCAGGGTGTTGGCGACATGCGAACGGCTCTTGCCAATAACATTGGCGAGATCGTTTTGCGTGTAGTCGAACTGCTCGATCAGCTGGCCGTAGCCCATCGCTTCTTCCAGCGGGTTCAGATCGACACGCTGTACGTTCTCAATAATGGCGAGCTCGAGCGCCTCCCGATCGTCAACCTCGCGGATGATCACGGGCACGTCGTGCAGGCCGGCCCGCTGCGACGCGCGCCACCGGCGCTCGCCGGCGATGATCTCGAAAATATTCGGATCCTCGGTCGGGCGCACGAGCAGCGGCTGCATCACGCCCTTCTCGCGGATCGAATTGGTGAGTTCGTCGAGCTGGTCCGTGTCGAAATCGCGCCGCGGATTGGCGCGATTGGCGATGATGAATTCCACTGGCAGGCGCTTCGTGCCGCCCCCAGCTTCCGCCAGTCGCGCGCTTTCGATGGGCGCCATGTCGCCAATGAGTGCTGCCAGGCCCCGTCCAAGGCGGGAAGGTTTCTCGTTCATTTGCATATCCTTATGCCGCCGCCAGCCGCCGTTCGCGTCGGATCACTTCGGTCGCGAGGCGGAGATAGGCCTGGCTCCCGGCACATTTGAGGTCATAGAGCAGCGCCGGCTTGCCGTAAGAAGGGGCTTCACTGAGCCGCACATTGCGCGGAATCACCGTATCGTAGACGAGATCGCCCATCTCGTTGCGCACATCCGCAAGAACCTGTTCGCTGAGATTGTTGCGTTTATCAAACATGGTCATCACCACGCCCTGGATCGAGAGGCGCGGGTTCAGCGTCGAACGGATCTGCTCGATCGTCTGCAGCAGCTGGCTAAGGCCCTCCAACGCAAAGAATTCGCATTGCATCGGCACCAGCACGGCGTCCGCTGCGACCAGCGAATTCAGTGTCAGAAGGTTCAGCGACGGCGGACAGTCGATGAGAATGTAACTCACCGGCTTGCCATTGATCGTGAGCTCATTGACCACCTTGAACGCTTCGCGCAGGCGGAAGGCCCGATCGGCCTGCTGGCCAATCATCTGCTCAATGCCAAGCAGATCGAGCGTCGAGGGTACAATGGCGACGTTCGGAACACTGGTCATCATCGACGCCGTGGCGATCCGTGCGTCGCCCATCAGCAGATCGTAGCTCGAAACGTCGCGCTGCGTTCGGTCAATACCGAGGCCGGTGGAGGCATTGCCCTGGGGATCGAGATCGACAATCAGCACGCGTTCGCCGATTGCCGCCAGGGCCGTGGCAAGATTGATTGCAGTGGTGGTCTTGCCCACGCCGCCCTTTTGGTTGGCGAGGGTAAGGATACGAGGAGCCAAGTGCCGCTCTCCCGGTTGTTTGCCGCTAACTACCTGTTTTTCAAGCTCAAATTAGTGAGCTCTAGAAGCACGCCCTGAGGGTCTGTGTCGCTTCTTGTTATTACCACGTCATGGTGCCAGACCGCACTCGATTCCACCAGTTCTTCAACATGTTCCCGGCCCTTGTGAAAGATTGCCCGGGTTTTCGGCGTTATAAAAGGCCCTGCCATGGCGCAAAGTTCGGTCAACGAGGCCAAGGCGCGTGAGGTGATAACGTCGGGCTGAAATGTTTCACGTGAATCAATTTCGTCGGAGCGCTTGTCGATGACGATCACGGGTAGATCTAATTCTCGCGCTACAGTCCTAAGAAAACTGACCTTTCGGCCATTCGGTTCAACGAGAGTGAACCGGCGGCCGGAGCCCTTTGACCCGATGGCCATCGGAATGGCCGGCAGCCCTCCACCGCTACCTAGATCCAGAATCACGTTATCCTGATCGCTGAGCAGCTTCAGAACTTGCAGGCTGTCCGCTATGTGGCGGCGCCAGACATCCGGAAGTGTTTCACGTGAAACAAGATTCTGCACGCGCTGCCATTTTGACAGCAGTGCGGAAAAGGATTCCAGGTCTTCGGCAACCTGTTCTGCCGCTCGGCTTGACCACGGCGCATATTGCTCTGCCGTATCAATGGCTTGTGGCGATGCCAATCAGCCGGCCTTGCGCTTGTGGCCGCGCCGAATCACCGACAGCAGCAACGTGATCGCAGCCGGCGTGACCCCATCGATTGCTTGGGCTTGCGCCAAGGTGTCAGGCCGACGGGCTTCAAGTTTCTGACGGATCTCAATAGATAGGCCCGGGAGCGCTGAATAATCGACCCACTCGGGGATCTCTCGACCCTCGTCCCGCTTCACCGCCTCGATGTCAGCCTTCTGCCGGTCGAGATAGACGGCATATTGCGCGTCGATGGTCAATTGATAGAGGATGGCTGGCGAGATATCGGATATCTCCGGCCACACACGCGCTGCGTCAGCAGGCGAAACATCGGGATACGACAGGATTTCGAATGCCGAGCGCTCATGGCCGTCCGCGTTGACGGCGATGCCCGCCTTGCGCGCTGTCGTCGGCGAGGCCTTAAGGCTTTGGAGCAATGACCGGCCATTCTTCAGCGCATCCTGCTTGGCTTTAAACCGATCGCGGCGCTCACCACGCACAATGCCGCGTTCAATGCCGATCGGCGACAGTCGCTGGTCGGCATTGTCGGCGCGCAGATGCAAGCGGAACTCGGCGCGCGAGGTGAACATGCGATAGGGCTCAGTGACGCCACGCGTCACCAGATCGTCGATCATGACGCCCAGATAGCTTTCCGTGCGCGACAGAACCATCGGCTCCTCACCTTTGGCCGCCAAACCGGCATTGGCGCCGGCCAGAATCCCCTGCGCCCCCGCCTCTTCATAGCCGGTTGTGCCGTTGATTTGCCCCGCCAGATACAGTCCCGGCAACCGCTTCATCTCTAGCGAGTTCCGCAACTCGCGCGGATCGACATAGTCGTACTCGATAGCGTAGCCCGGCCGCACGATTTCGACATCGGCCAGCCCTGGCATCGACTTGAGAAATGCCTCCTGCACCTCCGCCGGCAAAGAGGTCGAAAGGCCATTTGGATAGATCGTCGAGTCGTCTAGTCCCTCGGGCTCAAGGAAGATCTGGTGGCTGTCGCGATCGGCGAAGCGAACGATCTTGTCCTCGATGGACGGACAATAGCGCGGCCCTCGGCTCTTGATCCGACCCGAATACATCGCCGAGCGGTGGATGTTGTCGGCGATGATCTTGTGGGTCTCAGTCGTGGTCCGGGTGATGAAGCAGCTCACCTGCGGCGTGGTAATCGCCTCGGTCATCATCGAGAACGGCTCGGGCATATCATCTCCCGGCTGTTCTTCCAGCACGCTGAAATCGATGGTCTTTCCATTGAGGCGAGCCGGCGTTCCGGTCTTCAGTCGCCCCAGCTGCAGCCCCAAAGCCTCAAGACGTGTAGAGAGTCCCAGCACCGGCTTTTCGCCAACCCGGCCCGCTGGAATGGTCTCTTCACCACGATGGATCAAGCCGCGGAGAAAGGTGCCCGTGGTCAGCACCACCGCCTTGGCGCCGAGGCGGCGACCGTCGAGTAGCACGACACCGGCGACGCGGCCATTCTCGACGATCAGGTCGTCGACCTCGCCTTCGATCACCTCGAGGTTGTGCTGCGCCAAGATCGCAGCCTGCATGGCCTGCTTGTAGAGCTTGCGGTCAGCCTGCGCCCGCGGCCCGCGCACTGCCGGACCTTTCCGGCGATTGAGCACGCGGAACTGGATGCCAGCCTGGTCTGCTACACGGCCCATCAACCCATCAAGCGCATCGATTTCGCGCACAAGATGGCCCTTGCCCAGCCCGCCAATGGCCGGATTGCAGCTCATTTCGCCGATGGTGGCGAACTTATGCGTCACCAGGGCCGTGGGCACGCCGGTGCGCGCCGCGGCCGCAGCCGCCTCGCTGCCCGCATGGCCTCCGCCAACGATGATGACGCCGAAATCGGTCAAGGAACGTCTCGCGTGTTTCACGTGAATCTCGGGGGCGAGTTTGGTCGCGCCCGCCGAGCCGCAGGCCATACTACTTTCCGATGCAGAATGCCAGAAAGAGTCGGTCGAGGACGGCTTCCGCATCCATTCGCCCCAGCAGGCGCTCTAATGAGTGCGAAGCACGCCGCAACCACTCGGCCATAAGGTCCTCGTTGCCGAACTCATCGATCGCCTGGCGCACCGCCCCCGCAGCGGCTTCGAGCGCCTGCCGGTCCCGCTCGCGGCTGACCAGCGGCGCCTCCGTCGAACCGACGCGCATTTCTGCTTCCTGCCGGATAGCCTGGATGAGTTGGGGAATTCCCTCGCCGGTTTTAGCTGAGACCTGTCGTCCGCCGGTCCCGCGTGACAGGTCGGACTTGGTCCCAATGACCCAAGCGCCTAGGGGAATCATGTTATCTGATCCGCATCCAGGGGCCTGCAGCCACAGAACGAGGTCGGCCGTCTCGATCTGCTCCCGCGCCCGGCGCACGCCTTCGGCCTCCGCCTTGCTATCGGTCTCCCGCAATCCCGCCATATCGACCAGAATGACCAGCTGGCCGCCGAGGTCCAGCGGCACCTCCTTGATATCCCGGGTCGTGCCGGCCTCGTCCGTGACAATGGCGACGTCGGATTTGGCAATGGCATTGAGCAGGCTCGACTTGCCGGCATTCGGCTTGCCGGCCAGCGCCACACGAAAGCCCTCACGGACGATGCGGCCACCGGCAACTGAGTGCGAAGCATCAAGGAACTCGGCCTCTAGAGCCGCAAGTTCGGCCACTAACCCGGGTGGCAACTCGTCCACGTCGCTCTCGTCGGAAAAGTCGAGCCGCGCCTCAATTTCGGCACGCAGGTCCAGCAGCCGCTCGCGCCAGGCGTCGAGCTGCTTGCTGAGCGCACCGCCCGCTCGCGCCAGAGCCTGCTTGCGCTGCCCCTCCGTCTCGGCCGCTATCAGGTCACCCAGACCCTCAACCTCGGTCAGGTCCAGCTTGCCGTTCTCGAAGGCGCGGCGAGTGAACTCCCCCGCGTCCGCAAGCCTAACTTCGGGGAATCGCGTTATCTCGCGCAGAATGGCTTTCACCACGGCCGTCGAGCCGTGCACCTGCAGCTCGAGGCAATCCTCGCCGGTGAAAGAACTCGGTCCCGGCATCCAGGCCAGTAGCCCGCGATCCAGCACCTCGCCACCAAGGCGGATATCGGCGAGTAGAAGGCGCCGCGGTTCGGCGCCTTGTGGGTGGATGGCCTCGAGAATTGTGCGGCTGGCCGGACCGGAGACGCGGATCACCGCGACGCCGGACGGCAGTGCACCCGACGACAGCGCGACGATCGTGTCGCCGGCGCGCATGGTGCGGCCTTAGGTGTTCATCGAGTCGAAGAAATCCGAATTGGTCTTGGTCTGCCGGATCTTGTCCATGAGGAATTCCATGGCGTCGACCGTGCCCATCGGATTGAGGATGCGCCGCAGCACATACATTTTCCGCAGGATATCGGGCTCCACCAGCAGCTCTTCCTTGCGGGTGCCGGACTTGGTGACGTCCATCGCCGGGAAGATGCGCTTGTCGGAAACCTTGCGGTCGAGCACGATTTCCGAGTTACCGGTGCCTTTGAACTCTTCGAAGATCACTTCGTCCATGCGCGAACCGGTGTCGATCAGCGCCGTCGAGATGATGGTCAGCGAGCCGCCGTCCTCGATGTTGCGCGCGGCGCCGAAGAAGCGCTTCGGGCGCTGCAGGGCGTTTGCGTCGACACCACCGGTCAGCACCTTGCCCGAGCTCGGTACCACGGTGTTGTAGGCGCGGCCCAGACGGGTGATCGAATCGAGCAGGATCACCACGTCGCGCTTGTGTTCGACCAGCCGCTTGGCCTTGTCGCTCACAATTTCGGCCACCTGAACGTGGCGCGAGGCCGGTTCGTCGAAGGTCGAGGAAATAACCTCGCCCTTCACCGACCGCTGCATGTCGGTGACTTCCTCCGGGCGCTCGTCAATGAGCAGCACGATGAGGTAGCACTCCGGATGATTGATGGCGATCGACTGTGCGATATTTTGCAACAGTACAGTCTTACCGGTACGCGGCGGCGCAACGATTAGCGCGCGCTGCCCCTTGCCGAGCGGCGCCACGAGATCCATGACCCGGGCACTCTTGTCCTTGACCGTGGGGTCGGGCAGTTCGAGCTTCAGGCGCTCGTCTGGATAGAGCGGCGTGAGGTTATCGAAGTTGACCTTGTGCCGAACCTTCTCCGGGTCCTCAAAATTGATGGTCGAAACCTTGAGAAGCGCAAAGTAGCGCTCGCCTTCTTTGGGAGAGCGGATTTCGCCCTCGACCGTATCGCCCGTGCGCAACGAGAAGCGGCGGATCTGACTTGGCGACACATAGATGTCGTCCGGACCCGGCAGGTAATTCGCGTCGGGCGAACGCAGGAAACCGAAGCCATCGGGAAGCACTTCCACCACGCCTTCGCCGGTGATCTCCACTTCGCGGGCCGCGAGTTCCTTGAGGATCGCGAACATCAACTCCTGCTTGCGCATGGTCGAGGCGTTCTCGACCTCGTACTCCTCGGCAAAGACCAGAAGTTCGGCCGGAGATTTGGCCTTGAGCTCGCTGAGCTTCATATTTTCCATATGCGGATGACCCTTGGGGACTTTCGGCGGGTATATCGGAGGGGAGCTTGCACCGCTTCAGCGCCGGGGAGACGCCGGACGAACCGGGTGCGACGCGGATTGATTACTCCGAACCACTGCCACATTCAAGATTGATCGTAAGCACCGCTTAGGGTGCGGCGATTTAGTGCCTCAGAACGGCTTCACGATTACCGCGATGACGATGCCGATCGCGATAACGAAGGGCACTTCGTTGATTATGCGATAGAATTTTGCCGGCCGGGTATTCCGGTCATTGGCAAAATCCCGCAGCAAACGGCCATAAAAGCCGTGGACGCCCGATAGCGCGATCACCAGCACCGCCTTGAGCCACATCCAGCCCTGCGAAAAATCGACGATGCCGAAGCCGAAGGCCAGCCAGAGCCCAAAGATCCAGGTTGCAACCATGGCCGGCGTCGTGATGCCGCGATATAGCCGCCGTTCCATCACCTTGAAGGTCTCGGACTTCTCCGAGCCGGCCGGCGATTCGGCGTGGTAGACGAAGAGCCGGGGCAGGTACATCATCCCTGCCATCCAGGCGAGCACCGAGATGACGTGCAGCGCCTTGACCCATTCCATCGGCTAAACCCCCTTCACCGTCGCCACGAGCAGCTCGACATTTTCGATCGGCGTCTCGGGCACGATGCCGTGACCCAGATTGAAGATATGGGGACGATTCTCGAAAGCCGCAATGATCTCTTCGGCGCGCTTTTCCATCTGCGCCCCGCCGGTGACCAGCCGCAGCGGATCGAGATTGCCCTGCACGCCCAGTCCGGCCGGCAGCATGCCATCGGCAAAGCCGACGGGTGTCGCATAATCGAGCCCCACGACATTGACCTTCGTGGCCTCGGCGTACCTGGCGATCATCCCGGCCGCGCCGCGCGGAAAGCCGATGATCGGCGCGTTTGGGATTTCCTTGCGCACGCCTTCGACGATCCGCCGGTTGGGCTCAATGACCTGGGCGGCAAAGGCGACCTCGTCGAGGTTCAGCGCCCAGCTCTCGAAGAGCTGCACCACATCGGCGCCAGCCCGGAACTGCGCCACCAGATAGCGGATGCTGGCCTCGACGAGGATGTCCATGAGCTGCGCGAAGGCATCGGGGTGCTGCAGCGAAAAGAGCCGCGCGGCGGCCTGGTCGGTCGAGCCGCGGCCGGCGATCATGTAGGTCGCCACTGTCCAGGGTGAGCCGCAAAAGCCGATCAGCGTCTTGTCGGAAGCAAGGTTCTCCTTCACCCGGCCGACGGTCTCGAGGACCGGAGCGAGATGATCCAGAAACGCATCCGGCCTCAACTTCCCTAGCCCATCGGGACCTATCGGCTCGAGCCGTGGTCCCTCCCCGGTCTCGAACGAGACGGTCTGGCCCAAAGTGTCGGGAATGACGAGAATGTCGGAAAAAAGGATCGCAGCGTCGAGATCGAAACGGCGCAACGGCTGCAGCGTCACTTCCGTCGCCAGCTCGGGCGTGTAGCAGAGCTCGAGGAAGCTGCCGGCCTTTTCCCGGACGGCGCGGTACTCGGGGAGATAGCGCCCCGCCTGCCGCATGATCCACATCGGGGGCCGTTCGGGACGCTTGCCGAGCACGGTTTCCAGAAGCGGTTTTGCCGCCGGCACCGCGCTCACAGTCGGGATCCCAAAAGAGATTCTAGACTCTTCAT
>JAEZKB010000174.1 GCA_023415605.1 Pseudomonadota bacterium
CCATTTCGATCTGAAGACAAACGACCTCGACGGCGAGACCGAGCGCTTGGTCGCGCTAGGGGCTTCCGTCGTTCAGAAGTTCGAGCTGCCTCAGATCCGCTACACGACCCTGACCGATCCCGACGGCAACAAGTTCGATCTCGTTCAGGAATGATCGAGCGAGGTGGTTCGGCAACCCGCTGAGCGCAGCGCATCGCGGAAAGCAACAGGCGAGATGGGCGAGACCTCACGATCCGGCGCCTGGGTTAGGCGCGGAGCTCAGAAAATGAAGAAGAAAGGGTCATGACAACTCTTCCGATAACATCACTTTTTGCGGCTGGCTTTGCGATTGCTTTGGTCAGCCTCTCGTTTCCTATCTCCCTGCGCCGCGTGAAAGTGGGGGAAATGGTCGGCAACAGCGACGACGACGTGCTGCGTCGCCGTATCCGCGCTCAAGGCAACTTCATCGAGTATGTGCCGCTTGGGCTGGTCGGTCTGGGCCTCGTCGAGGCAAACGCGGCGCCGGCATGGCTGGTCGTAGCAATAGGCACGGCTCTGGCCCTCGGGCGACTTCTGCACGCCATCGGCATGCTCCGCCCCTCCGACTCGCTCCGCGGCTTTGGAATGATCTTGACCTATCTGGCGCTTCTGCTGGCTGCGGGACGCCTGCTGATCGGTCTTTAGTCGTCGTGAGGATCGAGCAATATGCCTGATCCCACACTCGATCTTAGAAATCTCCGTTACGTGATTTTAGCCGCCGAGCGTGGAAGCTTTCGCCGGGTGGCAGCCGAAATTGGAGTCCAGCAATCTACCGTCAGCCGACGAATACAGGTCGTCGAAAGCAAGCTGGGGACAATGATTTTCGAACGACACTCCGGAGGTGTCAGGCTGACAGCCGCAGGCGAGACGTTTCTACGTGATGCGACCATCGGTGCGCACCATCTGCGACGGGCCGTGCAGGCGGTGACCTGCCTGAAGCGCGGCGGCCAAGGGGAACTGCGTATCGGTCTATTCGTCTCGCTGGCGGCGGGCTTCCTAGGCGAATTGGTCGAACGATATCGTGAGCGCTATGAAGGAATCGAACTGCGTTTCGAAGAAGGCACCGCGGACCGCAATCTAGGCAGAGTGATCAGCGGCGAGCTTGACGTCGCCTTTGTGACCGGGATGCCCGTTCCGCCTGGTTGTGAGACCTTGCAACTGTGGAAGGAGCGCATCTTCGTGGCATTGCCTTCGAGCCATGCCTTGTCCGGGCAACAAGAGGTATCGTGGGACGAAATTCGGCAAGAGCGCTTCGTCGTCAGTGAAGGCGGACCTGGGCCCGAGATTCACGACTACCTGATCAAACGCTTGTCGGCCCTCGGCTTTCGACCGGACATCCGCATTCACCGTGTGGGTCGAGAAAACCTCATGAACATGGTGGCGAGAGGCTTCGGTTTGACTTTAACCACGGCCTCGACGCTGGGCACGACATTCGCGGGTCTTGCCTTCGTCCCCATCGCTGGCGATGAGGAGATCGTGCCTTGCGCGGCGGTCTGGACTAGCAATAATTCCAACCCTGCGCTGCATCGCCTGCTCGCGATCGCGCGGGAAAGCGCCCAACGTTGGGACCGCGCCCAGGTCAAGCAGCCGAAGTAATTTCACCCGGATTCGCGCTCAGCCGACTGGCGCCGAGCTTTCGAAAAGCCTCGATCGGTAGCTATGAACCGCTCGATCATAGGCGCGATCAAACGGACCGGATCAGAGACCGGCTGCCCAGTTTGCCTGCCATGGATCTCGGCGTAGGCAACCAGGTCCCGATAAAGGGCCGCGGGCAACTCCGCAGTTACCTTCACGGGCTTGTCGTCAGCGATGGCGCCGAGCTTCAGTTTGCTCATGTCAGCCTCCATAGGGCTCGAGGACCAAATCCCGTGTTACGATTACGCGGACTGGAAAGCCCGGACGGATCGTGAGCGTCGGGGCGACGTTGAGTTGGCGGCGAACAATCTGCTGGCCGGCATCATTGATCGTGTCTTGGCCGCCGTTGCGGATCGCTTGTATCAGGCGGTCATTATCGTTCGTGGCCAGTTCCGCGCCGACGCTAAGGAGCGTCGAGAGGCCCGCTGCCTTGGCGAGATCCCACCAATGATAGTCGACGCCATCCTGCAGGCCGGCATAGCCCTCGGCGTCCGCGCCGGGTTGGCGCTCCAGCACGATGCTGCGTCCGTTCGGGAATATTAGGCGGTTCCAGACCAAGAGCACCCGGCTCTGCCCGAATTGCACGTTATTGTCGTACTGGCCGATGACGCGGGTGCCCTGCGGGATGAGGAGGATGCGACCCGTCGGGCTGTCGTAGATGTTCTCGGTGACCTGGGCGGTGATCTGGCCCGGCAGGTCGGAACGGATGCCGGTGATGAGCGCCGCCGAGATCACGGCTCCCGCCTGCAGGATATTCGGCGAGGCGGGCGCCGCGACGCGGTCGGCCGCGACGGTTCGGCGATCGACGGGCGCATTCAGGAACGCCTGCTGACGCTCCTGAGCCGTCGGAGTCGCCGGTTGCGGCGCGAGGCCGAGACTGGTCAGGTCTGGCGCCGCCGTGTTCTGCGTCGCCGCTGCGGCTGCCGGCGCGGCGTTGCGCGCTTCCGACGCCGCGAAGAGACGGCTGGTCCGCGCCGTCTCGATCTCCTGAAGGCGACGCTGCTCCTCGGCGCTAATACCGGGTTGAGTTTGGACGCCTGGCGCTGGGACAGGCTGCCCCCCATTTTGTGCGCTGACGATCGGGCGGCCGAGATCGCCCGGCAGCGGCGGGCCAAGTTGCGGCACGCCCGTATAGTCGCGCGGGAGCCCCTGCAGGCCATCGGCGGTCGAACGATTGTCCGTCGAGTAAAGCTCTTCCGGCGGCCGCCCGCCGTTGCGCGTCTGAAGCGCGTAGACCAGCGCGCCGCCGAGTCCGAGGCTCGCGACCAAGCCGAGACCCGCCAACACCTTGCGCGACAACCGCGTGACGCGCGGCGCCTCCGCACGCAGCCGCATCGGCGTGGCCTGCTCCGGCGCCGACCCGGTAAGCGGCGCATCGGCTTCGTCTTCCTCGTGCCGGTCATCACTCATGACGCGGGCCTCCCGTCGGTGCGGGTGATGCGCACGCGCTTCTGATTGTCGCCCGAGCCGAAGCGCAGCTCGGCGGCGGCGAAAAGCCGGTCGACGATCATGTAGTTGTTACGGACGCGGTAGTTGACGAGTTCGGAGGTGTTGCCCTCAGCGCCGACGACAAAGAGCGGCGGCATCTCGCCCTGGGCGATGCCCCTCGGAAACTCGATGAACACCTGCCGGCCATCGTCATAGGCGCGCAGCGGACGCCACGGCGCCCGGTCGCCCGTGACCTCGTAACGGAAGTTGATCCGCGCCAGATCGACCCCGGCCGCTACCGGCTGGCTGGCCTGTGCCTCGGCATTCTGGCGGCGCAGGGCGATGAGCTGGTCCTGCGGATACTGCCAGGAGACCGAGGCCATATAGGTGCGCTCGGTCGAGCGCAGCTCCATGTGGTAGGTGCGCAGATTGGTGTTGATGACGAGATTCGTCATCAGATCAGGTCGCGTGGGCTTGACCAGGATATGCACCTGCAACGTCGCGCCGGAGCCGCTTTGCGTGTCCCCGATGACCCAGCGCACCGTATCGCCAGCCGCGACGGGCCCGGAGCCGACGAGTTGCTCGCCCGGCTGCAGCGCGATGTCGGTGATCTGCCCGACGGCGGTATAGACCTGATAGAGCGCGCCCTGCGTGAAGGGATAGACCTGCATTGAAT
>JAEZKB010000235.1 GCA_023415605.1 Pseudomonadota bacterium
GAAAGTCCGGGCTCCACGGAAACACGGTGCCGGTTAACGGCCGGCGGGGGCGACCCCAGGGAAAGTGCCACAGAAAGCAAACCGCCGCCGGTTCGCCGGCGGTAAGGGTGAAAGGGTGCGGTAAGAGCGCACCGCGGCCCTGGCAACAGGGACGGCAAGGCAAACCCCACCGGGAGCAAGACCAAATAGGGGTGACGCGGGGATGCCCAGCCGATTTCGAGGCCAGTCACCCGGGTTGGTCGCACAAGGGCGTCAGCAATGGCGCTCAAAGATGAATGGCCACCACGTCCGCGCTTCGGCGCGGGCCCTACAGAACCCGGCTTATAGGTCGACTGGCGACTTTTCGTCTCTGCGTCCGTGTTGAGTGGCCGAATAGTCAGCCGAGGTCCTGGCTGCGCCCGCCCGCGCAGACGGATGAAGTTGGGAAACAGAATCTTAATCTCGGCGGATCAAAGTGGGGCAAATGCCCTCGATGATGGGGGTGGTATGCTTACCGGCGTTAGCCGGAGTGGAGTTCGGTCGGATATGGGCAAGCCGTTGGCCAGCGAGCACAGTGCGCCGCATGTGCCGGTGCTGCTCGCCGAAGTGCTGGCGGCGCTGCAGCCGCTAGCCGGGGCTCGCATCGTCGACGGCACTTTCGGAGCCGGCGGCTATTCACGCGCTCTGCTCGAAGCCGGTGCCTCCGTGGTCGCAATCGACCGCGATCCGTCTGTCGCGCCCCATGTAGAGCGCCTGAGGGCAGACTTCCCCACAACCTTCGAGTTCATCGCCGGTGAGTTCTCGGTGCTCGACCAACTGGTGAACCAGCCAGTTGATGGCGTGGTGCTCGATATCGGCGTCTCTTCCATGCAGCTCGACAAAGCCGACCGCGGTTTCTCCTTCATGCGGGAAGGGCCGCTCGACATGCGGATGTCGGGTGAGGGGGAAAGCGCCGCCGACCTCGTCAACACGCTCGACGAAGACGTTTTGGCCAACCTGCTGTTTGCCTATGGCGAGGAGCGGAAGTCGCGTCGCATCGCGCATTCGGTGGTCGCAGCCCGCGCGGCCGAGCCGATTACCACGACGACGCAGCTGGCGCGCCTCATCGAAAAGGCCATCGGCCGCAAGCCGGGGGAGAGCCATCCGGCGACCCGGTCATTCCAGGCATTGCGCATTGCGGTGAACGCCGAGTTCGACCAACTGGTCGAGGGGCTGTTTGCCTCCGAGCGGTTGCTGGGTGAGGGCGGACGGCTCGCCGTCGTAACATTCCATAGTCTCGAAGACCGGATCGCCAAGCGCTTCTTCGATCCCGAAAAAGGTGGTCCCGCCCAGTCGCGGCATCTGCCGCAGACAGCGGGCGAGGCGCAGCGCTGGGTCGTGGCCAAGCCGGCCAAGCCGACGGCAGCCGAAATCGACCGCAACCCGCGCGCCCGGTCCGCTATTCTCCGTGCCGCCCGTCGTACGTCCGCTCCGGCGCGCGAGGTGAGCTATGCGGGCCTTGCCGTTCCCACTGTAAGGGGCGCGGCATGATCAAGACGCTCAACGTCATCCTGGTCTGCACCAGCCTCGTCGGTCTTGTCGGCGTTTATGCGCTGAAGTTCCAGGTCGAGGACACCGCCAGCACCAAGGCGGCGCTGGAACGGCGCATCGAGCGCCAGCAGGCATCACTGTCTTTGCTGGAGGCCGAATGGGCCTTTCTCAACCAGCCCACTCACGTTGCGCCCATCGTCGCGCGGCACCAGGATGTGCTCGCACTGCAGCCGACCAAGCCGACGCAGTTCGCCGCTATGGACAGCCTGCCGATGCGCCCTGTGGTGCAGCTCGATACCACGGCGTTGGATTCGCTCTTTGAGTCGCTGGAAGCGGGAATCGACCCCATCGAACAACTGATCGAGGCAAGTGAAGACGATGGCACTGCTCTCTGAGGGCGCGGCCCCGATCGCGCTCGATGGTGCGCGCAAGTCCCGCGGCAATCTTACCAAGGCGCGCATCCGCTGGGTAATCCTGGCGCTGCTCATCGTCTTCGGCACGGTTGCCGGCCGCCTGATTCAGCTCGGCTCGGTGGTCACCGAGACCACCATCGAAGGTCAGGAGCGCGATCTCATCACCGCGACGCGGCCGGCGCTGCTCGATCGCAATGGCCTCGAGATGGCGGTCGATATCCGCGTGCCCTCGCTCTACGCCGAACCGCGCCGCATCATCGATGTCGAGGAGGCGGTGCAGAAGCTGCGTACCGTTTTCCCCGACCTCAACGAGGACTGGCTGCGCAAGCGGTTGACCGGCGACAAGGGTTTCGTCTGGGTCAAACGCGAGCTGACGCCGGCTATCGAGGACGCGATCTTCGCCCTCGGCCTGCCGGGCTTCGATTTCGTGCAGGAGAGCAAGCGCTTTTATCCAGGCGCCCGCGAGGCCTCGCACGTTCTAGGCGCCACCAATATCGACAACCAAGGTATTGCCGGCATCGAAAAGCACATGGACGACGAGAACGTCGCTCTGCTGCAGTCGCTCGGCCTCGCCCGCGGCAACGAGCTGGCGCCGGTCAATCTCTCGATCGACCTTCGTGTTCAGCACGTGCTCTACGAGCAACTCGCCGACGCCCTCGTGCGATACCAGGCAGTTGCTTCCGCCGGCGCGGTGATGGATATCAAGACCGGCGAAATCCTGGGGCTGGTCTCCCTGCCGGATTTCGATCCCAACAATCCCTCGACCGCATTCGAGGACTATAACGGCGTCAAGAACCAGCGCTTCAACCGCATCACGTCGGGCATCTACGAGCTGGGTTCGACCTTCAAGACGGTGACGCTCGCCGGTGCGCTCGATAGCGGCAAGGTACGGATCTCCGACACATTCGATGCACGCTACGGCATTCGCTTCGGCCGCTTCACCATCGACGATTTCCACGGCAAGCACCGTGTGCTGACGCTGCCCGAGGTTTACAAGTATTCCTCGAACATCGGCACCATCAAGATCATGCAGGCGCTAGGCAAGGACGAGTTTCGGGCGTTTCTGTCGAAGCTCGGCTTCGACAAGCGGGCCAGCATCGAGCTGCCGGAAATGCGCGACCCGACGGTGCCTGCGAAGTTCTCCGAGATCGTCGCAGCCACCTCGAGCTTCGGCCATGGCCTATCGATCTCGCCGCTGCACATGCTCCGCGCCATGGCCGCCTTCGTCAACGACGGCTACATGGTCCCGCCCACGCTGATCAAGCGCAGCGAGGCCGAGGCCAGGCAGCTCTACGAGCCGGTGATTTCGCCGACCACGAGCGGCTATATCCGCTACCTGATGCGGCTCAATGCGCTCGAAGGCTCGGGCACACGCATGAATAAGGCGGCGGCCGGCTATCGGGCCGGCGGCAAGACCGGGACGGCCGAAAAGGTCGTCAACGGCGCCTATTCCTCAAGCAAGTCGTTCAACGTCTTCACCTCGGCGTTCCCGCTCGATAATCCACGCTATGCGATGATCATTCTGGTGGACGAGCCGAAGTCGGAGAACGCGCAGTCGGGGCACACGGCCGGCTGGAATGCGGGTGAGGTGACTGGTCGTGTGGTGGCCCAGATTGCGCCGATGCTTGGCATCAGCCCCGATTTCAATGAAATGCTAGATGCAAACCTTGTCCCTGTCGAAATCCGCTAGTTTGATTCCAGAAGGAAGTCCGGACGTGCCGTTCGTATTGGCAGAACTGCTCAAGGGCGCCGGCGCACGCAAGCCGCCGGTGCTCACGGTCGAAGGTGTGAACTCCGACAGCCGCGCCATCGGGGCCGGGGAGGTGTTCTTCGCCATGCCCGGGACCAAGGTGCACGGCGACAGCTTTGCCGGTCAGGCGCGGCAGCGCGGCGCCATCGCCATGATCTCGGACCGCAAGCCGGCCGAAGATCCGGGCATCCCGGTCGTCATCGTAAAGGACGTGCGGCGGGCCTATGCCAGTGCTGCGTCCCGAGTGTTTCCGGCACAGCCGGATACGCCGGTGGCGGTCACCGGTACCAACGGCAAATCCTCGACAGTCTCTTATGTGCGGCAAATCTGGGCCTATTGCGGGCTCAAGGCCGCCAGCATGGGCACTGTAGGTATCGAGACCAGCGACGGCATCCTGCCGGGCGAACTGACCACGCCAGATCCGCTGACGCTGCATCGCGACCTCGCCATGCTCAAGGCCCGCGGCATCGATCATGTCGCCATGGAAGCCTCGAGCCAGGGCCTCGACCAGCGCCGCATCGATGGGCTGCGGTTCAAGGCTGTGGCGTTCACCAACCTCAGCCGCGACCATCTCGACTATCACATCGACATGTCGACCTATCGCGAGGCCAAGCTCCGCCTGTTCCGCGATCTCATCGCCGAGGGTGGCTCGGCGGTAGTCAATTCGGACGACGAGGAGCACATGCCGTTCCTCTTTGCCGCCCTCGATCGCGGCGCGACGCTGCTGACCGTAGGACGCGAAGGCGCGTTCTTCGAGATTTCCAACATCATCAACGAGGGTTTCGGGCAGCACGTGGTCGGCCGCATGGTTGGCGAACCGGCGAGCTTCAAGCTGCCGCTGACCGGCGACTTCCAGGTCAGCAATGCCGTGGTGGCGCTGGCACTGGCTGTCAGCACCGGCGCGCCGCCGCAAAAGGCGCTCGAAGCGCTTAACACGCTCAAGGGCGCCAAGGGCCGCATGGAACTTGTGGCCGAACACAACGGCGCGGCGATCTTCGTGGACTATTCGCACAAGCCCGCGGCGCTTGAATCGGCGCTCAATTCGCTGCGGCCCTTCGCCAAAAAGAAGCTGCACCTGGTGTTCGGCGCCGGCGGCGACCGCGATCGCGGCAAGCGGCCGCTGATGGGCGAAGTGGCACAGCGCCTGGCCGACAAGGTGATCGTCACCGACGACAATCCGCGCACCGAGGACCCCCAGCTCATCCGTACGCAGATCCTCGCCGAAGTGCCCAAGGCCGACGAGATCGGCGATCGCCGCAAGGCCATCGAGACGGCGATCCGCAATCTGAAACCCGGCGATGCGCTGCTCATTGCAGGCAAGGGCCACGAGGACTATCAGATCATCGGTGACACGAAGCACCATTTCTCCGACCACGAAGTGGTGCTGGAGACACTCAAGGGACTGTAGAATCGCATGAGACCGCTCTGGACCGTCGCCGAGGTTGTTGCAGCTACCGGCGGGCGGCCCGAGGGGCTCCTCGACGGGCCGATCTCCTCAGTCTCGATCGATTCGCGCGACATCCTGCCCGAGGCGCTGTTCGTCGCCATCAAGGGCGATGCTCATGACGGGCACGACTTCGTCGGCAAGGCGCTGGAGGCCGGCGCGGCCGCGGCGCTGGTCTCGGAGGCCTACCATGCCCGCAATGGCGGCGATCGGCTCATCGTTGTGGCCGAACCGCTCGAGGCCCTCACCAAGCTCGCCACTGCCGCCCGCGCACGCAGCCGGGCGCAGATCATCGCGGTGACCGGCAGCGCCGGCAAGACCACCACCAAGGAAGCGCTCCGCTCGGTTCTGTCGGCCGCCGGCGAGACGCATGCTTCGGTCAAAAGCTTCAACAATCACTGGGGTGTGCCGCTGACCTTGGCGCGGCTACCGCGCGAGGCGCAGTTTGGCGTCTTCGAGATCGGCATGAACCATGCCGGCGAAATCACCCCGCTGGTGCAATTGGTCCGCCCGCATGTGGCCGTGATCACCACGGTCGCCGCGGCGCATCTGCAATTCTTCTCCTCTGTTGCCGACATCGCCGTAGCCAAGGCCGAAATCTTCCTCGGTCTCGAGCCGGGCGGCACAGCGGTGCTCAACGGCGACCACGACTATCTTCACATCCTCTTCGGCAAGGCGCGGGAGGCGAGCGTCGGCCGGGTGGTGACCTACGGCTTCGACGAAGCCTGCGACTGGCGCATCACCAAATACGAGCCGGCCGCCACGGGCACGCAGGTGCAGGTCGAGCACGAGGGCCAGACCCATGTCCTCAACCTGCAGGTCAAGGGCAAGCACATGGCCGCCAATGCCGTCGCGGCGCTGGCCGTTTCGCACCTGTCGGGGGAGGGGGCGAAAGTTGCCATCGACGCACTTGCCGGTTTCGGTGCGCCGGAGGGACGAGGCGAGACGATCAGGCTCGGACCCGTGGAGAAGCCGCTGCTGCTGGTAGACGAAAGCTACAATGCCAACCTTGCTTCGATGGCCGCAGCGCTGGACGTCTATTCGAATGTGAAGGCGCCTGGCGGCGCCAAGCTGCTGGTTCTGGGCGATATGCTGGAGCTCGGTCCGCTCAGTCCGGAGCTTCATGCATCGCTCAAGGATGCCGTCATAAGCGCGAATCCGGACAAGGTTTTCCTCGTGGGGCAGGCTATCGAGGGCCTACGGAATGCCTTGGGAGAGGGCTATGTCACTGGCCACGCTCTCAAAGTCGACGAGATCGCCGAGACCATCCTTTCCAGCCTTGCGCATGGCGATGCTGTTATGGTCAAAGGGTCCAATGGCGTGCGCCTGTCGAGCCTCGTGAAGTCCATCCGCGAGCGCTTTGCCTGAGCCGCAGCCGCGTCGGGAAAGCGTAGGACATGCTGTATTTTCTTGGACAGTTGGGCGAGAGCCTCGCCGCGTTCAATGTCTTCCGCTACATCACTTTCCGAACCGCAGGCGCCGTGGTCACGGCGCTGTTCTTCGTCTTCCTCTTCGGCCCGGGCATGATCGCAGGGCTTCGTGTCCGGCAGGGCCGGGGCCAGCCGATCCGCGAAGACGGACCGCAGTCGCACCTGTTGACCAAGAAGGGCACGCCCACGATGGGCGGGCTGATGATCCTTTCTGGTGCGCTGACCTCGATCCTGCTCTGGTCCAACCTGTCGAACGGCTATGTCTGGTGCGTACTGTTCGTCACTGCGGCGTTCGGCGCCATCGGCTTTTACGACGACTATCTCAAGGTCAAGCGCATGTCGCACAACGGCTTTTCCGGCCGGCAGCGCCTCGTGCTCGAAGCTATCGTCGCCGCCATCGCGTGTTACTTCATCTCGATCCTGGGTGAGCCGGGTACGTCGACGTCGCTGTTTTTCCCGTTCGTCAAAGGGTTGGCGATCAACCTGGGCTGGTTCTTCGTGCTGTTTGCCGCCTTCGTGGTGGTCGCCGCCGGCAATTCGGTGAATCTCACCGACGGCCTCGACGGCCTTGCTATCGTCCCGGTGATGGTTGCGGCCGCCTGTTTCGGCCTAATCGCCTACCTCGTCGGCTCGGTGACTTATTCCGACTACCTCCTGATCAACTACGTGCCGGGCACCGCCGAACTCTCGGTGGTCTGCGGCGCGTTGATCGGCGCTGGCCTCGGCTTCCTGTGGTTCAACGCCCCGCCGGCGCAGATTTTCATGGGCGATACCGGTTCGCTGGCCCTGGGCGGCGCGCTGGGCACCATTGCCGTCGCAACCAAGCATGAGATTGTGCTCGGCATTATCGGCGGGCTCTTCGTGCTGGAGGCGGTGTCGGTGATCGTGCAGGTGACCTCGTTCAAGCTCACCGGCAAGCGCGTCTTCAAGATGGCGCCGATCCACCACCATTTCGAGCATCTCGGCTGGACCGAAAGCCAGGTCGTCATCCGCTTCTGGATCATCAGCTTCGTGCTGGCCCTCATCGGCCTGAGCTCGCTCAAGCTGCGCTAACCCGCAGTCAGAATCGCAAAACGCAAATCCGGTCGGAGTTTGGTAACCAACGGGGCGCTAGAGTGCGCGTCGAGTAGAGTTATATCGGGAGCCGCCGGGCAAGGGCGGGCACCTCAAGATGTTTGCACGGGACCGCAAGACCCCCATCGCCGAATGGTGGTGGACGATCGACAAGCAATTGCTCGCGGCCCTGGCACTTCTCCTTGTAGTGGGCATCGTGCTGAGCTTTGCGGCGAGCCCGCCGGTGGCCGAGCGTATCGGGCTCGACGCCTGGCACTTCGTCATTCGCCACGCCATGTTCTCGGCCATCGCACTTGTCGTGCTCGTCGCGACCTCGATGCTACCGCACCGGTTGGCGCGGGTGTCGGCGATTGGCGTGCTGGTAGTGAGCATCGTCCTGCTCTGGCTGACGCTGCGCTTCGGCGTCGAAGTCAAGGGCGCCAAACGCTGGGTTTCGGCCTTCGGCCAGACCATTCAGCCCTCGGAATTCGTCAAACCCGCCTATGCGGTGCTCGGCGCCTGGCTGTTTGCCGAGAGCATGAAGCAGCAGGGGATGCCAGCGCGCACGCTTGCCACCGTAATCATGCTGGTGATCGTCGGCGGCCTGCTGCTGCAGCCAGATATCGGCCAGACTGCGCTGGTGCTCGCCACCTGGGCGGCGCTGCTCTTCCTTTCGGGCATTTCGTGGTTCGTAATCTTCGGCCTTGGCGTCGCCGCTATCGGCCTGCTGTTCGGCGCCTATGCGTTCTTCCCGCACTTCGCCAAGCGCATCGACACCTTCATCAACCCCGAAGAGGGCAACACCTACCAGGTGGACAAGGCGCTTTCATCGCTGCTCGAGGGCGGCTGGTTCGGGCGCGGCCCGGGTGAATCGCTGGCCAAGAAGGTGATCCCCGACGCCCATGCCGACTATGTGTTCTCAGCTGCGGCCGGCGAGTTCGGCATTCTCTTCTGCCTCTGCCTGGTGGCGTTGATCGCTTTCATCGTGATCCGGGCGCTGATGCGGGCGCAACAGCAGCAGAGCCTCTTTGCTCGCCTGGCTGCCTCAACCATCGCCATCCAGTTCGGCCTGCAGTGCTCGATCAACCTGGCGGTGAATCTCAGCCTGATCCCGCCCAAGGGCATGACGCTGCCGTTCGTCTCCTATGGCGGTACCTCGATGATCGCCATCGCCTTTGGGATGGGCCTGATGCTGGCGCTAACCCGCAAACGGCCGGAAGAGCGCATTGTCTCTGGCCTGCCGGCCTATCGCACGCCCGCGCTGGCTCCAGCCGAATGAGTGTTTTCGTCCTCATGGCTGGCGGCACGGGAGGGCATCTCTTCCCGGCCATGGCGCTGGCGCAGGAACTCAAGCGCCGCGGCCATGTCATCCACCTGATGACCGATCATCGGGTCGCCGCCTATGGCGATAAGTTTCCGGCGACGGAAACCCATATCGTACCATCGGCGACGCCCTCGGTGCGCAATCCGGTGCAGTTCGTCCTCGCCGGCGTCAAGATCCTCTACGGCATCGGCGTTGCCGGCGGAAAGCTGCGCGGCATCAAGGCAGACGCGGTGATCGGTTTTGGTGGCTATCCGGTGTTCCCGCCCTTTCTCGCTGCCAGTTTCGGCCGTGTCCCCGGGCTGCTGCACGAGCAGAATGCGGTAATGGGTAGGGCCAACCGGGCACTCGCCCGCTACGCCAAGGCCATCGCGCTGAGTTTTGCCAAGACCGCCAAGGCAGAGCCCTTCGCCGACAAATCCATCCTCACCGGCAATCCGGTGCGCGACCGGGTGCGGGCCGTGGCGGATGCGCCCTATCCGGCGGTCGGGGAAACCTTTCGGCTCACCGTCTTTGGCGGCAGCCAAGGGGCTCGCGTCTTTGCCGACCTGGTGCCACCGGCGATCGCGCAGTTGCCGCAGGAGTTGCGATCTAAGCTCCGCGTCGTGCAGCAATGCCGGCCGGAGGATCTCGACCGGGTCGCCGAAATTTATCGGCAGGCGAAGGTGAACGTCGAACTGGCGGCTTTCTTCGACGATCTGCCCGAGCGGATCGCGCAAAGCCATCTCGTCATCGCCCGCTCCGGTGCCTCGACAGTCGCCGAACTAACTGTCATCGGCCGGCCAGCCATCCTCGTGCCGTTACCGGGCTCTATCGACGCTGACCAAAAGAACAATGCGCTCGTGGTGGAGGCGGCTGGTGGTAGCTGGATCGCCGAGCAGGCCACGCTTTCGCCACCTTCGCTTGCGACTCGGCTGGCCTCACTTTTCGGTGAGCCGGAGGCGTTGCAGAGGGCTGCCGCCGCGGCCAAGTCGCTCGGGCAACCGCAAGCGGTCGAAAAACTCGCCGACGTGGCAGAACGCCTCGCCGTCAGGGGGAAATAACCAATGAAAATGCCGCGCAATATCGGTCCGGTGCACTTCGTCGGCATCGGGGGCATCGGGATGAGCGGCATTGCCGAAATCCTGCATAACCAAGGGTACAAGGTCCGCGGCTCGGACAGTTCCGAGAACCCCAATGTGCAGCGCCTGCGCAAGATGGGCATCGAGGTCGCCATCGGCCAGTCGGGCGAAAATCTCCGCGACGCAGCCGTGGTGGTGATCTCGTCCGCGATCAAGAAGGGCAATCCGGAGCTGGCCGCAGCGCGCGCCAAGGGTCTGCCAGTGGTGCGCCGCGCCGAGATGCTGGCTGAGATCATGCGCTTCAAGAATGCCATCGCCATCGGCGGCACGCATGGCAAGACCACGACCACGACGCTGGTGGCGACGCTGCTCGACGCGGGCAGCATGGACCCCACGGTCATCAATGGCGGCATCATCAACGCCTACGGCACCAATGCGCGCCTGGGGGAAGGCGAGTGGATGGTGGTCGAGGCCGACGAGAGCGACGGCACCTTCGTCAAGCTTCCGGCCGACGTCGCCATCGTCACCAATATCGATCCGGAACATCTCGACCACTATCACGACTTCGACCACGTCAAGCAGGCGTTCCTCAACTTCGTCGAGAACGTGCCCTTCTACGGCTTTGCCGTGATGTGTCTTGACCATCCGACAGTGCAGTCGCTGGTGGGCGAAATCCGCGATCGCCGCGTCATCACCTATGGCCGCAACCCGCAGGCCGATGTGCGTTTCCAGAACCATCGTTTCGAGGGCGGCGCCTCGCTGTTCGACGTGGTGATCCGCGACCGCAAGACCGGCGCGGAAAACGCGATCCGCGATCTTCGCCTGCCGATGCCCGGCCGTCACAACGTTTCCAACGCGACCGCCGCGATTGCTGTCGCGCATGAGCTCGGCCTTTCCGCCGAAGCGATCAGCCAAGGCCTCAGCGCCTTTGGCGGCGTCAAGCGGCGCTTCACCCATACGGGTTCGTGGAACGGCGTCGACGTGTTCGACGATTACGGCCACCACCCCGTCGAGATCAAGGCGGCACTGCGCGCCGCGCGCGATTCCGCCAAGGGGCGTGTCATCGCTATTGCCCAGCCGCACCGCTATTCCAGGCTGCACGATCTCTTCGCGGACTTTTCGGCCTGCTTCAACGACGCCGACACGATCCTGGTTGCGCCGGTCTATGCCGCCGGCGAAGAGCCGATCGACGGCGTTTCCGGGGAAGCGCTGGTTTCGCGCATCCGCGCCGGCGGCCATCGCGACGCGCGTTATGTGG
>JAEZKB010000243.1 GCA_023415605.1 Pseudomonadota bacterium
GTCATCGGCTGCCGGCGGTCGATGTCGACTTTGCCCTCGAAGAACCCGCCGCTATGCCGGCGTTCGAGTTCGCCAACCGGCTTCCCCGATCGGTCGAGTGCCGTCACGCTTTCGGCATGCGGAATGAATGCGCGGGCGACCCATTCGTCGCCAACCTGCTGTATGCCTAGGATCGAAAACGGATCGGCGTGCTTCCCGGCGACGACCGCTTCGATATCCTCAACCCCCGCCTGCCACTTCACTGATACGCCCTACCCGACTTCAGATGGTTCCAACCGGCACTTTCCAGATCTCTTCTGCATATTGCCGGATGGTGCGATCGGAGGAGAACCAGCTCACATGCGCTGTGTTCCGTATCGCCATGGAATTCCACTTGCGCGGCGTCGCCCAGATCTGATCGACCTGTCGCTGCGCCTTTGCGTAAGCATCGAAATCGCGTGCCACCATGAACCAGTCGTGGTCGTAGAGACCTCCGATCAGATCGCGGTAGCGGTTCGGATCGTCCGGCGAGAAGACGCCCGACGAAATCATCTCCAGCGCCTCCTTGAGCGCCGGCGACGCATCGATGGATGGTCGCGGCACTTCGCTGCGAGCTCGCTTCTGCGCCACCTTGTCGGCCGTGAGACCGAAGATCAGCATATTATCCGCGCCGACCGCCTCGAGCATCTCCACATTGGCGCCGTCGAGCGTGCCGATGGTGATGGCCCCGTTGGCCATGAACTTCATGTTGCCGGTACCGGATGCTTCCATGCCAGCAGTGGAAATCTGCTCGGACAGGTCCGCAGCCGGGATGATCGTCTCGGCAAGGCTGACATTGTAGTTGGGCAGGAAGACCACCTTGAGCAGGCCGCGGACGGCCGGATCAGCGTTGATGACCTTGCCGACGTCGTTGATGAGCTTGATGATCAGCTTGGCGTTCCAGTATCCCGGCGCCGCTTTGCCACCAAACACCTTAACGCGCGGCACCCAGTCTCGTTCCGGATGGGCGCGCAATTCTGCATATTGCGCAACGGCTTGGATGACATTCAGCAACTGACGCTTGTATTCGTGGATGCGCTTGACCTGCACGTCGAAGAGCGCGTCCGGCGATACCACGACATTGAGCCGGTCCTTGATCACCTGCGTCAGCACCACCTTGTTGGCGCGCTTGACCGCAGCGAACTGCTCCTGGAACCCGACATCGTCGGCATGCTTCTCGAGATCAACCAGTCTGTCGAAATCGTCCATGAATTCGGGGCCGATACGCTCAGCAATTAGCTTGGTCAGTCCCGGATTGCACTCCATCAGCCAGCGTCGCGGCGTCACGCCATTGGTCTTGTTGTTGATGCGATCGGGATAGAGCGCGTGAAGGTCGGCAAAGACCGTCTTCTTCATCAGCTCCGTGTGGAGCGCCGCCACGCCGTTGATCGAATGCGAGCCAACAAAGGCCAACTGCCCCATGCGGACCCGGCGCGAGCCATGCTCGTCGATCAGCGACACATTGGCGATTTGCGCATCGCTGAAGCCGGCGCGGGTCCGGGCCTCGGTCAGCACTTCGGCATTGATCGCGTAGATAATCTGCATGTGCCGCGGCAGCAGCCGCTCCAGCAGACCCACCGGCCAGCTTTCCAGCGCTTCAGGCAACAGCGTATGGTTGGTGTAGCCGAACGTACCCTTGGTAAGCTTCCACGCCTGCGCCCAGCGTAGTCCATGCAGATCCATGAGAATGCGCATCATCTCCGCGATCGAAATCGCCGGATGCGTGTCGTTGATCTGGATGGCCACCTTGTCGGGCAGCGATCCGAGGTCGCCATACTGCTGCAGATGCCGCCGAACGATGTCCTGCAGCGAGGCGGACGAGAAGAAGAACTCCTGCCGCAGGCGAAGTTCCTGCCCTGCCGGCGTTGAATCGGCCGGGTAGAGAATCTTCGTGAGCGCTTCCGCCCGCGCACTTTCTTCGAGCGCACCGATATGGTCGCCGGAGTTGAACTTGTCGAGCAGGATCGGGTCGATCGACTGCGCACTCCAGAGTCGGAGCGTATTCACCCGCTTGCCGCGCCACCCCACGATCGGCGTATCGAACGCAACGGCAAGCATGTGCTCGCCCGGCCGCCATTCGTGCCGTACCAGCCCATCAGGCTCGGTAATCGGCTCGACATGGCCGCCAAAGCCGATCTCGTAGCTGGATTCCCGCCGCTCGAATTCCCACGGATTGCCGTGCATGAGCCAGTCTTCCGGCAGTTCCACCTGCCAGCCCTCGCTCATTTCCTGCCGGAACATGCCGTTGGCATAGCGGATGCCATAGCAATAGGCGGGGATCTTCACCCACGACATGGAATCGAGGAAACACGCCGCCAGTCGGCCCAGGCCGCCATTGCCCAGAGCCGCATCCGGCTCGAGATTGATGAGGTCGCCCAGATCCACGTTGAGATTCTTGAGCGCCTGCCGCACCGGCTCCATAAGGCCGATATTGTGCATGGCGTCGCGCATCAGCCGGCCGATGAGAAACTCGAGGCTCAGGTAGTAAACGCGCTTGTTCGAGGTTCGCCAGGTCTCTCGACTCGACTCCATCCACTGGTCGATGATGCGGTCGCGGACGGCGAGGATCGTTGCCTTCAGCCAGTCATGCGGCCGCGCGACGATCGGGTCCTTGCCAATCGAATAGGTAAGCTTTTCAAGGATTTCCGCCTGCAGCGCCTCAGCGGTGCGCGCACGGGGCTCCGGCTTGGGGGCGTCGAATACGATTGGCTTTTGCGGCATGTCGCAATCCAAGTGTCATGACGATGTAGTCCCCTCTGAGAGGCACCATGGCACTTAATATGCGGGGTGGGAAGGCCCCGCCAACCCAACGCCCTAGACCTTGGCTGGCTCGCTCCCAGGCGGAACGATGGGCTCGGTTGGTGCGCCGGTGCGCCCGGCTTCCCGCGCCTGCTCGGTGGCGTTGCGCAGCATGAAGTCGCGCGCCGCCTGCACGTCGCCACCCAGCACCTGCGCTTCGAACCGCATCTGGTCCCGCTGCCGCACCCCCTCGATCACCTCGGCCGCCTCTTCCGCCGTGGCGCCCAATTGCATGATCGTCTCCTGCCCGAAGGCCAGCGCCGACTCGAACACTTCGCGGATCTGGTAGTCCACTCCGAGCTTGACCAGCTCCATCGCATGCACCCGGTCGAAGGCGCGCGACAGCACCTTGGTGAGCGGGAATTCCGACTTCACCAGTTCAGCGATCCGGGTCGCCTCCTCCTTGTTGTCGACCGCGATCAGCACCGCGTCGGCATTCTCGGCGCCGGCCGCATGAAGGATATCGAGCCGGGTGCCATCGCCATAATAGACCTTCATGCCGAACTGCCCGGCCACCCGGATCATCTCGGTATCGTTGTCGATAATGGAAACCGTCAGTCCCCGCGCCAGGAGCGGCTGCGTCGCGATCTGCCCGAAGCGGCCGAAGCCGATCACCAGCACGTTGCCGGTGAGCCCGTCCGGCTCCTCGACACCCTCCATCGACTGTTCCTGCTTGGGCTGGAAAAATCGCAGCGCGATGATCGAGAACGGCGTCAGGATCATCGAAATGATGACCGTCGCGGTGAAAATCGCGTTCAGTTCTGCCGTGAAGATGCCGTTACCCAGCGCCGTCGTATAGAGCACGAAGGCGAATTCGCCGCCCTGCGCCATCAGCACCGAACGCTCGAGCGCCATCCAGTGCGGCGCCTTGAACATCCGGGCAATGCCGTAGATAGCCAGCCCCTTGATGATCATATAGGCCAGCACGCTGCCGGCGATGATCAGCCAGTTTGCCCCCACCACACTGAGGTCGAGCGACATGCCGACCGCCAGGAAGAACAACCCCAGCAGGATGCCGCGAAACGGCTCCACGTCCGCTTCGAGCTGATGCCGGAAGGTCGAGGTCGAGAGCATCACGCCGGCGAGGAACGCGCCCATCGCCATCGACAGCCCCCCCAGTTGCATGATCAGCGCCGCACCGAGTACCACCAGCAGCGCCGCCGCCGTCATCACTTCGCGCGCCTTGGAGTCGGCCAATAGCCGGAACACGGGATTGAGGACCCATCGACCGGCAAACACCACGACCACCACCGATGCCGCCGCCACACCGATGCTGATCCAGCGCGACAGCATGGTGCCGCCATCGCCGACGCCCGGCCCCATGATCGCTACCAGCGCCAACAGCGGCACGATGGCCAGATCCTCGAGCAGCAGGATCGAGACGATCTTCTGCCCTTGGGGAGTGGCGAGTTCCCCGCGTTCTGCGAGGATCTGCATCACGATGGCCGTCGACGTCATCACAAAGCCCATGCCGGCAACGAACGCCACCACCGGCGTAAACCCCAGCAATATGCCTGCTCCCGTCAGCAGCAGGCCGCATGTCACCACTTGGATCGCGCCCAGCCCAAAGATCTGCTTGCGTAGACCCCAGAGCTTGGTCGGCTCCATCTCCAGCCCGACGATGAAGAGGAACAGGACGACGCCGAGTTCCGCCGCGTGGAGGATCGACTCGGCGTCCTGCACCAATCCGAGCCCGAACGGCCCGATCAATAGGCCAGCGACCAGATAGCCGAGGACAGAACCCAGCCCCAGGCGGCGGAACACCGGCACTGCGATCACACCAGCGGCCAGCAGCGCCACCAGCTGGGTGAGGTCGACGCCTCCATGCGCCGCCGCTTCCACCGCGTGTGTCACCGCCTCGCCAGCCATCGATCGCCCTCAGATCCGCATGAGCACGAGACATGCGGCGTCCCGACGATCCCGTCAAGGCTACCCACTCGGCTAGCGCTGCGGCAGGCGTTCCGCGATTTGTCGCTTGATCAGCTAAAACGGGGAAAACACCGCATCGTTAGCTCTCGCGCCTCTGTATAACCTCGTCGGAGGTGCCGCCTACGGTACCCGCAGCCACTAAGCTGGTCGTGGCGCAGTTTTCCTTCGTGGGGTTGGGGCGCGCGGCTTTGCCTCTGCCTTGACCTCCCCTTTCTCCGCCCTGGCTGGACTGGTTTCCTCCAGCGCCACGTCGACGTCCTTGCTGGCCTTGGCATCAACTTTGTGACGAGCCCGGCGGGGCGTTATCTGCCGGACAGGCAAGATGTGGGTGACAACTGAGTAAAGGATCAGCAGCGACGGCACGGCGATCAGGCCACCCACCGGCCCCCAGGCCCAGAGCCAGAAGGTGAGGCTGAGGAAAATGAGGAAGGGGTTGATCGTCATCGTCTTCCCCAGCAGGTTCGGGGTGACGAAGTTGCCCTCGATGAAGTTGACCGCCCAGTAGAGCCCCACCGGCAGCAGAGCGCCGGCTAGGTCCGGCTGCACCGAGAGCCCGACGAGGAAGAGGATCACCGCCATCAGCCCCTGCCCCACGAACGGCACGTAGTTGAGCAGCGCGGCGAGCGCGCCCCAGAGGATCGGCGAAGGCATGCCGATCACTGCCATCAGGCTCGCCACAACCACGCCGACGCCGACATTCACAAGGCTGATGGTGATGAGATATTTCGAGACCTTCTCCTCGACGTCGCGGAACACATGCGCCGTGCGCCAGCGCATCCGCCGCGACACACAGAGCGACAGCGTCGCGATCCGGATGTTTTCCCGCGTAGCGAGGAAAAAGTAGAGGCTGGCGAGAAAAATCAGAACCTGCGCGAAAATCGTCGGGGCCAGCATGGCGATATTGGTCACTGTCGAACCGTCCTCGACTGTCACCTCCATGGCGTCGCCGCCGAACACGCCCTTGACCTGCTCCTGCACCGCTCCGAGGCTTTCGAGGGGCTCTTTCCAGTTGGCGAGTTCCGCCTGCAGCTTCTCCCAGACGACCGGCATGCGCCGGCCCCATTCGGCCAATGGTCCGGCAAAAAGGAAACCGCTGCCGGCGATGATGGCCAGCAGCATCAGCACCACCACACCTGCCGAGAGCGGCTCGGGCACGCCGCGCGCCTCGAGCGCGTCGGCCACCGGACCGAACATCAGCCCGACGGTTATGGCGAGGAAGACCGGCGCGAGGATGAACTGCCCCGCCTGCACCGCCACCAGCGCCGCCACGGCACCGATCAGGCAGATGGCGAGCTGCGAGGCATTGCCCAGCACCCGCTCGAACTGCGTATTGTTGAGGTCTTTCGAGAGGCCCTTTGATGGGCCAGTCCGTATTGCTTTGCGCAAGGCTGTTGCTCCTGTCGCTCAACAACACGGACCCGTTATCGCCGGTTCCATCTCCCGGTGACTGTCAGACCTCAGGCCACTATGCTGCGCCCGACTCTCGTCCCCACCTTCGGACCCAGTATGACGCGCAAGATCATTATCGACACCGACCCCGGCCAGGATGACGCCGTGGCGATTCTCCTCGCTTTGGCCTCACCGGAGGATTTCGACATCCTCGGCATCGTCGCCGTCGCCGGCAATGTGAGCCTCGCGCAGAATGCTCGCAACGCGCTCAAGATCCTCGAATTGTCGGGCCGCACCGATATTCCAGTCTATGCCGGCTGCGAGGCACCGATGCGGCGCACCCTGGTCACCGCCGAGCATGTCCATGGCGAGACCGGGCTCGATGGCCCGGACCTGCCGATGCCGACCCTGTCACTGCAGGAAAAGCACGGTGTCGACTACATTATCGACACGCTGATGACCGAGCCGGCCGGTTCGGTGACTCTCTGCACCCTCGGGCCCCTCACCAACATCGCCATGGCGTTGGTCAAGGCGCCGGCGATTACACCGCGTATCGATCAGATCGTCATGATGGGCGGCGGCTGCTTCGAGGGTGGCAACATCACCCCGGCGGCCGAATTCAACATCTATGTCGATCCCGAGGCGGCCGACATTGTCATGCGCTCTGGCATTCCCATCGTCATGGCGCCGCTCGATCTCACCCACCAGATGCAGGGTACAAAGGAGCGGCTGGCCAAGATCAAGGCCATCGGAAACAAGGCCGGCGCAGCCGTGCACGCCATGCTGAGCTTTTCCGAGCGCTTCGATCTCAAGAAGTACGAATCCGCCGGCGCGCCGCTGCACGACCCCTGCGTCATGGCCTATCTGATCAGGCCCGAACTGTTCGAGGGCCGCGATTGTCACGTCGCCATCGAAACGGCCAGCGATTTGACGGTCGGCATGACCGTCGTCGACTATTGGCAGGTGACCGGCAAACCGCATAATGCCTTCTTCCTGCGCTCGGGCGATGCCGACGGCTTCTACGCCCTCCTCACCGAGCGCCTGGCCAGGCTGCCCTAAGAGTACAAAATGGATCTCGTTACCCTCGCCGCCTTCACCATCGCCTATGCCATTGCCGTGCTCGTGCCCGGTCCGGGCGTTGCTGCCGTGGTGGCCCGGGCCTTGGGTGGCGGATTCATGAGCGCCGTGCCCATGGTGCTCGGCATCCTCGTAGGTGACCTGATCTATCTGGTTTTTGCGCTCTTCGGCCTCGCCGCCATCGCCACCTGGTTCGGCCCGATCTTTGTGGTCGTCCGCTGGGCGGGCGCGGCCTATTTGCTGTTCATCGCCTGGCAGTTCTGGACTGCAAAGCCCGGCGAAGAGCAAATCCGTGCCACATCAGAATCCAGCTGGCGTACCTTTCTTTCGGGCTTCGCGCTGACCTTGGGTAACCCCAAGACCATCGTCTTCTACCTGGCGCTTTTACCCACCGTGATCCCGCTCGATCAGCCGATCACCGTGCTCGGCTTCACGGAGCTCGTTGCTATCGTCGTCGTCGTCCTGCTGATCATCGGCCTCGCCTATGCCGGCCTTGCCGCCGCCGCGCGCGACTTCTTCAAATCCAGCAAGGCCATCCGCCGCCTCAACCGCACCGCGGGCGTCATGATGGCGACTGCTGCGGCATTGGTGGTTGCGCGGGAATAGCCTGTTCGGGCTCCACAGTAAGCCTTTGGCCCGGGGGCCGAGGGGTTACCCTAGCTCCGCACCACCTTCGCCGCCGCATCCAGCCCCCAGCGCAGCAGCAGCGCCGCGCGCTCGGCAGTGCCACCCTCGACATAGCACCGCAGTTCCGGCGCGTTGCCGCTTGGCCGGTAATGGATCACGTCGCCGCTCTTGAGCACGAAGCGCGGTCCATCGATCGTGGAAACGCTTTCGATATCGCCTATGCCGGCAAAGTAGCTCGTCGCAAAAGCCGGTTCACCAACCAAGCGTTCGACCAGCGCCTTGGTCCGCTCCGTCGGCACCTCGGTCAGCCGGTCGCTGAGCGCCGGCCGCACCGGCAGCGGCGCGATGAAATCGGCCAGCGACTGCTTGGCCGCCGCTGCGCTGCCAATGACGGCGAGGATCGGCAGCACTGCGTCCCGGGTCGGCAGCCGGCTGATCATGCGGTTGCCGACGACGACATCCGTACCCAGCAGCGTCCCGCCATTGGCTTCAAACCCGACGACGGGCGCAGGCTGGTTCTCCATGCCCTCGATCACATAGGGCGACCCGACCTTGGTGCGCTCGACCTTGCCGAAGTAGCCGACGCTCTCGATCGCCGAGTTGGAGGTCACTGGCGTCACCACCGTCTGCGCGCCGACGAACTTCGCCGTGAGGAGCCCCAACACATCGCCGCGGACAAAATTACCCTTGCCGTCGATCAGCAGCGGCCGGTCGCCGTCACCGTCGGTCGAGACGATCGCATCGAGCCGGTGCTGCGCGATCCACTGCTGCCGCGGCTGGTAGATCGCGTCCGACGTAGCCTCCGTATCGACCGCCACAAAAGCATCTGCTCGCCCCAGCCGGATCACCTCGGCCCCGGCGCGGTAGAGCAGCGAGGCCAGAATATCTCGCGCCACCGAAGAATGCTCGAACACGCCGATGCGCCAACCGGCCAAGGCATCGGCCGCGAGCAGGCCCTTGTAGCGCCGCCGGTACCGGTCACCGGCCGCGGGGTATCCGTCCTCGGCCACGCCGGAGCCCTCCGTCGGCCCGATCTCGTCGAGAGCCGCCAGTATGCCGAGTTCATCTTCCTTGGTGATCTCGCCGGTGGGCGAATAGAACTTCAGCCCATTGCGGTCCGCCGGGATGTGACTGCCGGTAATCATGATGGCCGGACCACCTTCCGCCATGGCGTGCAGCGCCAGTGCTGGTGTCGGCAGCGTGCCGCAATCCACCGGCACATAGCCCGCCGACCGGATCGCCGCGGCACAGTCTGCCAGAATCGTTGGACTCGACGCGCGGAAGTCGCGCCCGATGAACACCCGGCCGCTCCCTGCCTGCCCCCGCGATTTGAGATGCGCCAGGAACGCTGCCGTGTACCGCCGGGTCGCCGCGCCGATCAGCTCGGTAGCAAGGCCACGCAAGCCGCTGGTGCCGAATTTGAGAGTGTCTGACATCGTCCAGGTCCCTTTTGCCGCATCTGCAGCATGGCGATCGGTAAGGATTCGTTAAGAGCTTGGTTGCACGGTTGCCCCATGGAAATCCAGAAGCGCTCGATGAACTGGTTGCCCCGGATGGGAGTGTACCAGGAGATGCAGTCGAACCGGGCCAAGCGCCAGGAGGCGAATGCCCGCGTCGATGCGTCCGCGGCCAGTGCTTCCGCCATGATCGGCGTCGGCGCTGCCGCCGGCGAGGAAGCCTACAACCTCACCCTTCGCATCGCCGCCGCGCGCGTGCAGAAGGGCATCAACGTCAAGCCCAAGGGCTAGTCGCCGCCACCCCCGCGCGCTAAAGCGGGTCCATGAATTTCACCGCCTATTTCTCCCGCGAGGTGACTGACGTCGCCCGCGACCTGCTCGGCGCCACCTTCCTCGTCGACGGCGTTGGCGGCAGGATCGTTGAAACCGAGGCCTACCACCCGACCGACGCCGCTTCGCATTCGTTCATCGGCCCCACGGCGCGCAACAAAACCATGTTCGATGGTCCCGGGCGGGTCTATGTCTACCGTTCATATGGCATTCATTGGTGTGTCAATTTCGTCTGCGCGGGCGCCGCGGCGGTGCTGATCCGCGCCATTGAACCCACCCACGGATTGCCCGAAATGGCCGAGCGCCGGGGCCTTTCCGACTCACGCGCCCTCTGCTCCGGCCCCGGCAAGGTCGGCCAGGCCCTCGCCATCACCAAAGCCCACGACGGCCTGATCTTGGGAGGTCCGCCCTTCACCTTCATCCCCGCCAAAGCCCCCGAATCTGTGGTAATCGGCCCCCGCATCGGCATCTCCAAGGAAGTCGACAAGCCCTGGCGTTTCGGCATCGCCGGCTCGCCTTTCCTCAGCCGCAAATTCGCCGGGTGACGGGTTGTCGCAGCCGGTTTCCTTGAGCCGCCGCATTCTATAGGTTGCCCCCACGCAATCAGGAGAATGCCCGTGCCGGTCGATACCCTCATCAACGAACTCATCGCATTGGGAACGCTCGATGAATCAACGGTTTCCGACCTCAAGCGTATGCAATCCGACGCCGCTGCCGGCACGCTCGATGCCGACGACGAGGGCTACATCCGCGCTCTCCACGCTCGCCTGACCAATGCGCCCCTATCTGAGCCGGTAGAGGCAGCACCCGAGCGTCTCGATGGCCATACCATCGCCGAGTGGCGCGACCGCGCTCTGGCTGCCGAGGCCGAAGCCGCCCGCCTCCGCGACCAGTTTGCGGCCCCCGGCACCACCCCCTGATCAGGGCTTTGACGCCCCGCCTCCGCCTGCTATGAGGGCCCCGTGGGGCTATAGCTCAATGGTTAGAGCCGACCGCTCATAACGGTCTGGTTCCAGGTTCGAGTCCTGGTGGCCCCACCATTCCCGTGCTCGTCGTCGCCGTACTGAAGCACCGACGCCTCGTTAGGCGTGGGACGGCCTGGCAGCCTCATGCTGAAAACAGCGCCGCCAGATCGAGGATCGCCACCAGCCGGTCGTCCTGGCGCACCAGACCGCGGACCACTGCCTCCATGCGGCCACTGCTCTTGGGTGGAGCGCGAAAATCCTCGCCGCGGGCGAAGATGATGTCCGACACAGCATCGACCAGCATGCCGACGTCCTGGTGTCCGATCGAGAGCACCAGAACCACCTTGCCGACATAGTCCCCGTCCTGCGAGTGGCCGAGCATAGAGGCCAGGTCGTAAACTTCGATGATCTCGCCGCGGATGTCGAGGACGCCGATGGCGCCGAACGGCTGGCCCGGAAGCGCGGTCATGGGTGACCAGCCCCGAATTTCTCGGACGTCCATGATGCTCACGCCGTATGGCGCGCCGCCCGCCGAGAATGTGACGAACTGGTCAGGTGCGGCGGCCAGAACGGCCGCCGTCTGCTGTGGAACCTCGAGCATTTCGCCTGTCGAGCGCATCAGAACTCGCTCCAGTCGGCGGCGACTGCTGCAGACCCCACGACCTGGTACGACTTGGCAGCGGCCTTGACGCGCTCCTGTTGGGCGTGAACCGCGTTTGCGGGACCCGCCTTTCGCGGCTTGGTGGCAGTGGCGGAGACCTGATCGACCACGAAGATGTCGACCACCTGATCGAGTTCGTTCGCTTGTCCCTCGGTCTGTTCGATGGCTGCGTTGGTTTCTTCGACCAGGGCCGCATTATGCTGGGTCATCTCGTCAATCTGGCGCACCGCCGTGGAGACTTCGGCTAAAGTGCTGGCCTGTTCCTGGCTAGCCTGCGAGATTTCGTCGATGAGCGATGCGCTGTGGCGAATGCCGTCGAGCATGGAGCCGACCTTCTGCGTCGCATCGTTGACCAGCCGTGAGCCTGCCGACACTTCCCCCGCAGACTGTTCGATCAGGGCCTTGACTTCGGTTGAGGCCGCGGCGGCGGACTGAGCCAGTCGGCGCACCTCCACAGCAACCACCGCAAAGCCCTTGCCCGCATCACCGGCGCGGGCTGCTTCGACTGAAGCATTGAGCGCCAGCAGGTTGGTCTGGAAAGCGATGTCGTCGATCATGCCGATGATGTCGGAGATTTTCGTCGAGGACGCCGAGATGCGCTCCATGGCATCATTGGCTCGCGCGATGACCGCCCCTGCTTCTTCGGCCGTGTGCGACACGTCGGCCGCGGCCGCCGTCGCCGAAACGGCACGCTTCGCGTTCTCGGTCACGGTGGACGAGAGCTGCTCCATGGCCGCCGACGTTTCTTCAACGATGGCGGCCTGCTTGGTGGTACGCTCGGCCAGGTCGTTGGCGCCGGAGAGGATTTCGCCGGTGGCAGTCTTGAGCGCGCTCGAGGTGCCGCGGAGCTGCGACACGATGCTGGCGAACTTGCTGACAGTCTCGTTGAAAGCAATCCGAACGGTATCGAGTTCACCCTCGAACGACTGGTCGATCAGGGCGGTCAGGTCACCATCTGCAACGCGTCCCAGCTGCAGGCCGAGCAGGTTCGTCGCCGCCTTGCGAGCGGTCACGTCGGTGGCGAACTTGACCACCTTGTACGGCACTCCGTTGGGGTCGAAGATCGGATTGTAGGAGGCCTGAATCCAGATCTCCTTGCCGCCCTTGCCGATGCGCTTGTATTCCGCCGCCTGGTACTCGCCGTGGGCAAGACGGTCCCAGAAATCGCGGTATTCGCCGCTCGTTGCATAGGCACTGTCGACGAACATGCGGTGATGGCGACCCTTGATCTCATCGAGGCTATAGCCGAGGGCCGAACAGAAATTCTGGTTGGCCGTGAGGATCTGGCCCTCGAGCGTGAATTCGATGATCGCCTGCGCTTTTCCGATGGCCGCGAGTTGGCCCTGCGCGTCGGAAGCGGCGTGCTTCTGCGCCGTCACATCCGAGGCGATCTTGACCACCTTGAAGGGCTTTCCGTCCTCGCCGAGGATCGGGTTGTACGAGGCCTGGATCCAGACCTCCTTCCCGCCCTTGCCGTAACGGCAATACTCGGCGGCCGCGAACTGGCCACTACGCAGCGAGTCCCAGAACTGGCGGTATTCCCGGCTCTCGGCATAGGCCGGCGCCACGAACATGCGATGGTGCTGGCCAACGACCTCGCTCAGGTCGTAGCCCAGCACCGCAAGAAAATTCTCGTTCGCTGTCAGGATCAGGCCATCCATCGAGAATTCGATGATTGCCTGCGATCTAGAGAAGGCCGCCAGAGTGGCATGCTCATCGTGCATCACCTTCTTTGCGCCCCTATTCGTCAACATGCGTCCAAACACGTTTCATTCCCCGTGATTAAATTCCACGCGAGAATGAAAAGGGGCGATTAACAAACTTATAACAGGTGATCACTTGTGATCGGTTAGGAGCGCCAAGCTCCCAGGCCCCCTTTCCGCGGTTAAGTCACAGTGGACACGAGATAATCCGAGCTTACTCATGGGACTTCACTTGTCACAATGTCACTCTCGTCAGGTGATCTGACGGGGTGCCGAGGTCACCCTAATTAATTCCGCCAGCGAATATATAAATTCTAGAGCGATGCTGAGTTTGAATGGCGCCTGAAAACTCGACTGGATTTGGCCAGTCCTAACGAAGGTCTGACGAGGCTCGCGAGAAGAAACTGCGGAAGATCGGTTTGAGGGCAGCACCTCGCGCAGCAGCGGACCTGCCAAGTCTGCCCACTTCGATACTCGGGGGATCGGCTGTTAGCACCGGAAGCGCCGCAACCGCATTCCGGACCAGGTCCACAAGGCGCTCGACGACGGGGCGTGGCATGACCCCATCGATGAGCACGACGCTGAACTCGGCCAACGCGTGGGCGTTGACGACCGTTGTAGCCAGCGCTGCCGCTGCATCCTGCAACCAGTCGCTCGCGATCGGTTCGAGAGCTTTCCAGTTCCACGTGGCGGGGTTACCGCTGGGCACCTGCATTCCCGCCGCGGCCAGCCGCTTCTCGAGCGCGTACAAGGAAGCGAGGAGGTGGACGAATTTCGGCAAACCGTCGTCGCCGCGAATGATCATCGACCCCAGATTGGCCGAGTTGCCGGTCGGTCCTTCCCAGAGCCGGCCCTCCACGATGAGGCCGGCCCCTATGAATGTGCCCACTTGAATGTAGGCGAGGTTCGCGGGTCGAGGCACCGGATGCGCAGCCAGTTCGGCCCACGCGCCCGCGTTGCCGTCGTTGAAGCGAAAGACGCGAAGACCGGTGGCAGCTTCTGCCGCGGCTTGAACATCCATGGCACGCCATAGTGCCGCCTGCTCCGGCGACCCTCCAACCAGGTCGATGTTGCGGCCGATGCCGGAAGGCATGGCCAGACCGAGACCGAGGATGCGGTGCCGTTCGTCAGCGGGAACCAGGCCGGTCAGCAGGCGGGAGAGGGAACCAACTTCCTCCATGATGGTATGGGCGTCCGGAAAGGCATAGTCCCGCCAGTGCTCGCCCAAGATGTCACCCGTCAGATTGCGGATGAGAATGTGTAAATGCCGCCACCCGATTTCGCATCCCAGGCTGAAGACTCCGCCAGGATTGAGATACATCGGCACGGCCGGTTGCCCACGTTGCCCGCGCCTCGCCTCGCCGCGCACCACAAGTCCTGCCTCCTCCAGGTCAGTGAGGATGCGGCCGACCGACTGTGGCCCAAGACCAGTCGTCCTCGCCACCTCTGCGGCGGAACTGCCAGGTGTGGTCGCGACCGAGACGAGCACGGCGCGCTCATTGCTGATGCGGAGCCGTGACGCATCCATGCGCCAGGTCGGAATCTCGAAGACTGCGTGGGACTTCTTGCGCGCCAATGTCGACCTCGAATCGCCAGAGGAGAACTTAGATCACGGGTGCACAAGGAACTACGGCTGCAACTCGAGCAGCGCACCTCGCAGATTTCCGGAATCTCCGCAGCAGGTGGCCGACCGCGCCGCGCGACGGGTTGCTCGCTGTCCTAAATAGGCCTTCGCGCGGCTAGTGTCCCATCGGCCCGATCAGGCGCGAGCGGATAGCACCAGAGATGTTGTCGAACACGAACACCACTATGAGGATCAGGATCACCATATAGGCGACGTTCTCCCAGTCCTGGTTGGTGCGCATGGCCTCGATGAGCTTGAGGCCGATGCCTCCGGCGCCGACGGCGCCGACGACGGTGGCGCCGCGGATGTTGGCTTCCCAGAAGTAGAGCGCCTGGCTGAGAAAGACCGGCATCACCTGTGGCACGACGCCGTACCGCTGCACGGCGGCGGGCGAGGCACCGACCGACTTGACGCCTTCGCGCTGCCGGTCGTCGATGTTCTCGAGCGCCTCGGTATTGGTCTTGCCCAGCGTGCCGGTGTCGGTGAAGAAAATCGCGGCGATGCCGGGGATCGGTCCGGGACCGAAGCCGCGGACGAAGAACAGCGCCCAGATCAGCATGTCGACCGAGCGCAGGAAGTCGAAGAGGCGCTTCATCAGCCAGTTGCCGACCGGATTGGGCGTGATGTTGCGGGCGGCAATGAAGGAGAGGGGGAAGGCCAGCAAGGCGGCGAACAGCGTGCCGACAAAGGCCATGACGATCGTCTGCAGCAGCTTGTTGAAGACGTCGAGGTGCTGCCACTCGGTGTTGTAAAAGAACTCGGCCAGGACCAGCTGCCAGTTTTCCATACGCGGATCGATGCGATCGGGACTGGTCGCGGCCCGCCAGATTTTGTCGGGGGTCATGCCGAAGAACGGCGACTTGGTGTCGAAGAAGAAGTTCGGCCAGCCCAGCGTGCGGTAGCGCACGTAGACTTGGCTGTTGCGAATTTCGGCGAGGCCCACAAAGCCGTAGTCGACGGTAACGCGGCCGCCCTTGAGGCTCATCGATACGGGGGCACCAGCCGGCAGCTCCGCCCCGTCGGCCGTGATCGGAACTTGATAGCGGCGGCCATCCACAACGGCGGTAACGACGCCCGGCGCAATCTCCACGGCGTTACCGGTGCTGAACCGCACCGTATAGGCGTTGTCGCCAGTCTGGTCGATCCAATCGGGGTCGGGGTTGTCCCCCAGCAGCGAGCGTGTCCACTCCAGCGCTACGCCACCATCCTTGAAGCGGAAGCGCGGCTGCGCCTCCCACGAGTACCAGTCGGCCAGATAGGCCTCGACCCGTTCCCACTTGGCGTTGGCAAACATGCCGGGGATGTTGAAGAAGAAAAAGCAGAAGATGAGGTAGGCGATGACCCCCACTACCGCCAGGGGCGCCGGCAGACGTCGGGCCAGGGGGCGATGGAAGACATGGCGGTGGCGCGTCCGCAGCGCGGCAGCCTCGTCCGATGTCAGTGCAGCGGTCACGCGTCAGCTCCCGAAAGCGAAGGCCGCCCGACCGACCAGGCGCTGGCGCAGGTAGCCGGAGAGCCAGTCGATGGCGAGAATGGTCAGAAAGAGCAGGATGATGATGGCGTAGGTCTTGGCAGGATGGTCGTTGCTGAGTGAGCGCCGGAACGTCTCGCCGATGCCGCCGCCGCCTACTGCCCCGATGATGGTGGACGCGCGGACGTTGATCTCCGTACGCAACAGGGCGTAACTGACGAAATTGGGCAGTACCTGCGGCACCATGCCGAAGCGCACCCGTTCGATCCAGCTGGCGCCGACCGCCCGCAGGCCCTCATCGGGCTTCATGTCGGCATTCTCGACCACCTCGTAGAACAGCTTGCCGAGCGCACCGATGGTATGGATGGCAACGGCAGCAATGGCGCCGACCGGCCCGAGCGAAAAGATGGCAACCAAGAGCCCGGCGATGACGATCTCGGGAAAGGCGCGCAACAGTTCGAGCACGCGGCGCACCACGAAGCGCGCCGGTCCCGATCCGACCAGATTGCGGGCGGCGAGGAAGCACAGCACGAAGGCACCGCTGGCGCCGATGAGGGTCGAGAGCACGGCGATGTTCACCGTGACCAGCAGCTCATAGAAATACTCGGGCAGGTAGACGTCACCCAGGAGGTAGACCCGGCCTTCTGGGTAATCGTACTTCTGCGAGCCGTCCTCGAATGGCGAGGGCAGGTCGAACATGGCCCGCACGATCTCCATCGGTTCGTTGGGGACGAAGTGGATGAAGAAGTCGAAGAAGTAGGGCAGCCGGTCGAAGAAGCGGCCCGCGTTGGAGGCATCGGCGAACCACAGCGCGCCGATGACGATGGCCAGGAGCAGCAGGGCGGCCCCGATGCTGTAGTAGAGTTTGGTACGCCGCAGTCCCCGGTAGTGCCGGTAGACGACTTGCGCATCCTCACCCAAGCCATCTGCGGGTCGTGCCATGGTGCTGCTCATCGGCTCCGCCTCGGCAAGGAAAGGCCGGCGACTGGAAAGTAGCCGGCCTGGTCAGGGGGATTGTCAGTCGCCGATGGTGGCGCGGCGGGCCGCGATGATAGGCTCGTAGAACTCGGCAGTCACCGGCGTATAGCCCGAGAAGTCGCCGTTCTCGACCGAGCGGAAGCACTCGTAGTCTTCAGTCGGCAGGGCGGTGTAGAAGGCGATGATCTTGTCCTTCATCTCCTGCGGCAGGTCCTTACGCATCACCAGCGGGCCGTTCGGGATCAGCGGCGACTTCCAGAGCTCAACCACGTCCTCCATGTCGAGCATGCCCTTGTCGACCATCGAGCGGATGTTGCCGGAGGTGTAGCCCTCGGAGAATTCGCCGACGCCCGAACCCCAGGTCACGCCGGCGTCAAACTTGCCGTCGAGCACAGCGAGAACCAAGTTCTCATGGCCGCCGCCGAAGCCGGTTTCGCTGAAATAGTCCTCGACCGGCATCTTGATGTCGTTGGGCAGCGCCACGACGGGAACCAGATAGCCCGAGGTCGAATCCGGGTCGGCGAAGCCAAGCTTCTTGCCCTTCATGTCTTCGAGCGAGGCGATGCCGGAGTCCTTGCGAGCCAGCATGATCGAATAGTAGCCGGTGGAGCCGTCGGTCTGGACATTGGTGAGGAACGGCTCGACCGCCTCGGGATCCTGGAGGTAGACGGCGGCATAGGCGGAGGCGCCCAGCCCGGCGATATCGAGCGTACCACCGACGAGGCCCTGGATCACGCCGTCGTAGTCGGCAGCCGGGAACAGCTTGACTTCCTTCACGCCGAGTGCGGCCGGCAGCTTGTCGATGAGGCACTGGTTGTCCGCCAGACGGTCGGCTTCGTTTTCGCCGCCGAGCAGGCCGATACGGATCACGTCCATGTCCTGGGCGAGAACCGGGGTCGCGAAGCTGGCGAGCGCGACGCCGGCCAGGAGGATGTTGCGGATCGCTGTCATGGGAGATCTCCTTTGGTGACGCGAAGGTTATTTCGCGACCGACCACCCGTCTGCTGTCGGGAGGGCGGGCACGACATGGAATTGAATCGTCAGTTCGGCAGGCGAGCTTCAGCCAGCGCGGCGCCGGCGACGACCGCGGCGACCGGCGCCTTCTTCTTTTTGGGAGCAACCGGCTCCAGGCTGGTGGAGGTCAGTGCTTCGGAGAATGCCTCTTTGAGCCCTTCGGCGCCGTAGAGTTCGCGCGCGACCTCGGTGGTGAGGTCGTCGGGCGACCCGTCGAACACCACCCTGCCCTGCGCCATGCCGATGATGCGCTCACAATAGCTGCGCGCCGTATCCAGCGTGTGCAAGTTGGTGATGACCGTGATGCCCTGCTCCTCGTTGATGGCCTTGAGCGAGTCCATCACGATCTTGGCGTTGCGCGGATCGAGCGAGGCGATGGGTTCGTCGGCGAGCAGGATTTTTGGCTCCTGCAAGAGCGCACGGGCGATGGCGACGCGCTGCTGCTGGCCGCCCGAGAGGGTCTGCGCCCACTGCCCGGCGGTCTGAGCGATGTCGAGTTTCTCGAGGGCCTTGAGGGCCATCAACTGCTCGTCTTCGGAGAAGATCTGGAGCAGCGAGAGGATAGTGTTGCGGCGGTTCAGGCGGCCGAGCATCACGTTGGTGATGACGTCGAGGCGCGGCACGAGGTTGAACTGCTGGAAGATCATGGCGCAATCGCGCTGCCAGTCCCGCAGCGCCTGTCCGCGCAGCGCCGAGACGACCACGCCGTCGAACGCGATGGTGCCCTCGGACACATCGGCGAGGCGGTTGATCATCCGGAGGAGAGTGGACTTGCCGGCACCGGAGCGGCCGATGATGCCGACCATCTGGCCGGCGGGGATTTCGAGGTTCACGTCATCGACCGCCGTCTTGCTGCCGAAGCGTCGCGTCACCCTGGAAATCTTGAGCATGCCCGTCCCCGTCTCTGATCGACGGGACCAAGACGTAAGCCGGCTAGACGACCTGCGTGTGAAGGTTGGGTGAAGGGTATGTGACGGTGGAAAACTGAACGAGCGCGTTTGAGTAAGCGATTGATCTGGCACGGACTTTCCGGTCCGAATATGTCCGGCAGCACGCCCTCATCGCTCGTGCTTCTCCAAGAACGCCTCGATGGGGAGCGCACGGAAATCGTCCAGCGCGGCGCGGAGGTGGCGGTGGTCCCAATCCCACCAGGCAAGGTCCATCAGCCGACGGGCGACAGCATCGGGGAACCGCTGCCTGATCGTCCTTGCCGGCACCCCTACGGCCACGGCGAAATCTGGCACATCCTTGGTCACCACGGCGCCTGATCCGATGATGGCGCCGGTGCCGATCGTCACCCCCGGCATGACCACGGCGCCGTGGCCGATCCACGTGTCGTGCCCGATCTCGATCGGCGTGGAAGCGCGCCATTCGAAGAACTCTTCGTCATCCGCGGCGTCTTCGAAATACCAGGCCGACCGGTAGGTGAAGTGGTGCAACGACGCCCGCTGATGCGGGTGCATGCTGGCATAGATGCGCACATGCGCCGCGATGTTGGCGAACTTGCCGATCGTGGCGTAGGCGATCTGGGTGTTCTCGACGCAGTACGAATAGTCGCCGAGGGTCGAATGCGCCACCCGGCAGCCTGAGCCGACCTCCGTGTAGCGGCCGAGCACCGAGTCGGTCACATGCGCCGACGGATGGATATAGGGCGTCTCCGACAGGCGGGTCATGCCGCGACCTTTTTGGGCGCGAACTGCGTGACGTCGACGATGCGGTCAGCGACTTCCGCGCGCACCTCTTCGTCGTGAAAGATGCCGAGCAGCGCCGTGCCTGCTGCTTTCTTCTCGGCGATCATTTCCACCACCACGCCGCGGTTTTTCGCATCGAGCGAGGCGGTCGGTTCGTCCAGCAGCAGCACCGGGTGATCAGTGATAAAGCCGCGCGCGATATTCACACGCTGCTGTTCGCCGCCCGAGAAGGTCGCCGGCGGCAGGCTCCACAGCCGCTGCGGCAGGTTGAGGCGGTCGAGCAGCATCATGGCCCTGCCCCGCGCCTCTGCGCGATCGACGCCGCGGCTCACCAGCGACTCGGCGACGACATCGAGGGTAGATACGCGCGGCACGGTGCGGAGGAACTGGCTGACATAGCCAATGGTGTGGCGCCTCAGCGCAATCACCGTGCGCGGACTTGCCGTGGCCAGATCCACCCAGTCACCATGATGCTGGAGGCGAATGGCGCCGCCGTCCACGCCATAGTTGCCGTAGACCATCTTGAGCAGGCTCGACTTGCCCGCCCCTGAAGGTCCAGCAAGCACGACGCATTCGCCGGCATTCACGGCGAACGCCACGCCCTCGACCACCGGCAGCACCACGCCGTCGCGCAAGTGCATGGTGAAACTTTTCCGGACATCTGAAACGGAGAGAAGCGTGGTCATCATCACACCTGCAGGATCGAGCTGACGAGCAGTTGCGTATACGGCTCGCGCGGATCGTCCAGCACGCGGTCGGTAAGGCCGGCTTCGATCACCCGGCCGTCCTTCATTACCATCATGCGATGCGACAGCAGACGCGCCACCGCGAGGTCATGCGTCACCACGATGGCAGCGAGGCCGAGGTCGCTCACCAGCCCGCGTAGCAGGTCCAAGAGCCGCGCCTGCACCGATACGTCCAGCCCACCGGTCGGCTCATCCATGAACACCAGCCGGGGACTGGTGACCAGGTTGCGCGCGATCTGCAGGCGCTGGCGCATGCCACCGGAGAAACTGCGCGGCTCATCATCGACGCGGTCCTCGGCAATCTCGACTCGGCCGAGCCACTCGATGGCGGTCGAACGGATATGGCCATAGTGGCGATCGCCTACCGCCATCATGCGCTCGCCGACATTGGCGCCGGCCGAGACGGTCATGCGCAGGCCATCGGCCGGGTTCTGGTGCACAAAGCCCCAGTCGGTCCGCATCAGAAAGCGGCGCTCGGCTTCACTCAGCTCATAAAGGTTGCGCCAGCGTTCGTCGCGCATCCGGTACTCGGCGAGCCCCGAGGTCGGCTCGAGCCGGGTGGCGAGGCAGTTGAGCAGCGTCGTCTTGCCCGACCCGGACTCGCCGACCACCGCGAGCACTTCGCCCGGATAGAGTTCGAACGACACATCCGCACAGCCCATGCGCGTGCCGTAGAATTTGGAGAGGTTCTGGACGCGCAGCAGAGGTTCGTCGTTGGTCATTCCGCCGCCTCCAGCGCATGGCCCGCCAATCGCCCGCGGTGCCCCTCGGTCCGCCGCTCTTCGCAGTTGTCGGTATCCGAGCAGACGAACATGTGCCCGCCCTGGTCGTCGAGAATGACCTCATCGAGATAGACCCCCTCGGCGCCGCAGAGCGCACAGGGATGCTCGAACTGCTGGATTTCGAACGGATGGTCCTCAAAATCGAGGCTCACCACTTCGGTATAAGGCGGCACCGCGTAGATGCGCTTCTCGCGCCCTGCCCCGAAGAGCTGCAGCGCTTCCGACATATGCATCTTGGGGTTGTCGAATTTCGGCGTCGGCGACGGGTCCATCACGTAGCGGCCCTCGACCTTGACCGGATAGGCATAGGTCGTAGCGATACGGCCGTGCCTGGCGATGTCCTCGTAGAGCTTCACATGCATCAACCCGTACTCCTCGAGCGCATGCATCTTGCGCGTCTCGGTCTCGCGCGGCTCGAGGAAGCGCAGCGGCTCGGGGATGGGCACCTGGTAGACCAGGGTCTGGCCCTCGCGCAGCGTCTTTTCCGGGATCCGATGGCGCGTCTGGATGATCGTCGCCTCGGCCGTGTGGGTGGTCACCGCGACATTGGCCACCTTGGCGAAAAAAGCACGGATGGAGACCGCGTTCGTCGTGTCATCCGCGCCCTGGTCGATGACCTTGAGCACATCGCCCGGTCCGACGATCGACGCCGTCACCTGCACGCCACCGGTCCCCCAACCGTACGGCATCGGCATTTCTCTGCTGGCGAACGGCACCTGATAGCCGGGGACGGCGATTGCCTTGAGAATGGCCCGCCGGATCATCCGCTTGGTCTGCTCGTCCAGATAGGCGAAGTTGTAATTGGCTATGTTCATTCAGCGGCCTCCTGGAATTCGGCCTCGGCCGGAGCCTTGTCGAACTGGCCACGCATACGGCGGATGAGATCCAGTTCGGCCTGGAAGTCGACATAGTGCGGGAGCTTCAAATGCTCGACGAAGCCGGTCGCCTGAACGTTGTCGCAATGGCTGATGACAAATTCCTCGTCCTGGGCGATGCCGCGAAGATCCTCGCCGAACTCGCGGGCACGCAGTGCGCGGTCAACCAGCGACATGCTCATCGCCTTCCGTTCGGCCTGGCCGAAGACGAGGCCGTAGCCGCGGGTGAACTGCGGCGGCACCGCTTGGCTGCCCTTGAACTGATTGACCATCTGGCACTCAGTGACCCTCACCCGGCCCAAATTCAGGGCAAAGCCCAGTTCGGGAATGTCGAGTTCGACCTCGACCTCGCCAATGCGGATCTCGCCGACGAACGGGTGCGAGCGGGCATAGCCGCGCTGGGTTGAATAGCCCAGCGAGAGCAGGAAGCCCTCGTCGCCACGAGCCAAAGCCTGCAGCCGGAGGTCGCGATCGAGAGGAAACTGCAGCGGTTCGCGGGTAAGGTCGCCGATCTGCTCGTTCATAGTGCGTTCATCGAGGGGGCCAAAGTCCGGCTCGATGAGGCCCTCATTATTCAGTAGGTCGGTCACGCGAGGGGTGCTTTCGGCCTCCGCCGGCACCGATTGGGGCTCGTCCGCGAGGCCTTCGGTCAGCGTTGGATCGAGCAGCCGATGGGTGTAGTCGAAGGTCGGGCCAAGCACCTGTCCACCCGGCAAGTCCTTGAAGGTCGCAGAGATTCTGCGTTCGATTAGCATGGCGCCCGTATCGATCGGTCGGCTGTAGCCGAAGCGCGGCAACGTGGTGCGATAGGCTCGGACGAGGAAAATCGCTTCGATCAGGTCGCCACGCGCCTGCAAAAGCGCCAGCGCTGCCAGTTCCTTATCGTACAGCGACCCCTCGCCCATGCAGCGGTCGACGGCCAGTCCGAGCTGCTGGACTATTTGGTCTAGCCGCAGCGCCGGCACGCTGCGATCGCCGCGACGGCGATCGGCGAGGAGCTTGTGGGCATTGGCGATGGCAGCCTCGCCGCCCTTGACGGCAACGTACATGTCAAAGGCCTCCGATGCTGATGCGCGTGGTGCGCGGCAGGCCGATCAAGCCCTCGGGGCCGACCAGCAGCAGATCGATACCGCGCGGAAACTGCTCGCGATTGTCCGACCACTGGGTGAGAAAATCCCCGGGTAGGCCGGCCGGGCTTACGATGGCGGTTTCCTTTATGCCGGGACCGCGCAATGTCAGCGCCGGACCGGCCGTCAGCGACGGGAGGGCGAGCACGATGGTGGTGGACCGGTCGGGATACTCATCCGAGCCGAGCGCGAAGTTTGCGAGCGGCGGCAGGTCGCCGATGACGAAGGCAAAATCGGCCTCGGCCGGCGCGTTCGTCAATGTGGCGCCGGTGTGGAACCGGAGCCAATCGGAGACGGCTTGTTCGGAAAGCAAGCCGGCATCAAGCCAGACCGGCGAGTCGTGGTCGCAGAGTGTCAGCGCGATCTCGGCAAGGCCCTGTAGCAGCGGCGCGGGCGGACGGGCCTCGTTGGGCAGGCGCTGGAGGGTGCCGGGGCGCGCGAGCGCATCCATTGCGGCCTTGAAGGCGCGCTGCCCGGCGATCACCGGGTCGGCAAAACCGCCATCGATGGCGAGGTCATGCTGCATCAGTCGTCTCCCCGGACCATGGTGAAGAAGTTGACGCGCGTAGCCGCGGTCTCGGCGCGAACCTTGGCATCGGCGGCGACGGCTTCGGCACGCAGTGGCAAGAGCACTTCGGTTTCGATCCGCTCCGGCTCGCGCTGCCAGAGCGCATCGAGCAGCGCAGCTCGGACCGCCTTCTCGCCGTCGCGGCCCAGCGCATACGAGTGGCCGACCTCGCCGGTGCTCAGGCGAATGGTGGCCCGGGTGACGGTTGCTTCACCGAGATTGAACGGATTCCCGCCGCCCCCTGCCCGGCCGCGGATCATGACAAGGCCGGTCTCGGGGCCACGCACGAGGCGATACTCAGGAGTGACAGCGAGCGCCTGCCACAATGTCGCGAGAGCAGCGGGCGACGCGGCGGACAGCGTGTCGATCACGGCTTTGCGGGCCACGTGGGGCGAGTCGGGAACGTTCGACATGCTTGCCTCGATTTGTCTAGTAAATTAGACAACTAGATGTGCTGTTTTGGTCCTAAGCTTCCGGTGTGAATTTGCAATGACAAAATCTGACGAGCGTGGCGGAGTCGCCTTGTGGCGGCGGATCGCCGACGATATCCGGCTCGACATTGTCGGCGGCAAGCTGGCGCGCGGCGAGCAACTGCCCACCGAAGCGGTTATGGCAGAACGGTTCTCCGCCAACCGGCACACCGTGCGGCGCGCCCTCGCCGTATTGGCGGCCGAAGGCGTTGTACGCGCCGAACAGGGTCGCGGCACCTTCGTCAACGAAGCCCGCCGCCTCTCCTACCGCATCGGCAGGCGGACGCGATTCTCTGAAGGTCTTGCCGGCCAGGCGCGCGACACCCATGGCGAACTGCTTTGGGCCAAGCCGGAAAATGCCACGGCAAACGTCGCGCAGGGCCTCGGCATCCGCCCGGGGCAGCGGGTAGTGCGGCTCGAAACCCTGAGCTATGCCGACGATAAGCCGTTGAGCCGCGGCACCAGCTGGTTCTCCTACCAGCGCTTCCCGACCATAGGCGAACGCTACGCCCAGACGCAGTCGATCACCCGGGCGCTGGCCGAACTCGGTGTGGCCGATTATTCGCGCAGTTCGACCCGCATTTCGGCCCGCTACGCCACGCCAGAGGAAATCCGCTCGATCCGGTTGGCCCCTGGCACGGTCATGCTGGTGACCGAGATCGTCGACATCGATGCCGACGACCAGCCGATCCAATACGCCCTGACCCGCTTCCCCGCGGACCGGATGGAGCTTGTGGTCTAGCTGACCACGAGCTCACCGGCTCATTCTGCGGCGATGGCTTCCTGCTTGTTCAGCCCGATGAGGGCGCGTGCGCGGGAAAGACTCGCCGGTTGCTCGCGGCGATAGCGTTCGCCGATCTCCATCATCAGCACCGTGCCTGGCAGGAAGTTGAAGTCGGAGAAGATGCGATCCCATTCGATATCGCCCCAGCCGAGCGGCATGTGGAGGTCGCCGATTCCGAGCGCCGTGTTCTCCTGCAGGTGATAGCCCCGGTAGAAGCCCTGCGGCCGGCCAAACGAGTCATGCACGTGCAGATGCCCGGCGACCGGGGCCATGGCGGCGATCTCGGCGAAGAAGTCCAGGCCCTTGAAGGTCGACTCGATATAGGCATGGCTGAAATCGATCAGCGCCACGACATTAGGGTGGTTCACCGCACGAACGGTGGCTGCCACTTCGGACGGGGTCTGGCGATATTGCCCGGGCTCCGTGGTGAAGATGTTCTCGAGCGCAATGCGCACGCCATGCGGGCGAGCAAACTCGGCAAGTTCGGTCAGCGCGTCACGCTCCCGGACATCGGCGCCGGCCCAGTCGGCGATCGCGTCGGGGCGCAAGTTGCCGCTGTGCTGAACCAGGATCTCGGCGCCGATCGAATTGCAGACTTCGACGAGCGCCTTGGCTGCGTCGATTTGATAGCGCTGGGTGATCGGGTCCATGAAGTTGGACGAGACCAGCCCGTGCACGGTGTAGCGGAAGTCGAACTGCCTCGTCAGGGCCACGAGCGCCTCATGCCGCTCGCTGATGATCTTGCCGCCCGCGATGAGGTCGAGGGCGGTGACGCCAATCTCGACAGTGTCCACGCCCATGTCGGCCAGGGCGCGCATATCGGCTTCCAGTTGGGCAAATTCGCCGTTGCGAGTGCCGACATTGAAGCCGGTTCCAATGATGTTGCTCATGCCTAGTCTCCTGTGAAATGGGTCAGTGGGCATTGTCGAGCCGCTTGCCGTCTTCGACCGAGAAGACGTGCAGGGCGTCAGTGCCAAGGGCGAGATGGACGGGCGTGCCGGTGGGCAATTCGCCGGTCGAAGTATCGAGCGCGATGATGCGGCTGCCGCTCGCATCGGCGTGGATCAGGCGGCTGGCGCCCAGTTCTTCGACATAGTCGACCACCGCCGGAATGGCGCCGGCAAACTCGGCATGGGTGCGCCGCACCGCTTCCGGGCGCACGCCGAGCACCACCTTGCGACCAGGGACGCGATGGCCGTTGAGTTGGGAGACATCGAGCCGACCGCCCTGCCCATGCATGAACTTGCCCTCGGCATCGAACTCGCCTTCGAGGAGGTTCATGGCCGGCGAGCCGATGAAGTCGGCGACGAAGCGGCTGGCCGGGTTGTTGTAGACTTCGGTCGGGCGGCCGACCTGTTCGACATGGCCGGCATTCATGATGATCAGCTTGTCGGCGAGCGTCATGGCCTCGATCTGGTCATGGGTCACGAAGACCGAGGTCACGCCGAGATCGCGGTGCAGGCGGCGGACCTCTGCTCGCATGGCAACACGCAGCTTCGCGTCTAGGTTGGAGAAAGGTTCGTCAAAGAGGAACACCTTCGGCTCGCGCACCATGGCACGCGCCATGGCGACACGCTGGCGCTGGCCGCCTGACAGTTCACCCGGTCGGCGATCAAGGAAGCCATCGAGTCCGACCGCCTGGGCGACCTTCATCACCCGCGCCTCTCGCTCGGCCTTGGGCACCCGCGCCACCTTGAGCGCATAGCCGATGTTCTTGCTCACCGTCATATGCGGGTAGAGCGCGTAGTTCTGGAACACCATGGCGCAGCCGCGCTCGCGCGGCTCGAGCTGGTTCACCACCACGCCGCCGATCGAGATCGTCCCTTCGGTGATCTCCTCGAGCCCGGCGATCATGCGCAGCAAGGTCGACTTGCCGCAGCCTGAGGGACCGAGGATGACGACGAACTCGCCTTGCTCGATTTCGACGTTCACTCCGTGCACGACGAACTGCGTCTTGCCGTAGCGCTTCTTGACGCCCTTGATGCTGATGGCAGCCATGTCAGGTCTCCTTGGAGATCACTTGTCGCGGGAAATGAGGCCGCGCACGAACCAGCGCTGCATGAGGGCAACGACCAGCAGTGGCGGCAGCATGATGATGAGGGCGCCCGCCATGGTGACGTTCCAGTCGGGCGTGCCGTTCATGGAGGGGATGAGGGCCTTTAGCTGCATCACAACGGTGCCGAAGGTCTGGCGGTCGGTGGTGATCAGCAGCGGCCAGAGATACTGGTTCCAGCTCGAAACGAACATGATGGTTGCAAGCGCCAGCATGTTGGTGCGCGAGAGCGGCAGCAGCACATCCCAGAAGAATTCGAGCGGTCCAGAACCATCCATCTTGCTGGCTTCCACCAGCTCGTCCGGGATGGTCATGAAGAACTGCCGGTAGAGGAAGGTTCCGGTCGCCGTCGCGATCAGCGGCAGGATGAGCCCCGTATAGGAATTGAGGAGGTTCCACTCGAGCGAGATGCGCACGCTCGATACCGTCTCGATCAGCCAGGTGATCCCTAGCGTGTCGAGGATGACCTGCAGCGGCAGGAAGGCGTTGGCCGCAATCGAGTAGGTCGGCACGATGCGCACTTCGAGCGGCAGCATCAGCGTGATGAATATCAGCCAGAAGCAGAGCATGCGCGCGCGGAAATTGAAGAACACGATGGCGAAGGCCGAGAGCGAGGCCAGCGTGATCTTGCCGACAGTAACGCCCACCGCCACGATGAGGCTGTTGAGCATCTTGGGCCCGAGATCGGCGCGGGTCCACGCCGCCACGAGGTTCTCCCAGAGATGGCTCGACGGCAGCAGGCTGATCGGCACCTGGCTGATCTCCTGCAGCGACTGGCTGCCGGCAACAAAGGTCACCCAGAACGGCACGACCACGAGGAAGGCGCCGATCGCCATGCCCAGATAAGTGACGCCGTCGAAGACTGGCGAACGTTCGATCATTTCCCCGCCTCTCAGTTGTAGTGAACCCGGCGTTCCACCCACTTGAACTGGATGAACGTCAGGCCGATGACGAGCAGCATGAGCACGATCGACTGGGCGGCGGCGCCCGAATAGTCGAGGCCTTTGAACCCGTCGAAGTAAATCTTGTAGACCATCACCTCGGTCTGCCCGATCGGCCCACCCTCGGTCATCACGTCGATGAGCCCGAAGGAGTCGGTGAAGCTCGAAATGATGTTCATGATCAAAAGGAAGAAGGCGGTCGGCGCGATCAGCGGCAGCTGCAGGTCGATCATGCGCTGGAACGGCCGCGCCCCATCCATGGCGCCCGCTTCGTTGATCGAGCGCGGGATCATTTGCAGAGCAGCCAGGAAGAAGATGAAGTTGTAGCCGATACCCAGCCAGGCATGGCAGACGATGACCATCGCCAGCGCGTGCCAGCCATTGGTCGCCGGGTCCCAAAGGCCCGGCCAGATTTCGTTGACCGAGCCGATGAGGCCCGCTTCCGGCGCGAAGATGAAGCGGAACGCGACGCCGGCGGCCGGAGCGGCAATGGCATAGGGCCAGACGTAGATCGACTGGAAGATCTTGGTGCCCTTGAGCGAACGATCGACGAACGATGCCAGCGTCAGCGCGATCATCATCGAGAGGCCCGTGCTTACCAGGGCATAGAACCCCGATCGCACCACCGTGCCCCAATACTCGCGGTCGCCGAAGATGCCGAAGAAATTGTCGAGCCCGACCCAGCTGTTGCCCCCGCCCCAGGGCTGTTCCAGCGTGAACGCCCAGAAGAGGGCCTGCGATGTCGGCCAGTAGAAGAACACGAGGACGAGGAGCAGCTGCGGCGCAAGCAGCAGCCAAGGCAGCAAGCCATTCTTGTAGGTGGCGCGACGTTCCATGGAAGCCTTCCGCGGGACCGAAGTGGATGCACGGACGACAGTTGCCGTCCGTGCTAGGGTCAAAGGACTAGAGGAGGCTCTTGCCCGCGTACGTGGCTTCGAAGCGGCGCAGGATCGCGTTGCCCTTGGCGTCGAACTCTTCGAGCGCCTGCTGGACCGGTACGTTGTTGAACAGCACCGCCTGGATGGTCTTGACCATCTCGGCACGGATCGAGGCGTAGTTGCCCAAGCGGATGCCACGGGTGTTCTCGCCGGCCGGCATGGTCAGCGATGTGATCGCCAGTTCACGGCCCTTGTACGGGGCAGCGTCATAGAAGCCCGCGGCCTTCATGGCCTCGAAACCGTTATTGGTAACAGGGATATACCCGGTGACCGTCGACCACCACTGGGTCTGCTCGGGCGTGGCGATGAAGTTGTAGAAGGCGGCAGCGCCCTTATACTCTTCGGCCGACTTGCCCTTGAGGGTCCAGAGCGACGCGCCACCGACGAACGAGTTGTGACGCTCGAAACCGTCGAGCATGGGGAGCATGGCGTTGGTCCAGTGCACGCCTTCCTTGGCCTGCTTGCCGAACGTGCCGTGGTCTGCCACCGACGACGAGGTGATCTGGCAATCGCCGCTGGTGAAAGCGTCGTTGGCAGTCTGCCCGGCGTCCTTGGATTTGTGGACGATGAGACCCTCGTCGTACATCTTCTTGATCCAGCTCAGCTGGTCGACGAACTTGCCCTTGGATACGACCATTTCGGCATCGAGGCCGCCGAAGCCGTTGCCCTTGGTGGCGATCGGCTGGTTGTGGATGGCTTCGAACTGCTCGAACCACTGCCAGGCACCGGCCGGGTCGAAGGCGATGGGGCAGTCGTAGCCGGCAGCCTTCATCTTGCGGGCGACGTCTTCAACCTGGCTCCAAGTCTCCGGCACGCCCTCGAAACCCACCTTCGCCAGGGCGTCGGTGTTGTAGTAGATCTGCGCGGTCGAGGAGTTGAACGGCATCGACAGCAGCTCGCCCGTCGAGGTCGAATAGTACGAGCCCACGCCGGCGAAATAGTTGCTCCAGTCGATCGTGTAGCCATTGTCCGCCATCAGCTGGCCAACCGGCACGAAAGCGTCCGACAGCATCAGGTCGAGAGTGCCGGCATCGAAGATCTGCGTGATCGTCGGCTGCTTGTTGGCGCGGAACGCCGCGATCGTGTTCTGCAGGTTGTTGTCGTAGTTGTCCTGGCTGACGCAGACGATCTCGTAGTCGGCCTGCGACTCGTTGAAAGTCTTGCACATGTCCTGGATGCGCTCGCTGAGATCGCCCGACAGACCGTACCAGAACTCGAATTTGGTCGCCGCAGCGGCGGGCGCGCTCACCAGCGCGGTAGTGGTCGCAGCTAGAGCCGCGGTAAGCAGCCAATTGCGTTTCATGTGGGTGTCTCCTGATAGGGAAGCCGGCGCCCTCGCCGAGCCGCGGCAGTCCTAGTTCGCGTGCATGACGATTCAGTCTCAGCCCCATGAAGGCCCCGTGACGGTTCGACGACGATGCGATGAACCTCCTGCCGCGCCGCAGAGATTTGCTTCTCTAGCAATGGCTTCCCTGCCTCGAAGCGCCGACTGGCCTGTGCAAAACTCTTTGTCGCCACACCCGCGAGCGCCGTGCCCATCACCGCTGACCACCGCACTGCCCCCAGCCGCCTTGACTCGCCTCCCTGTTGCTAATACGTATTAGCTGCTAATACGCATTAGCGTGATCTGGGAGGGTTCACTTGGCCAAGGCAGGGCGGTTGACGCAGCGGGATATCGCGCGCATTGCCGGAGTCAGTCAGGCGACCGTCTCGCTGGTCCTCAACGACGCAAAGGCGGCAGCCGGACGCATTCCTGACGAGACCCGCGAGCGGGTGCAGAAGGCAATCCGCGACACCGGCTATGTCGCCGACCCCATCGCGCGCCGCATGGCCAAGGGCCTCAACCGCATCCTTGGCGTCTTTACTTATGAGCCGGCATTCCCGAGCGCCCAGGCCGACTTCTTAGCGCCGTTCCTCTTCGGCATCGAGGAGGCAGCACAAACCCTGGGCTACGACCTCCTGCTGCTCACTGGCGCGCCGGCCAATCGCGGCAAGCGCAAGATCTTCGACGAAAACAACCGCCTGCGCCTCGCCGATGGCTGCGTCATTCTCGGCCGGGAATTCGACCGCACAGAGTTGAAGCGCCTAGTCGCCGGTGACTATCCGTTCGTCGCCGTTGGTCGCCGTGAACCGGCCGGTGGACCCGTCCCATATGTCGGTGCCGACTATATCTCGGCGACGGCGGAAATGGTGCGCCGCGCCCGCGCCAAGGGCCACACGAAACTCGCCTATGTCGGCCCCAGCAATGGCGCGGAATCTTCCGTCGACCGCTGGGCCGGGTTCAAGTCTGCTCTCGATGGCGCCGAGTTGGTGCTTCACATTCCTGATGTCGGCGGCAAGGCCTTGCCCATGCTCGAGGCGATCCGCACGTCCGGCGCTACCGCGGTGTTCTTCACTGAACTCGCCGATGCTGTCGTGGTCGATGCCGCCGCGCGTTCGCAGAACCTCGCGGTGCCGGGCGACCTCTCCATCGTCGTGCTCGGCAGCCATTTGCGGCCGATGCAGTCGGGCACCCGCTTCACCACTTTTTCAGTCCCGCGCGAAGCCATGGCGCGGCGCGCCACGCAGATGCTCTGCGAGCGGATCGAAGCCAATTCCAAAGGTGAGCAGGTGTTGCTCGCCTGTGAGCCGGTCGAGGGCGATACCCTCGGCTCCATCCACCCAGAGACGGATTTGAAGTGAAAGAATATTCGGCAGATATCGCGATCATCGGTGGCGGTCTTGGCGGCGTGGCGGCTGCGCTCGGCGCCCTGCGCTCGGGCCGCACCGTGGTCATGACCGAGGAGTTCGACTGGATCGGCGGCCAGATGACCAGCCAGGCCGTGCCGCCTGATGAGCATAGCTGGGTCGAACAGTTCGGCATCACCCGGTCCTATCGGGCCCTGCGCAACGGCATCCGCCAGTACTACCGCGACCACTATCCGCTCACCGAAAAGAGCCGCGCCTGGGGCGACCTCAATCCCGGCGCCGGTTTCGTGTCGCGCCTCTGTCACGAGCCGCGCGTCGGCCTTGCGGTAATGGAAGCGATGCTGATGCCCTATCGTGGAGGCGGCAAGCTCACGGTGCTGCAGCCCTACAAACCCGTGTCTGCCGAGATGGATGGCGACCGCGTGCGCGCCGTGACGCTGAAACATCGCGAGAGCGGCGCCGAAATCGTCGTTGCCGGCAAATACATCATCGAAGGCACCGAACTCGGCGACCTGTTGCCGATGACCGGCACCGAATATGTCACCGGCTTCGAGAGCCAGCGCGACACCGGCGAACCCTCTGCCCCAAGCGAGGCGCAGCCCACCAACTCGCAGGCCGTTTCGATCTGCTTTGCCATCGACCATGTCGACGGCAACCAGGTGGGTGACAAGCCGCGCAACTACGACAAGTGGCGCGCCTACACCCCGAGCTTCTGGGGCGGTCCGCTGATCGGCTTCGTGGCACCGCATCCGCGCACGCTGGAAAGCACCGTGCGCAGCTTCACCCCCAACCCGGACGATGATCCGGCGCTGGTCGATGCCGATCAGCGGAAGAATCCGGGAGACGGCAATCTCTGGACCTTCCGCCGTATCGCCGCCCGGCGAAACTTCGTGCCCGGCACCTATGCCTCGGACATCTGCCTCGTCAACTGGCCAATGCTGGACTATTTCGAGCACCCGATCATCGACGTGCCGGAGGCGATCTACAACGAGCGCCTGCGTGACGCTGCCGACCTCGCCTATTCCGTCTTCTATTGGCTGCAGACCGAGGCCCCGCGTGAAGATGGCGGCCAGGGCTTCCCCGGTCTTCGTCTCCGCGGCGACATCACCGGCACCAACCATGGCCTCGCCATGGCGCCCTACATCCGCGAGAGCCGTCGCATCAAGGCGGTGACCACCATCGTCGAACAGGACCTGTCCTACGCGGTGCGCGGCGAGGCCGGCGCGGTGAACTACCGTGACTCCGTCGGCATCGGCATGTACCGCATTGATCTCCATCCCTCGACAGGCGGCGACAACTATATCGACGTGGCTTCGTGCCCGTTCGAGATCCCGCTCGGCGCCCTGCTGCCAGAGCGCGTCACCAACCTGATCCCGGCCGGCAAGACCATCGGTACCACCCACATCACCAATGGCTGCTACCGCCTGCATCCGGTCGAGTGGAACATTGGCGAGGTCGCCGGTCTGCTCGCCGCCTACTGCCTCAACCACGGCGTCACCCCGCACCAGGTGCAGGCCGACGACGCGATCCTCACCGACTTCCAATCCCGGCTCTATGCCGAGGGCATCGAAACCCGCTGGCCCGACGTGCGGGGCTACTAAGAAAAGCAACATCGAACAGGAGGAAAACCCGATGAAACTCTTCAATCTCAGGATGGCGGCCTTGGCGGCCGGCATCGCAATTCCGATGGCAGCGATGCCAGTTATGGCGACCGACCTGCGCATGACCATCTGGAGCGCAAACGAAGCGCATCTGGCGCTCTTCAATGAGATCGCCGCCGCCTACAAGGCACAGCACCCTGACGTGAACGTCACCTTCGACTCGCTGCCCTTTGACGGCTACACCACCACGCTCACTACCCAGATCGCCGGCGGCAATGCTCCGGACTTGGCCTGGATCCTGGAAACGACCGCGGGCGACTTCGTGAGCTCGGGCGCCCTCGCCCCGCTCAAGGCGACCTTCGAAGCAGCCGCCGACTACAACCTCGCCGACGTCACGCAGAGCGCGCTCGCCCTGTGGTCGGCGGACGGCGAGATTTATGCCTATCCGTTCTCGACCTCGCCGTTCGCCATGTTCGTCAACAACGACGTCATCAAGGCCGCCGGACAGAAGACTCCCGCCGAACTGATAGCTGCCGGCGAATGGACCTGGGACAATGCCAACGGCATCAACACCGCCGTCGCCGCTAACGGCAAGCAGGGGCTGATCGTCCGCGACTTCGACTACAAGGTCTGGGACAACCTCGCGACCATCTGGAACGGTTGGGGCGCCTCGCCCTGGAGCGCCGACGGCAAGACCTGCACGTTCACCGAGCAGCCGATGGTCGACGCGATGACCTTCGTCCACAAGGCCATCTTCACCGACAAGTCGATCCCAGGCCCCGGCGTGTCCGCGGACTTCTTTGCCGGTGATGCCGCCATGACCGTCACCCAGATCAGCCGCGCCTCGCTGCTGCCCAAGGAGAACCCCTTCGACTGGGATCTCGTGCCGCTGCCGGCTGGTCCCGCCGGTGAGTACGCGGTGATCGGCCAGGCCGGTATCGGCGTCTTCGCGTCCGGAAAGAACCCGGACGTCGCCGCCGACTTCCTCGCCTTCTTCACCAGCCCCGAGAACGCCAAGAAGCTCGCGCAGTTCTTCCCGCCGCCGCGCGCCAGCCTCCTGAACGCCGAAGTGCTCGGCGCCGCTAATCCGCTGCTCTCGCCTGAGCAGATTGAGAATGTGGTGGTGAAGGGCATCTCCACTGGCGTGGTCAAGCCGGGCCATGCCGGCTTTGCCGAAATCCAGCAGACCGTCCGCGCCGCGCTCGACGCCCTCTGGGTGCCGGACGCCGACGTCCCCGCCGTGCTGAAGTCGGTCTGCGACCGTATCCAGCCGATGCTGTGATCTACCTCGCCGCGGGCGGTGAGC
>JAEZKB010000250.1 GCA_023415605.1 Pseudomonadota bacterium
ACGCTGTTGACGTGCCGGAACGAATCGGTGAGCCTGATTTGCACGACTCGCGCCGCCCGTAGGCCGTTCCGCGAAACCACGCCGTGCCAGAGACAGGGAGGGAAGGCCGCCGATGTCCAACACGACCTTGCTTCTGCTGACCATCGCCGCGATGTTGCTGGCGGCCATTCCGGTCGCCATGATGCTGAAGCGGTTCCTGCCTGAGTCCCTGCTCCGTTCGGCGGGCATCGGTCAGCTTGAGAACCGCATCTACGTCTTGCATTCGGAAATTCACGAGCTTCAGGACCGGGTGAACGGCAAGGTTCAGCGGCGCAACCAAGTGGCCGCCGATAAGCACCGCATCGAATCCGAGAACCGGAAAATGGAGCGGGCGATTGCCGAGATCGCCCTGCAACCGCCCCTGTTCGTGCACGAGGTGGGCGATCCACAGGCCGGCATGTCGAAGTTCCTGGTGAACATCATCCAGGAAAAGGCGTCCTCCATGTCGAGGAACAGTGGTGACAAGTCCCAGGTCAACCCAATCTGGCGCTGTTCCAATGTTGCCGAGGTCTGGGCGTCCAGCATGGAGGAAGCCAGGCAACTTGTCGAGGTGGCCTTTCCCTTCAAATTGGGCTTTACCAAAAACTTCCAGAAGACGCAGGGGCGCCCCAACACCGTCCGGATCAAAGCACCCGCGTCATGATGATCAACTTCCTCATCATCCTTGGCATCATCGCCACCGGGGCATGGCTCGGCAACGTGCTGCTGGCGCTCGATTCGCAGGTAGCGCAGATCCGCAGCCGGATGCGTGCGACCAAGGAAACCATCAGCAAGTTGGAGGCGACGATCCGCCGACTCCAGAGCGAGGAGGATAACCTCGTCAAGGAGATCGAGGAGTGTCTGGCTGACACCGTGGAGGCGCGCCGCAAGCAATCGGAAATCCAGTACCGCCTCTCCGAGGCGCAGACCAGGCAGCGCCCCCAACTCCTGATCCTGACCGACCGGCGGAACCCGAACGACAAGGAATGGCTGGTCACCGTCGTCAACCGCCAGATCGGCGAAATCGACGCCCTGCATCCGCTGGCCGTCGAATGGGCGCGCGGGCGCGATTACCTGGTATGGGCCGAGAGCGAGCGCGAAGCATCCGATAGGGCCAACCGCCGGTTCAGCGCCCGTCCCGGCTATCAGGTCAAGGACGTGAAGCCGCTGGCCAAGGAAATCTACAGCACCTCGTCCGACCGGACGGCGGCGTAACGCTGCTGGACAGGCGCGTGCTCCAACGGCATCGTCCAACTCTGGACTTCAAGGAATGATGGGGTGAGCGCGATGATCGGACGGGTTGTGCGTCGGCTTCTGGGTGGGCTTCTGGTGGGCCTGATGATTCCGCTGTACGCCCTGCCGGCAGCGGCGCTGGAGAACTTCGCGCGTTCCTCCCTGACCGTCGAGACGGTGAGCGGCGGAAAGTACCGCTTCGACGTGGAACTGGCGGAGACGCCGGCCCAGCAGGCCCAGGGCCTTATGTACCGCGAGAAGATGGCAGCCGATGCCGGTATGCTGTTCACCTACGACCGCCTGCAGCCGGCCAGTTTCTGGATGAAGAACACTCTGATCCCGCTCGACATGATCTTCATCGCTTCGGACGGGCGCATTGTAAACATCCACGCCAACGCCGTGCCGCAGTCATTGGATGCGGTGAACTCCGCGGGTCCGGTGAAGGGCATTCTGGAAATCAACGGCGGGATGAGCGCGCGTCTGGGCATCCATCCCGGTGACCGGGTGGTGCATCCCGCCTTCGGCAACGCAAAGTGACGGCGCCTCGGCACCAAGCGGAGGTATCGCGTATCGCCGTCGGAAACGCACTCTCCGGTCTCTCGTTGCTACGCTTGAGAAGTGCGGTCACATGCAGCCCGGCGGCGGTGACGGTTTTTGGCCCGCAAAGGCGATGGCGAGCCGGGCCGGCAGACCTTGTGGCTCGGCTTCGAACGCCTCTGCCTCCTCATGCTCGGTGCCCAGCTTGCTTCAGAGTTGGGGGCCCCGAGATGTGGGTAACGGCAAGGGCTTCAAGCCTGGGATGAAGCTTGACGCCATCCTCCCTCGTTCCCTCTCGTTCCGTGAGCCCGCGCGCACTCTCGAGCACGGAACCGCATTCGGGAAGAAGGGGGGCGCTCGCAACGCTTACAAAGAAGCCGGCTTGAAGTTGCGGAAGTCGCGCCGGGCGGTCGCCCGGCATCGAGCGCAAGACGGTGCGCCGCGGGCTGCGCGCCGGTCATGCTCCGACATGGCGGCATGCCGACCGTGGGACCGGTATCCTTAACCCGCATCACGGCTATCTGAAGGACCACTGGCGGACCGGCCGCCGCAAAGCCGTCCTGTGGCGGGAACTCCTGGAACGTGCTTCCCCCGGGGCAGTACAGCGTTGTGCGGGATTGTGGAACCCGGGGCCGGAGAAGCGGTCCGAGCCACCGACGCCCCGGCGTGCGGTGCGGCTCCTGGCCGGCGACACCGACAGGGGGACGGACGGTGACCACCGCCTTGTCCAATCTTTGCGGGAGCGCTCACCGCCCCTCGCGACCGCCGCCGACCTCGTCATCCGCTTCTGCAGGATGGTGAAAGGCAAGGTGCCCGACCCGTTCGAGGGCTGGCTGTGCGAGGCGGAGGCCAGAACGCTGGCACTATTCGCCGCGGGGATCCCCGCCGGGGACGAGGACGCGGTGCGCGCCGCCCTGAGCGGGCTGAGGAGCAGCGGGCAGGTCGAGGGTCAAGCCAACCGGCTGAAGGTGATCAAGCGCGCAATGTTTGGCCGGGCTGGCTTCGAATTGCTGCGCGGTCGCGTTCTCGCCCACGCCTGACGCGAACCTCGAAAGGCGAAGCACGTTCCTGCGATCCACACAAAATTTCCATCCTTTTGTGCGAAGTGGTGGCGTCAGCCGCGCGGTCCGTGTAGACGCCGCGCTGCGAGGTCCAGCGCCAGCTTCAACTGGGTCAGCGAATAGGGTTTGTTGACCACGCCCAGCGGGTAGGTTTCGGTGATGCGGGCCATGATCGCGTGGTTCGCGTAGCCGGACAGGAAGATGGAGCGGATGCCGTAATTGGCGCGCAGGCGCCGCGCTGCCTCGATCCCGTCGCCGCCGGCCAGCCGGACGTCCATCAGGGCCACGTCCAGGTGCTCGCGCCCGGCGATGGCCACCGCCTCCTCCTCCGTCCGGGCGGTGCCGCAGACGGTGTGGCCAAGATCCATGACGGCCATGCCCACCGCTTCCGCGGCGAGGGGCTCGTCTTCCACAATCAAAAGTCGCAAGGAGCGAATCGCCGCCGGGGGTTGGCGCCTGGTGGAATCGCGCCGGTCGGTCTGGGCGGCGGGGCTGCAGCGGTGCCGCCAGTCCAGGCTGGACGTCGGTCGGGCCAGCGTATCCATATCGTCCCGTGCCATGACCACCATCCCC
>JAEZKB010000295.1 GCA_023415605.1 Pseudomonadota bacterium
GTTCTGTGCCTCGATGGTCAGCAGCGCCGCCATGAAGTACCGCGGGTAGTTGGCCTTCAGGTACCCGGTCTGGTAGGCGAGCAGCGCATAGGTGGTCGAGTGGGACTTGTTGAACCCGTACCCGGCGAAGTACGCCAGCAGGTCGAAGATCTCGCCGGCCTTCTTCTCGGTGAGCTTGTTCTCGACCGCGCCGCGCACGAAGCGGTCCCGCTGCGCGGCCATGACCTTGGGGTCCTTCTTCCCCATGGCCTTGCGCAGAAGGTCGGCCTCCCCCATCGTGAAGCCGCCGACGTCGCGCGCCACGCGCATCACCTGCTCCTGGTAGGCGATGACGCCGTACGTGTCGCGCAGGATGGGCTCCATCTGCGGGACCATGTACGTGATCTCCTCGCGGCCGTGCCGGCGGTTCACGAAGCTGTCCACGACGCCGGCGCCGAGCGGGCCGGGGCGGTAGAGCGCGTTCAACGCGATCAGGTCGTCGAAGCGCGACGGCCTCGCCTTGCGGAGCACTTCACGCATGCCCGAGGACTCGAACTGGAAGACGCCAGCGGTCTGCCCGTCGGCAAACAGCGCGTACGTCTTCGGGTCGTCCATCGGAATGGCGTCGATGTCGAGCGTCTCGCCGGTGGTCCGCTTGATCTCCTTGAGCGCATCGTCGATGAGCGTGAGCGTGCTCAAGCCGAGGAAGTCCATCTTGAGGAGTCCCATCCTCTCGATTTCCTTCATGGCCCACTGCGTGACGATTTCGTCCCGCGCGCCCTTGTACAGCGGCGCGAAGTCGGTGATCGCGCGCGGCGCGATCACCACGCCCGCCGCGTGAACCGACGCGTGCCGCGTCATGCCCTCGAGGCGCTGGCCGATGTCGAGCAGGTCCTTCACGCGCGGGTCGCTGTCGCGCAGCTGCTTGAGCGCCGGGTTCTCGACGAGGGCCTTCTCGAGCGTCATGTCGAGCGCTGGCGGAATCAGCTTGGCGACCTTGTCCACCTCGGCGTAGGTCATGTCCATGACCCGGCCCACGTCGCGCACCACCGCCTTGGCCTTCATCGTCCCGAACGTGATGATCTGCGCGACGTTCTCCCGCCCGTACTTGCGCGTGACGTACTCGATGACCTCCCCACGCCTCCGCTCGCAGAAGTCGATGTCGATATCGGGCATCGACACGCCTTCGGGGTTGAGGAAGCGCTCGAAAATCAGGTCGAACTCGATGGGGTCGACGTCGGTGATCTTCAGGCACCACGCCACGACACTGCCGGCCGCCGAGCCGCGGCCCGGACCCACGGGGATGCTCTGCTCCCGTGCGTACCGGATGAAGTCCCAGACGATGAGGAAGTACCCGGTGTACCCCATCTTCTTGATCATCGCGATCTCGTAGTCGAGGCGCGCCGCGTACTCCTCGATCGTGTGTCGCAGGCCGCCGCGGTTCATGAGGTCGCGGAGCCGCGGGAGCCGTGACGCGAAGCCTTCGCGGGTGACCCGTTCGAAGTGCGCGTCGAGCGTCTCGCCTTCGGGTACGTCGAAGTTGGGGAGGTGGTAGACCTTCGAATCGAGATTGACGTTGCACCGCTCCGCGATGCGCGCCGTGTTGGTGAGCGCGTCGGGGTACTCGCCGAATCGCTCCCACATCTGCTCGGGCGTCTTCAGGTAGAACTCGTCGGAGCCGTACTTCAGCCGATGCGCATCGTTGACGCTCTTGCCGGTGCCGATGCAGAGCAGGATGTCGTGCGGCTTGTGGTCGCCGTCCCGCAGGTAGTGAACGTCGTTGGTGATGACCATCGGGAGGTCGAGCTCCCGGGCGAGCCCCGGCAGGCCGTCGTTGACGATCTTCTGCTCGCGCAGGCCCTGGTACTGCATCTCGAGGAAGAAGTTGCCCTTCCCGAGGATCTCGCCGTACTGCCCCGCCGCCGTCCGCGCCTTGTCGATCTTGTCCTTGTAGATGCCCTCGGCGACCTCGCCCTTGAGGCAGCTGCTCAGGCCGATCAAGCCGGCGCTGTGCTGTTGCAGCAGCTCCTTGTCGATGCGCGGCTTGTAGTAGAAGCCTTCCGTGTACCCGGAGGACACCAGCTTGATCAGGTTGTGGTAGCCCTCGTTCGTCTCCGCGAGCAGCACCAGGTGGTTCTGCGTCTCGCCGGGCACGCCGCTCTTGTCGCGGCGGTCCCCCGGGGCGACGTAGACCTCGCAGCCGAGGATCGGTTTCACACCATGCTTCTTCGCGGTGTCGTAGAAGACCACCGAGGAAAACATGTTGCCGTGCTCGGTCACGGCCAGTGACGGCATGCCGAGCCGTGCCGCTTCCTTCATCAACTCGTCCACGCGGCAGGCGCCGTCCAGGAGCGAGTACTCGGTGTGCAGATGGAGGTGAACGAAATCCTTCACGCGCGCGCTACTCCCACTCGATGGTGCTGGGTGGTTTGCTGCTGATGTCGTAGACCACGCGGTTGATGCCGCGCACCTCGTTGATGATGCGGCTCGAGACCTTCTTCAGCAACGGCATGGGCAGTGGCGCCCAGTCGGCGGTCATGAAGTCGGTGGTCTGCACGGCGCGCAACGCGACCACGTGCTCGTAGGTGCGGTAGTCGCCCATCACGCCGACGCTGCGGACCGGCAGAAACACGGCAAAGGCCTGGCTCGTCAGGTCGTACCACGTCTTGCCGGACGCCTCGTCGCGCGTGCTCCGGAGCTCCTGGATGAAGATGTCGTCGGCGCGCCGCAACAGGTCCGCGTACCCCGCCTGCACTTCGCCGAGGATGCGTACCCCGAGGCCGGGGCCGGGGAACGGATGCCGGTAGACCATCTCCGGTGGCAATCCCACCACCAGCCCGAGTTCCCGGACTTCGTCCTTGAACAGCTCGCGGAGCGGCTCGAGCAGCTTCAACCCGAGCGTCTCCGGCAGGCCGCCGACGTTGTGGTGACTCTTGATCGGCTTGGCCTTCTTCGTCCGGGCGCCGCCCGATTCGACCACGTCCGGGTAGATGGTGCCCTGCGCGAGCCACTTCGCGTTCGTAAGCGACGCCGCTTCGCGCTGGAACACCTCGACGAACTCGCGGCCGATGAT
>JAEZKB010000330.1 GCA_023415605.1 Pseudomonadota bacterium
CGCCGACGTCGCAGACGAGGATCAGCTCGCCGGCCCGCACCTGCGACTGCCAGGCGTCGTGATGGGTGACGATCCAGCAGTAGAACGCCGCCTGGGGCTCCTCCAGCAGCGTCACCGATTCGATGCCCGCGCGCTTGGCCGCCGCAAGCGTCAGCTCGCGGGCCGCCTCGTCGAACGACGCCGGGACCGTCAGGACGACCTCCTGCCTCTCCAGGCGGTGGGCGGCCTCGCCCCTGGCGATCGCGTGGTTCCAGGCGTCGCGGATGTGGACGAGGTAGTCGGCCGAGGCCTCGACGGGCGAGACCTTCTTCACCTCCGGCGGCGAGCCCCACGGGAGGATGTGGGCCTCGCGGTCGACGCCCGGGTGGCAGAGCCAGCTCTTGGCGCTCGAGACCAGGCGGGACGGGACCTTGGCCCCCTGGAGCCGGGCGAACTCGCCGACGATCCGATCCGCCCCGGCGTTCCAGGGGAGCCTCGCCGCCCCCTGGGGAAGTTCGGGCCCGCCGGGGAGGTAGACGAACGACGGCAGCATCGGACGAGGCGCGGTCTCCCCCGGGGCGACGAGCTGGGGGACCTCGAAGGCCCGGATGTCGGCCGCCGGCCGCTCCTTCCCCTTCGTGTCCACATAGGACACGGCGCAGTTGGTGGTCCCCAGGTCGATCCCGACGATGTAACGTGATCGCGTCATCCGCCGCCCTATTCGCCTACGTTCCGACGATCCCGACGCCCCGCCGCCTCATCATAGAGGATGGTCGACGAGACGGTCCAACGGCAAAGGGACGCGAGGCTCGCCCCCGCTCGCTCAGGCCGCCGATCCTGCCACGCGGCGGAGCCGGGGACCGACCGCGGCCCAGACGCGATCCGGGCTCACCTCGTCGTGGCATTCGAGCCGGTCGCAGGTCTTGCGGAAGCTCGGCGCGCACCAGACGCAGCTCCGCACGACCGCCGCGCGCGGCCCATAAGGGCCGGTCAGCTTCGGGTCCGTGCAGGTGTAGATCCCGACCACCGTGGCCCCGACCGCCGCGGCCAGGTGGATCGGCCCGGTGTCGTTCGAGAGATAGACGTCGGATTGCTTCGCCAGCGCCGCAAGCTGGAGGAGCGACGTAGCGCCGCAGAGGTCCAGCACCGGCGTCCGTCCCAGCGACTCGCGCAGCGAGTCGACGAGCTCCCGATCCTCCGGCGCCCCGACGGCCACGAGCCCCGCCCCGTACTCGGCGACCGCCCGCCGCGCCACCTCGGCGAATTGCCGGACCGGCCAACGCTTGGTCAGCCATCGCGAGCCGACGTTGAGGACCAGCCGGGGCCTGGGGATCGCGGCCAGCGTCCGTTCCGCCCAGGCGTCGTCGGCCTCGCCGCCCGGGAGGTAGAACTCCGGCTCGGAGCGATTCCCGCCGAGGGCCTCCGCCGCCAGCATGACGCGGTCCACCGCATGCACCCTCGATCGCGGCGCGTCGACGGTATGCGTGTAGAACCAGCCGGCCCCCTCGCGAGCGTCCGCAAGGCCGACGCGGACGGGGGCCCGCGTCGCGGCCGTCATGAGGCCGGAACGAAAAAGTCCCTGAAGGTCGATCGTCAGGTCGAAGCGCTCTTTCGCGAGCGATCGGCAAAGCTTCGCCAGACCGCGCACGCCGCGAGCCGAGACGCCGGAAGGCCCCTTGTCGTACGAGATGACCCGATCGAGGTCGGGCCGGCCTTCGAGGAGGCCGCGGAACGAACCGGCGACGACCCAGCTGATGTGGGCCTGCGGCCAAAGCCTGCGCAGTTCGGGGAGGATGGGCAGAGAATGGACGACGTCGCCGAGCGAACTGGGTTTGATGACGCAGATCCGACCCGGCGGCCGGCGGCCGAGGATTTCCGACAACGCTGCCATAGCCGCGGCGCTCCCTTTCTCGTAACTTCCTGAAGGGCCCGAAGACTAGCCCGGACCGCGATTCTCGACAACCCGGCTTTCGCAGGGGACGCCGCCGATGTTCGTCGCTTGGTTGCTCTTAGGCTCGACGGCGCTGCTCGGCGTCCCCGAGCGCGGGGACGTCTCCTTCCAGCCCGGCCCGCGTGAGGCGCAGGTCCCCGAGCGGTTCCGCCTGGAAGCGGCGACCTTCCCGTTCGAGTTGACCCCGGTCTACGACGCGTCCCGCTGCCGGGTCTCGAAGCTCACCTTCCCTTCGCCGGTCGAGACGCCCGACGAGGCGAACAACACGGTCCACGCCGAGTTCTTCGAGCCCGTCGGCTTCCCCGGGCGTCGGCCCGCGGTCGTCGTGCTGCACATCCTCGGCGCGGACTTCCCGCTCTCGCGATACCTGGCCGCCCGGCTGGCCGATCGCGGCGTGGCGGCCCTGTTCGTCAAGCTGCCCTACTACGGCGAGCGCCGGCCCGCCAACGGCCCGGGGCCGGTGCCGCGCAAGTTCCTCTCGGACGACATCGAGCGGACGATGACCTCGATGCGTCAGGGGGTCTGCGACGTGCGCCGCGCCCTCCGGTGGCTGGCCTCGCGCGAGGGCGTCGACCCCGGACGGCTGGGGGTGACGGGGATCAGCCTCGGCGGGATCGTCTCCTCGATCGTCGTCTCGGTCGACCCGGACGTGAGTTCGGGGGCCCTGCTCCTGGCCGGCGGCGACCTCGCCTCGGTCCTCTGGGAGATGCCCGAGACGGCACCGTTCCGCGAGGCCTGGACCGGGGCCGGGAAGACGGTCGACGACCTCAAGAAGCTGACCGACCCCTACGACCCGCTGACCTATGCGGCCGGGATGGCCGGCAAGCGCGTCCTGATGATCGCGGGGAACGTCGACGAGGTGATCCCGCCGGCGTCGGCCCGCGCCCTCTGGGAGGCCGGAGGCCGGCCGCCGATCCTCTGGTACGACTGCGGGCACTACTCGGCCGCCGGCTACCTGCTCCCCGCGATGCGCAGGGCCGTGGACTTCCTGGGCGGGGAGCCTCCGCCCGAGACGCCCTGACGCGTCCGGTCGCGATTGTCAGAATGGAAGGCCGGGGGTATCCTGCCGCGGTTTTCAGG
>JAEZKB010000333.1 GCA_023415605.1 Pseudomonadota bacterium
GAACCGTTTGACGGATCAGGTCTTTTTCGTCGCGCACAGGTCTTTCGAGCGCCAGGTAGCGGGCCATGACGCGGTCGACATTGCCGTCGACGACGGCGATGCGCTCGTCGCTGCTGATGGCTGCGACGGCAGCCGACGTGTAATTTCCGATGCCCGGCAGGTCGGAAAGTTCATGCGAAGTGCATGGAAATCTGCCGTCGGTGCGTGAGGCGACGACCACGGCGCAGGCATGTAGGTTTCGCGCCCGGGCGTAGTAGCCCAGACCGGCCCATTCTTTGAGCACGGAATCGAGCGGCGCGGCGGCGAGGTCGGCGACCGTCGGCCAGAGCGAGGTGAAGCGGCGGAAATATTTCTGCACCGCGGCGACGGTCGTCTGCTGCAGCATCACTTCGCTGAGCCAGACGCGGTAAGGGTCGGGTTTCACCCCGGCCTTGCGGTCGGCGGGCGGGACACGCCAGGGCAGATCGCGAGCATGGAGGTCGTACCAGGCGAGCACCGCTTCCGCGTCGATGGGGCGAAGGCTGTCCGCGGGGTTACGGTCGGCGGTTGATTTTGGCATGATCGGGACGCAGAAACGCGTTCCCGACCCGAGTTGTCAACCGATGGCGCCCAAGCCCAAGGCGGATGCCGAGCCCAAGCGGCTCAACCGCACCGTCGACATTGCCGAAGCATTGAAGCATGCGCTGGACCCGGCGATGCGCAAGCGCGGCTTTGCCAGCCGGGACATCATCACCCACTGGGCGGCGATGGCGCCGAAACCCTATGACCAGGTGACGGTGCCCGACCGGCTGGTGTGGCCGCGCGGGGAGCGCGGGGCGGACGGGGCGACGCTTTACCTGCGCTGTGCGCCGGGGCATGCGCTGGCGCTGCAGCACGAGGGGCCGATGATCGCGCGGGCGATCAACCGCTATTTCGGCTACCTGCTGGTCGCCAACTGCCGGATCTCGACCGAGCCGTTCAGCGTGCATTCAGAGGAGAAGCCGCAGCCTGCCGCCGTACCCGACGCAGCGCGCCAGCAAGTCGGCGCGGCAGTGGAGAAGGTCGAGGACGACGGCGTCAAGGAAGCGCTCAGGGCGCTCGGCCACGCGCTGCATGCGCGGCGAAAGGCCTGAGAACCCGACACATTCCGTTCACCGCGTCTTGATGCACCTGCCCCCTTGCCGCCACCTTGGCTGTGTGTAGTGTGCGCCACGAACGAAAAACTTGGAGCAAACCAGTGAAACTCACCCGCCGCGACACGCTGATCCTCGCCGCTTCGGCCTCGATCGCCAGCACTCTCGGGCTCGGCGCGGCGCAGGCGCAAGAAGGCACCACCAAGGACGTCAATGCGCTCGCCAATGTCGCCATTCCGGACATCGTCGAGGGTTCGCCCGACGCCAAGGTGACGGTGATCGAATATGCATCGCCCACCTGCCCGCACTGCGCGAACTTCGCCGTCAACGTCTATCCGGGCTTCAAGACCGAGTATGTCGACAGCGGCAAGGTCAAGTTCATCATGCGGCCGTTCATCCGCAACCTGCAGGATGCGGTGGTGTTCCTGCTGGCCTATGCGGCCGGCGAGGACAAGTATCACCAGGTCGTGGACACCTACTTCCAGACCCAGGGCACCTGGGGCTTGGCCGAAAAGCCGCGCACGGCGCTGCTCGAAGTCGCCAAGCAACTCGGCTTCACCGAAGAGAGCTTCGACAAGGCGCTGGCAGACCAGGAGCTGTTCGAAAAGCTCAAGACCATGCAGGAGCAGGCCGCCAACGAGTTCAAGCTCGAAGGCACGCCGACTTTCTACGTCAACGGCAAGCAATTGACGGGGGATAAGTCCCTCGAAGAACTCAAGGCCGTCATCGATCCTCTCCTAGCCTAAGCCTCATTCTGCTAAAGGACGCGAGATGAAGTTCTCGCGTCTCAAGCTCCACGGCTTCAAATCGTTCTGCGATCCGACCGAGCTCCACCTGGAGCCCGGTCTTTCAGGCGTTGTGGGGCCGAACGGCTGCGGCAAGTCCAACCTCGTCGAAGCGCTGCGCTGGGTGATGGGCGAAAGCTCGTACAAGGCGATGCACGCCTCGGGCATGGACGACGTGATCTTTGCCGGTTCGGGCAACCGGCCGGGCCGCAACTCCGCCGAAGTCACGCTGGTGCTGGACAATTCCGACCGCACCGCCCCTGCCCCGCTCAACAATGCCGACGTGCTCGAAGTCACCCGCCGCATCGAGCGCGAGGCGGGTTCGGTTTATCGGGTCAACGGTCGCGAAGTGCGCGCCCGCGACGTGCAACTGCTTTTCGCGGATGCCTCCACCGGCGCTCACTCCCCGGCCCTCGTGCGCCAGGGGCAGATCGGCGAACTGATTGCCGCCAAGCCCGTGCAGCGCCGCGCCCTCCTTGAGGAGGCCGCCGGCATTTCCGGCCTCCACTCGCGCCGCCACGAGGCCGAACTCCGCCTCCGCGCGGCCGAGGGTAATCTCGAGCGTGTCGATGACGTCATCGCCCAGGTCGAGGCTCAGCTCGAGACGCTGAAGCGCCAGGCCCGTCTCGCCACCCGCTACCGCGCCTTGTCCGGCGACATCCGCCGCGCCGAAGCCACCCTCGCGCACCTGCGCTGGGTTGCCGCGCGCTTTGCCGAAAAGGAGGCAGAGGCCCAGCAGGCGGTGCTCACCCGCCGCCTCGCCGATGCCACCACCGCCGAGCGGCAGGCGCAGAAGGCGCTCGAGACGGCTGCCGAAGAACTGGTGCCGCTGAAGGAGCGCGAAGCCGTCACCGGCGCCGTGCTGCAGCGTTACACCATCCTCGCCGAACAGCTCACCGACGAAGCCCGACGCATCGCGCAACGGCGGGAGGAGTTCGAGAGCCGTCTGCGTCAGGTCGCCGCCGACGGCAATCGCGAGCGCGAGCTCATCGCCGAAGCCGATGCCGCACTCGTGGCCCTCAAGGAAGAGGACGCGCAGCTTGCCGCCGAAGCGGAAGCCGCGGCTGCGGATCTGGATGCCGCGCGTGCTGCTACCGAAGAGGCAAAGGCGGCAACAGCCGAAGCTGAAGCCAAGGCCCGCGAGGCACTGAATGCATTGGCGCAATTGCGCGCCCGCCGTGCCGCCGCCGAACGCAGCCATGCCGATGCGGCAGCCCGCGTCGAGCGGCTGCGGCGCGAACTCACCGCGGTGGAAGCCGAACACGAGCGCGGCAGCGCCACCAACGAGGCCGAGGACCGGCTGCTCGGCAGCCTCGATGCTCTCGAAACCGCCCGCGCCGCCGCGGCCATGGCCGAAGCCATGGCCGTTGCCAGCGAAGAGGAAACCGCAGCCGCCCAGGAGCGCTTCGACCTTGCCCGCCCGCGGCTCAATGACGTCGAATCCTCGCTCACCCGCCTCGAAGCGGAGGCCGCAACGCTTTCCCGCATGCTCGGCGACACTGCCACCGAATGGCCGGCGATCGTCGACGAACTCAAGGTGTGGCCCGGCTACGAGACCGCGCTTGGTGCCGCCCTCGGCGACGACCTCGAGGCAAGCGCCGACCTCGAGGCACCGG
>JAEZKB010000004.1 GCA_023415605.1 Pseudomonadota bacterium
ACGCCCTGGGCAGCCGCATCGTGCGACTGGGCGCGGGCCGGAAGCGCGGTGGCAGCCACGGCGCCGAAGATCAGGGCACGCCGGTTGAGTTTCATGCGCGGCACTCTATTGAGCACCGCGCCGCAGGACAAACCCGCTCGTGCCGTATGATGAACGGCGCTCAGAAGTCGAACAGTTCGCCCAGGAACGATTCGCGCTTACGTTTGCGCTTGTAGTCATCGTCATCGTAGTCGCGGCCGCGATAATGGTCGCGGTTGTCGTAGCGCGGATCGGGCCGGCGTTCTTCGTAGCGGGGTGGGGGAGCAGAGTGCTGGCGCGGCGCTTCCTGAGGAACCATCGCGCGTTCGATGATCTTGTCGAGTTCGCCGCGATCAAGCCAGACGCCGCGGCAGGTGGGGCAATAGTCGATCTCGATGCCGTGACGCTCGCTCATGACGAGGTCGACATTATCGACAGGGCACTTCATGGGGCTTCTCCCTTGTTTTGATGTGTCGGGGACATAGGAAGCCGATTTGCCGCATCAAGGCGGCAGGTCTTTTGGTCGCAGGCGGGCGCGTCTATAAGGCTGGGAACCTGAAAGCGTGAGGCCACATGCTCGTCGAAGACAAGATCTATCTGGGCAACAGCGATCATCCCGAATACCTGGCGCTGAAATATGCCAATCGTCACGGGCTGATCACCGGCGCCACCGGCACCGGCAAGACCGTGAGCCTGCAGGTGTTGGCCGAGGGCTTTTCCGCAGCGGGCGTGCCGGTCTTTGCGGCCGACATCAAGGGTGATCTGTCGGGGATCGCCGCCACCGGCCAGATGCTCGAGTGGCAGACCAGGCGGGCCAGCGATATCGGCTTTACCGATTATGCCGCCTCGCAGTTCCCGGTGATCTTCTGGGACCTGTTCGGCAAGCAGGGCCATCCGGTGCGGACGACGGTCTCGGAGATGGGGCCACTGCTACTGGCGCGCATCCTCGACCTCAATGACACCCAGGAGGGCGTACTCAACATCGCCTTCAAATATGCCGACGACAACGGCTTGCTGCTGCTGGACCTCAAGGATTTGCGGGCGCTGCTGGTCGAGGTGGCCGACAATGCCAAGGAAATCTCAACCAGCTACGGCAATGTGGCGACGGCAACGATCGGCGCGGTGCAGCGGGCGCTACTGGTGCTCGAACAGCAGGGTGGCACTGGTTTCTTCGGCGAGCGGGCGCTCAAGATCGAGGACCTGATGCGGACCTCGACCGATGGTCGGGGCATCGTCTCGATCCTCGCGGCAGACGAGCTGATGCAGTCGCCGCGGCTCTATGCGACATTCCTGCTCTGGCTGCTGTCGGAACTGTTCGAGGAACTGCCGGAAGTCGGCGATCCGGCCAAGCCGAGGCTGGTGTTCTTCTTCGACGAGGCGCACCTCCTCTTCAACGACGCGCCCAAAGCGCTGATCGACAAGGTAGAGCAGGTGGTCAAGCTGGTACGCTCCAAGGGCGTCGGCGTCTATTTCGTCACCCAGAACCCGGTCGATATTCCCGAATCGGTCCTCGCCCAGCTCTCCAACCGCGTGCAGCATGCGTTGCGCGCCTATACGCCGCGCGAGCAGAAGGCGGTGAAGGTGGCGGCGGAGACGTTCAGGCCGAACCCGGCGTTTTCGACCGAAGAAGCGATCACCCAGTTGGCGGTGGGTGAGGCCTTGGTATCGGTGCTCGAAGACAAGGGCATCCCCTCCATCGTCGGTCGTACGCTCATCCGTCCGCCATCGGGGCAGGTTGGGCCGATCACTCCGGAGCAGCGGCGCGAGCTGGTCCAGGGGTCGGCGGTCGCCGGGCAGTACGACACCGTTGAGGACCGCGAGTCGGCCTATGAGGTCCTGAACAAACGCGCTCAGCGAAAGCAGGAGGAAGACGCCTTCAACGAGAAGGCGGCCGAAGCGCGGGAAGCGGCGGAAGCCGCAGAGAAGGCGCGCCGCCGCGACGAGCCGGCGCCGCGTCGCTCGACCCGGGCGACGCCGGTTGAGGCGGCCATCACCTCGATGGCGCGCTCGGCGGCCAACACGCTGGGCAGGGCGCTGGTGCGCGGCATCCTCGGGAGCTTGACGCGTGGCCGGTGAACCCGCAACGCCTAGACCGACTCTCGCCGTCTTCGCTTCGGACCAGGGGCCGGGCGACCCGGAGCGCGCCTCGATCATGTCGCAGGCCGGTGCCATCCTGGCCCGGCGTGGCGCGCGCATCGTCTGCCTCGTAGAAGGCACCTGCGTTCCGGTCCCGCTGATCACCGCGGCGCGCAGCTCGGGCGGCGAGGTGATATTGGTCGGTGATCGCGATGTGGCCCTGCCGGCCGCCCTCGCCGGACTGGCGGTAACCCATCTCGACGAACCGGAGGCACGCATCGCCCGCGTCGCGGAGATGGCGGATGCCTTTGTCGGATTGCCAGGATCGCTGTCCTCAGCCGCCAACCTCTATCGCAGTTGGGTCGCGGCGGGGGCCGGCAAGAGCCACAAGCCCGTGGTGCTCCTGAACCGCAACCGCGCTTTCGAGGTGATGCGGGGCATGAGCCAGGACGTGCTGAGCCATTCGGTCAAGCAGTACGACCGCATGGCGGTGTTCACCGACAATATCGAGGACCTCTGGAACAAGGTCGCCTGGGCGCTCGGGCATCCGGCAGACTAGAAAGTCTCAGGTCTGCGGCTGCGGCGATTGGCCGAACAACGGGATGACGTTGGCCGGCCACTGACGCGGAGCGGTGGGCTTGCGCAGAGTCTGGCGTACGGCAGCGCGGGCGAGGCGGCTGAGGACGCGCTCGAGCAGGTATTTCGGCGACATCGGCTTGAGGATGATTTCATCGATGCCAGAGCGCACCGAGACGGTTTTGAGCTCCGGGGTGATGGCGCTGGCGAGTGCCAGGAGCTGGAAATCGCGGCGCTCGATCCGCAGATCGGCGCGAAGGTCGATCGCCAGATGGTGAGCCGGCACCTCCCCGTCGCAATCGGCGACAATGAGATCGACGGGTGCGAGACGCATGTAGGTGGTGAGCGCCAGCTGCGACTCGAAGCTGCGCACGCGCAGCGCCGGATTAGCCGCCAGTACGGCAGCTAGAATCGAGCCCAAAGCCGGGTTCGACACGAAGATCGCGATCACCTTGGCGCTCGCCGCCATTCCAGAACCTCACAATTAACGAAAGGTTAATCGGCGCCGCGACGGGCGTGAAGGGCCTGCGGCGGGGGAGGCGGCGATTTTGGGGGTGGACAAGGATTCTGCAGGGGCAGCGCAAAAGAAAAGGCCCGCCGGAGCGGACCTTGGGAACTGCTGAGCAGCACGCCTTATTTGGCTTCTTCGTAAAGGAAGCCGACATGGTCCCAGTTGACGAGGTTGTCGAACCAGGCCTCGAGATACTTCGGGCGGGCGTTGCGGTAGTCGATGTAGTAGGAGTGCTCCCAGACGTCGACGCCGAGCAGCGGGTGGGCATTGCCGTGGACCAGCGGCGACTCGCCGTTGGGAGTCTTGGTCACTTCGAGCTTGCCGTTCTTGAGGCTGAGCCAAGCCCAGCCGGAGCCGAACTGGGTGGTGCCGGCGTTGATGAAGTCGGCGCGGAACTTGTCGAAGCCGCCCAAGTCGGACTCGATGGCCTTGAGCAGGTCGCCCGGGACCTTGGAGGCTCCACCGCCGCCATTGGGCTTCATCCAGTTCCAGAAATGCACGTGGTTGTAGTGCTGGCCGATGTTATTGAAGGCCGCCTGGTCCTTGCCATAGACCTCCTTGACCATGTCCTCGAGCGGCAGCACTTCGAGACCTTTGCCCTCGATCAGCTTGTTGCCGTTGGTGACATAGGCCTGGTGGTGCTTGTCGTGGTGAAACTCGAGGGTTTCCTTCGACATATAGGGGCCGAGAGCGTCATAGGCGTAGGGCAGCGGGGGG
>JAEZKB010000009.1 GCA_023415605.1 Pseudomonadota bacterium
TACGAGGCCAAGGACGGCTCGAGCTTTGCCGCCGGCGAGCCGATCGTGGTCTACGCCGAGCCGGTGGGCTACGGCTACAAGACGAATGACGACGGCACCTACACCTTCGGCTTCGACTTCGACTTGAAGGTGAAGAACGCCGAGGGTGATATCGTCGCCGGTAAGGACGGGTTCGCCAATTTCGAACTGGTCAGCAAGGCGCAGAACCGTGAGTTCCTGGTGAGCCTGACGCTGTCGCTCAACGAGGCTCCGGCCGGGGACTACACGCTGGAATATCTGGCGCGCGATATCGCCTCGGACGAGACGGCGACCATCGTGATGCCCTTCTCGATCTCGGAATAGCACCCGCCCGCGTTTCCCGCTGGCGTGTGACGGCGAAACTCCCTATATCGCCGCCATGACCCCCGCCACAGCGTTCCGCATCGAGCCTTTCGAGGCCATCATCTTCGATATGGACGGCACCCTTCTCGACACCGAGATGGTGTTCCGTGACATCGTCTATGACGTGACGGCTGAACTGGGGTTCACCATGACCGAGGCGACGCATCTCGCCATGGTCGGCTCCAGCCACGAGACCACCCAGCGGCTGCTGGTGGAGGCCTATGGCATGGCGTTCCCCTACACCATATTCGATCAACAGTGCCGGGCGCTGATGAAAGAGAAGATGGCCGCCGCGGTGCCAGTCAAGGCCGGGGTCACTGAGCTGCTGCACGAGCTCAAGACACGTGGCATTCCCTGCGCGGTCGCGACCTCTTCACGCTCGCCGCACGCTATCGGGCACCTCGGCGCTGCCGGGCTGCTCGACGCATTCGAAACCATCGTCACGCGCGACGACGTCACCAACCCCAAGCCGCATCCGGAGCCCTACCTGCTGGCGGCTGACCGGTTGGGTCTGCAGCCGGGGCGCTGTCTTGCGGTCGAGGACAGCCATGCGGGCGTCCGCGCGGCGCATGCGGCCGGCATGCAGACCATCATGGTGCCCGACCTGGTCGGTCCGAACGACGAGATCCGCGGCCTCTGCGCCGCCGTGCTGGAAAGCCTCCATCACCTCCGTGAAGCAGCGTTCATTCGCTGATCAGCGATCCCATGCGAGTCTTAACGGCGGGCCGATTCCTGTGTGCTTCCGCCGCAACGATTCGCAATTGAATTAACTTTTAGGGAAATCGCCGCTCTGCCGCCGCCCGCGCAAGCCCTTGCGCGGGCTTGCTTTTTTGCGAAATCGATAAAATTAACTTCGTTTTAAGACGCTAAGTTTCATGGTTAAGTAACTGTAAATTTTGGGTTCCATCGTCCGGAAAGCTCGGCTAGGGTGCCGCCGGGTCGATGACCTAGGTCTTAGGTCGATGCTGCCAAGGGGGCGGTGTCGGGGGAAGGGTGGCAGATTGACGGCGATGCCGTTTGCCAAAATCGCGCGTGGAGTGAAACACGCGATCGTGACCGGTGCCGCGATGCTGATGCTCGCCGGCGTGGTTGCGCCGGTCGCCGCCGAAGACGTGGTGATCGAGGTTTTTCCCGCCCCGCTGACCCAGTCCGTCATTTCCAAGCGCCAGTCCTATACCGGCCAAGCTGAACCCAAGCTGACCGAAGCGCTGCTCACCGCCTATGTCGAGCGCCAGCAGCAGCTCAAGCAGTTCGATGGTTTCAATGTGCAGCCGACCGGCGCAGAGCTCACCGAGGCGGTGCTCTCGAGCTATATCGCCAAGCGCCGCAACGACGCCCTCGATGCCATCGAGCAGGTGGACACCACCACCGGCCCGGCTCTGACCTCGGCCGTGCTCGTAGCCTACGCGGAACAGAAGTTCGTGCCGACGGCCAAGAAGGTGAAGCTGGCCGACAGTGAGCGCCTCTGCCTGGCGCAGGCCATCTATCACGAGGCCCGCGGTGAGTCGGTGGACGGCCAGATGGCGGTCGCCAATGTGATCATCAACCGGGCCTTCTCGAAGAAGTATCCCTCGACCATCTGCGGCGTGGTGTTCCAGAACGCCGACAAGGGCAAGTACAAGTGCCAGTTCACCTTTGCCTGCGACGGCCGCAGCGACATGGGCACGGAACGCACCGCCTGGAACCGCTCGGTGAAGCTTGCCGAAACAGCCTTCGCCGAATTCCAGCAGGGCCAGCGCCCCGGCGTGATCCCCAACGGCGTGCTCTTCTACCACACCACCGCGGTCGCACCGAAATGGTCGCACACCTTCCGCCGCGTCGCCGCCATCGGCAGCCACGTGTTCTACTCGCAGAACTGAGTGTCCTGTCAGAGTTGGTTGATGTGATCCCGGGGGAGACCTCGGGTTTTTCATTTTGAGGGAGCGAACCGGCAGGCGGGGGAGATCAAGCCTCCACAGCGCCCCTTGACTCCCCCACCGAAATCCACGATTTCACCGGCCCGCCAGTTGGCCGCCCAAGCAAGACCAAAAGTGCCCGGCCACGGCTCCCCGTTTGAGAGAGCATGACGATGACGCTTCACTGCGGCATGGATTTCGGCACTTCCAATTCCACCTTTGCGGTGGCCGGCGGCAATACCCCGCCGCGGCTGCTGCCGCTCGAAGGCGAGAGCGTCACGCTGCCCTCGGTGATCTTCTTTTCGTTCGAGGATGAGAGCGCCCATTTCGGCCGCGCCGCCGTCTCCGAATACGTGACCGGCGCCGACGGGCGGCTGATGCGGTCACTAAAGAGCGTGCTCGGCACTAGCCTCTTTTCCGACACCACCCGCATCAAACGGCGCGCCGTGAGCTTCGCCGAGATCCTCGGCATTTTCATTGCCGAGATGCGGTCGCGGGCCAATGCGCAGCTCGGAGCCGAGATCGACACCGTGGTGCTGGGCCGGCCGGTGCGCTTTGTCGACGACGACGACGCGGCCGATGCCGAGGCACAGGGGCAGCTCGAATCCGCCGCGCGTGGACAGGGCTTCCGCAATATCGAGTTCCAGTTCGAGCCGATCGCCGCGGCACTCGACTATGAGCAGCAGGTGACGGGGGAAGAACTCGGCCTCGTCATCGATATCGGCGGCGGCACCTCGGACTTTTCGGTGATCCGCGTATCGCCCGAGCGGGCGCGCGCCACCGATCGGCGAGAGGACATCCTCTCGACCGCCGGCGTCCACATCGGCGGCACCGATTTCGACCGGCTGTTGTCGCTGCGGGAGGTCATGCCGCTGCTCGGCTATCGCACCGAGACGGCGGACGGCAAGCGGCCGCTGCCATCGGCGCCCTACTACGACCTCGCCACCTGGCACCGGATCAACCGCCTCTACAACCAGAAGACAATGCTCGAGCTCCGCTCGACCGAGCGCGAGGCGGCGCACCCGGAGCTGGTCGAAAAGATGATCTCGGTCGTTGCGGAGCGGGCCGGCCATCGGCTTGCCGGCCGCGTCGAGGAGGCGAAGATCGACCTCACCGACAACACCGAAACAGCGTTCTCGTTTGAAACTCACGAGGCGGTTATCGAAACCACCATCGCCCGGACCGACTTTTCCGCAGCGCTGGAGGACTCGGTCGACCGCATCGATCGCACCATCCGCACCGCATTGGCCGATGCGGAGGTCAGCGCCGATCAGATCGACACGCTGATCCTCACCGGCGGCTCCACGCAGGTCCCGGCCGTCTCGGCGCGCATCCGTGAACTGCTGCCGGCAGCCCGCCCTGTCGCCACCGACGCCTTCGGTAGCGTCGGGCTCGGCCTCGCGCTCGACGCGGTGCGGAAATTCGGGCCGGCTTGACGCCGCGCGGCAGTTGCCGCATCGTTCCGGGTGCCTAGAGGCCGCGCCTCCCTGGCCTGACGTCTGACGCCCGAGCGTCCGTCGGCCCCGCGACGCCCAGGTAATTCCCCCCACCGACACCCGTGACGCCACGAGTCTGTCTCGTGCCACTTCCTATTCACATCAGGGATCTACACTATGAAACGCGTCATCCTCACCGGTGCCCCGGGCGCCGGCAAGACCGTGCTGATCCGCGAGCTGGAGCGACTGGGCTACCCCATCGTCGAAGAAGCCGCGACCGACGTCATCGCGCTCGAACAGGCCCGCGGCAACTTACGTCCCCACGAGCAGCCGCAATTCATTGAGGCCATTACACAATTGCAGGTGCAGAGGGCAAAAAACGCAACTACCGGCCCGGTGCAGTTCCACGATCGCTCGGTCATCTGCACCGCAGCTCTGGCGGAATTTCTCGGCTACCCAATCCCCTCGTTGCTGCAGCACGCGATAGTGGAAGCCAAGGAGCTCTTCGAGCCTCGCGTCGTCTTCGTCCAGCTGATGGGCTTCATTCACAAGACGGAGGCGCGGCAGATCGCGCTCGAGGACTCTATCCGCTTCGAGGCGGTGCACGAACAGGCTTACCGGCGCTATGGTTTTGCGCTCGATTTCGTCCAACCTGCTGATATCGATACGCGAATTCGTTCAGTCCTGGCGTTCATCTAGCGTTCATCCGGCAGACGGAAGAAAGGCGGCTTCGTTTTCGGAGCCGCCCATGCGCCTGGTCTGCGCCCTCGTCTTTGCCCTTTGCCTCGCCCTTCCTGCCGCCGCGGCCGAACGCGCCATGTTGGTGCTCGACGCCTCCGGCTCGATGTACGCCCAGCTCGGCGGCGTACCGCGGATTGTGACGCTGCGCCAGACACTTGACGAGGTTTTGGCGGCCCTGCCGCAGGGGCTGGACCTGGGCCTGGCTGCCTTCGGCACCAGCGCCAGGGGCGCGTGCAATGATGTCACCACCCTCGTGCCGGCCGGCCCGAACACCGGCGCCGCCATCACCCAGGCCGCCGCCGGCATCCTGCCGAGGGGCAAGACCTCGATCGCCGATGCCCTGCAAAAGTCGGCTGAAGCGCTTGACTACACACGCGAAAAGGCGACGGTCGTGATGCTGGTCGACGGCCTCGACACCTGCGGTGGCGACGTCTGCAGCGTCGCCCGCGACCTCGAATCCAAAGGCCGTGATTTCACTGCTCATCTCATCGGCTTCGGGCTCTCCGAGATCGAAGGTGCGCAACTCGCATGCATCGCAAAATCAACGGGTGGCCAATACTTTAGCGGCGGAGACACGAAGTCGTTCAGCCGTGCGTTGACCGCCGCGATGTACGCCGCCGCCAACCAGGAGATGCCGCCGCCGCCACCCGAGCCGCTCGCCGTCAACTTCGACCCCGAACTGGTGCTTGCCGAAGGCGCGCCGGCTCTCCCGCCCGACGCCGAAATCAACTGGGAGATCAAGCGTGGCGACGAGTATGTGAGCGGCGGCTACGGCCTTGACTGGACGGCGCTTCTGGAGCCGGGCAGCTACACCGCCAAGGCCAAGCTGGGCTATGCGACGGCGGAGTCAGAAATCACCGTCGACGCCTTCACGCTGGCGGCGCCCCGCATGGTGCTCAATGCCGGAAAGCTCACCATCCGACCCCTTGGCGCCAGCGGCGAGCCCGACGCCAACGCCTACATCACCACCACCTTCCCATCGGGCGAGGCGGTGACAAACTACGGCGAAACAACGCTTTATGTGCCCGCCGGCACCATCGACACGGAGGTGACGATCGGCACCGCCAAGGCCAGCGAGTCGATTGCCGTCGCCGCTGGTCAGGAGGTGGTCCGCGACATCTCCGTGGCCGTCGGCCGGGTGAGCCTCATGGCCTCGCTGGTGCCGGGACTGCGGGTCACGGATTCGGGGCTGAGCTTCTCCATCGTCGCCGCAAAGGCCGACATCTACGGCTATCGCGAAGAACTCGGCAGCGCCTATGGGGCTGATGCGGCTCTCGACTTACCGCCGGGCGACTACGTTGCGACGGTCAGATTCGATCAGGTGGAGGCGGAGACGCCCTTCACGGTGCAAGCCGGTAGCACGCAGACGGTCGAGCTGGTGCTCGATGCAGGCGTGTTGGCCGCGACCTCGCCAGGAGCCGAGAGCATCGAGATCTTCGACGAGAACGGCGAACAGCTCGGCTATGGCTATGGCAATGAGCGCACCGCCACGGTGCCGGCCGGCAGCTACCGGCTGGTGGCGCGGCGGCCGGATGGCTCCGAGCGGGAGGCGTGGGCGACGGTCACCGCCGGGCAGCGTACCGAGATGACGGTAAAATAGTCTGCCACGGCCGGATGGGGCCGGGTATCCGGAGGGTGGTCGTGTCGGCCTCGAGATAGAGGTCGACCAACTGCCGGGCGCGCGTGGCCAGGGCGTGAAAACTCTCGTCTTCAGCGGCAGTAAGCTTGGTAGGAAGCAGGGCACCGGTCGCAAGTTCGACAAGCTCTGCCGTCCATCGCTCCGCCTGAAACAGGTGGATGCGATGACCGCGGTATTCATGCTGCAAGGCGCCGCCCCCTAATTTGGATATCGTCGGAGTGAGTGGGCAACTCCACCTTGGGATTCTCGTTCCCAAAAGTGAACTCACATCTCGGGCGTCCCCAAAGGCGGTGTGGAAATCGGGAATGCTCTGATTTTACGCAAGTTTTATCGAGCGGCGACTCAAAGGAAATCCTCGCGGACGGGGGTGAAGCTGTCGATCAGCTTGCCGGCTTCGAGCGCTTTGACCCCGTGGACCACGTTAGGCGGGACGATGTAGGCGCCGCCCTTGGCGAGGGTCTGGGTGACGCCGTCGATGGTGACCTCGAATACGCCCTCGGCGACGTAGCTCGACTGGATGTGCGGGTGGCTGTGAAGTGCACCTATGCCATTCTCTTCAAAGGTGAATTCCACCAGCATCAGCTCCGGCAGCGAAAGGATGACGCGGCGGCTGGAGCCATCGAGCTGGGTGACATTGCCGTCACCGGGTTGAGCGAAAAGTTTAGGGTCGGACATCATTCACCTCGCCAGCCAGCCGCCGTCCACCGGGACGATCGCGCCGTGCATGTAGTTGGAAGCATTGGATAAAAGAAAGACGGCGGCATCGCCGATATCGCTCGGCTGGCCCCAGCGGCCGGCCGGGATGCGGCCCAAGATCGAGGCCGAGCGATCGGGGTCGGCGCGCAGTGCGGCAGTGTTGTTGGACTCGATGTAACCTGGCGCTATCGCGTTGATATTGATGCCTTTTGCGGCCCACTCATTGCAGAGGATCTGGGTTATGCCGGCGACGCCGTGCTTGGAGGCCGTGTAGGAGGCGACACGGATACCGCCCTGGAAAGAGAGCAGTGACGCGATGTTGACGATCTTGCCGCGGCGCTCTTCGGAAAACACAAGCTTTCCATAGGCTTGGCAGAGGAAAAAGGTCGTCTTGAGGTTGAGGTCGATGACCTCGTCCCAATCGCTTTCGCTGAGCTCGGTCGAATCGGCGCGGCGGATGATGCCGGCATTGTTGACGAGGCCGTGGATCGGCCCGTGCCGCTCCCATTGCGTCTCCACCATCGAAAGAGCCGAAGAAAGATCACTCAGGTCGCAATGGATGGTGTCACACGTACCATGGACGTCTGCCACCAGACTCGCAGTCTGATCTAACGAAGAGCGGCCCACGGCAAGGACATGGCCCCCAGCGCGTGCGACGGCCACGGCAATCCCCTGCCCGATCCCGGTATTGGCGCCAGTGACCATCACTGTACGCCCCTCAAGGCTGAAGGGGGAGAGATCGGTCACCGCAGGTCCCCGATGGCCACGGGGTCAATGTCGGTATAGTCGACATTGTCGCCGGCCATGGCCCAGATGAAGGTATAGCTGGCAGTGCCGACGCCTGAATGGATCGACCAGCCGGGCGAGAGGATGGCCTGCTCGTTGGCGACGACCAGGTGCCGCGTCTCGTCCGGCTCGCCCATCATGTGGAAGACGCGCGCGGTGTCGGGCAGGTCGAAATAGAGATAGGCCTCCATGCGCCGGTCATGGATGTGGCAGGGCATGGTGTTCCACACCGAGCCGGGGGCGAAGGTGGTGAGGCCGACGACGAGCTGGCAGGTCTTGGCCGGGCTCTCGGGGTGGATGAACTGGAAGATCGAGCGCTTGTTGCAGGTCTCGGCGGCGCCGAGATCGAGCCGCTTGGCCTTGTCGATCTTGAGCAGCATCGACGGGTAGGCCTGATGCGCGGGAGCCGAGAGCAGGTAGAACTTGGCGGGGGTCGCCTTGTCGGTCGAGTCGAAGCTCACCGAAGTGGCGCCCATGCCGACATAGACCATGTCACGAGTGCCGGCCGCGAAGTACTGGCCGTCGACCTCGACGCCGCCGGCGCCGCCGATATTGACCACCATCAGCTCGCGCCGCTCGAGAAAGCTCTTGGTGCCTGTGGGCTTGATCGGCTCGAGCGCCAGCGGCCCATCGACCGGCATGGCGCCACCGACGATCATGCGGTCATAGTGCGCGTAAGTGAGCTTGATCCGCCCGGGGACGAAGAGCTCCTCGATGAGGAAGTTCTGGCGGAGCTCGTCTGTGCCCATCAGGGCAGCGGCATCCGGATCGATAGCCCAGCGGCTTTCATAGTCGGTGTGGCTGTCGGTCATGCGTCTTCCCTGGTGGTGGCGGAGAAATGGGCGGCCCGCTCGTGCAGCCGCAATTGATAGCGGGTCTGGCTGCGGGCGAGATGCTCGCGCATGGCGGCGCGGGCGCCGTCCGCATCGGCAGCGATGATGGCGTCGAGGATGACCTTGTGCTCGACCTGCAGGCCGCGCTGGTAGTCGAAACTCTGGATCAGTTCCGTCGTCCAGGGTGAGGTCACGTCGCAGGGGATGGCGCGCTGGCCGAGCGCATCGAGCATCTCGACATAGAACGGGTTGTTGGTCGCTTCGGCGATGGCGCGGTGGAACGCGAAATCGGCCGGACCGGTGGCGTTGCCTAGGCGAAGCTGCTGCTCGAACTCGAAGAAGGCTTCTTCGATCTTGGCCTGCTGCGACGGGTTGCGGCGGTGGGCGGCGAGGGCGGCGCTTTCGACCTCGATGGCAAGGCGCACCTCGAGGACGTTGAGAGCGACAGAGACCTTGCTGCCCATTTCGGCCGCCAGCGTGCCGAAGGTCGAAGCCGGGTGATTGACGACGAAAACGCCGGCGCCCTGCCGGCTCTCGACCAGACCATCGGCGGCCAGTGCTGCGATCGCCTCGCGCACCACGGTGCGGCTGACACCGAACTGTTCGGTCAGCTGGGCTTCCGAGGGCAGCTTGTGGCCGGGCGGGACTTCGCCTGCGAGAAGGCGGCTGCGCAGCGCCGAGGAGACGCGAGTCGAAAGTTTTTCGCGCGGAGCGGTTCGGGTGTCGGCCATGGTCATTGTCCCTTGAAGACGCGCGGCAGCCAGAGCGAGACCTCGGGCACATAGGTAACGATGGCAAGGACCAGCAGGCCGGCCAGATAGAACGGCCAGATCGACCGCATGGCCTGCCAGACGCTGATCTTGCCGACCGCGCAGGCGACGAACTGCACCGCACCCACCGGCGGAGTGTTGAGGCCGATGCCCAGGTTGAGGATGAGGATGACGCCGAAATGCACCGGGTCGATGCCGTAGTGCACGGCAAGCGGCAGGAAGATCGGCGTCGCGATGATGATCGTGGGGCCCATATCCATGAAGGTGCCGAGCACCAGCAGGATCAGGTTGAGCAGCAGCAGGATGACCAGCGGATCGTTGGAAACGGTCCCCATCCACTCGATGAGCTGCGCCGGGATCCTGAGATAGGCCATGAGCCAGGCAAACGAGGCCGCAGTGCCGATGATCAGCAGAACCATCGCGGTGGTGCGCACCGCGCCCAGCGTCGCTTCCTTGAAGGCCTGCCAGCTCATCGAGCGGTAGACCAGAAGGGTCACCAGGAATGCGTAGATCACCGCGATGCACGAGCTTTCCGTCGCGGTGAAGATGCCGGAGCGGACACCGCCAAAGATGATGGCGATCAGCAATAGGCCCGGTACCGAATAGAGAAAGGCGCGCCCGACAGCGCGATAGCCCGGGAAGGCCTCTGTGGGATAGCCGCGCTTTCGGGCCACGATATAGGCGGTGACCATCAGCGACACCGCGAGCAGCAGGCCCGGGATGATGCCGGCAGTGAAGAGATCCGCGATGGAGATCTTCCCGCCCGCCGAGATCGAATAGATGATCATGTTGTGGCTGGGCGGCAGCAGCAGCGCGATCAGCGCCGCCATCGAGGTGACGTTGACGGCGTAGTCGGCGCCATAGCCGCGCATCTTCATCTGCGGGATCATCAGGCCGCCGACAGCCGCCGCTTCGGCGACGGCCGAGCCGGAGATGCCGCCGAAGAGCGTCGATGCCATGACGTTGACCTGGCCAAGGCCGCCGCGGAGGTGCCCGACGATGGTGCCGGCAAAGGCGACGATGCGCTGAGCAATGCCGCCACGTACCATGAGGTCGCCGGCATAGATGAAGAACGGGATGGCGAGCAGCGTGAAGACGCTCATACCCGAGTTCATCTGCTGGAAGATGACCAGCGGCGGCAGGCCCATATACATGATGGTGGCGAAGCTTGCGACGCCGAGGCAGAAGGCGATCGGCGTGCCGATCAGCATGAGCAGGGTGAACGAGCCGAAGAGAATCCAGGTGGCCATGGCTCAGATCTCCTTGGCCGGCGCGGTGGTATCGGACGAGGCATCCGCATGAGCGGGGTCGGTGGCGGCGGGCGCTTCCTCGACGATCTCGAAATCGACATGAATGCCGGCCCAGCGCAGCACGATGCGCTCGATGGAAAACAGCGCCACAAGGAATCCACCGGCAGCCAGCGGCATGTAGCGCACGCCCTCGGTCACACCCAGGGCTGGCATCTTGGCCTTCCATTGCAGGCCGATGAGTTGGACCCCGTAGATCATCATGCCGATGGCGAAGGCGAGGACGACGAGGTCGGAAATGGTCCGCAGATATTTCTTGGCGCTTTTCGGCAGGAAATAGACCAGCACATCGAAGCCGAGATGGTAGTTCTCGCGCACGCCGACGGCGGCGCCCAGAAAGATGAACCAGCTCATCAGGAGGATCGAGGTCAGCTCGGTCCACGCATTGGACCAGTTGAGCACGTAGCGGGTGAACACCTGCCAGAAGACGATGACGGTCATCAGGACCAGGAACGTCCCGGCGATGTAGAGCGAGGCCGTCGATATGGCGCTCAGCCAGCCCGCGAACCTGGCGAGACGCGGATGGGTGGTGGCCGAAACGACTGGAACGGTCATCTCTTCATTCCTGTGGACTTGCCGTGCGCCGCCGGACGGTCCCCTCCAGTAAGGTCAGGGAGCATCAACGGAGAGTCCCGCGCGGCTGGCGCGCGGGACGGATCGGTCACGTGATCAGCCTTCGGTAGCCTGGATGCGGGAGACGAGATCCTGCAGTTCAGGCGTGTTGACGTACTTGTCGTAGACCGGCTTCATCGCATCGATGAAGGGCTGCTTTTCCGGCGTGGTGATCTGGCTGCCGGCATCTTCGACGATCTTGCGCGAGCTGGCGACGCGTTCGTCCCAGAGCTCATACTGCTTGGTCATCGACTCCTTGGCGGCGGCCTTGAAGATCTCCTGATCCTCAGGGGAAAGCTTGTCCCACGAGGCTTTGGACATCACGAACACTTCCGGCACGATGGTGTGCTCGTCCAGCGAGTAGTTCTTGGCCACTTCGAAATGCTTGGCCGACTCGTAGCTGGGGAAGTTGTTCTCGGCGCCGTCGATGACGCCGGTTTCGATCGAGGAATAGACCTCGCCATAGGGCATCGGGGTCGCCGATGCACCGAGCGCCGCCACCATGTCGACGAAGACGTCGGACTGGATGACGCGGAACTTCAAACCAGCCAGGTCAGCCACCGAGTTGATCGGCTTCTTCGAGTTGTAGAAAGAGCGGGCGCCGCCATCGTAGAAGGCGAGCACCACGACGCCATGTTCCTCGAAGCCCGCTGCGATCTCGTCGCCGATCGGGCCCGACATCACGGCGCGGGCATGTTCGGGCGAGCGGAAGAGGTAGGGCAGCGACGGGATCAGCGTCAGCGGCACCAGGCTGTTCCATGGTGCCATCGAGACGCGGTTGAGATCAATCACGCCGGAGCGGACCTGCTCGATGGTGTCGGCTTCCTGGCCGAGCTGGGCCGAGTGGTAGACTTCCACCTTGTAGCGGCCGGCCGTCCGCTCCTCCACGAGCTGGCCGAAATACTTGACTGCTTCGACAGTGGGGTAACCGTCCGGATGGGTATCGGACGAGCGCAGCACCGTCTGGGCATTGGCAGCGGTGACGGTCAAGGCTGCCGCAACGAGGGCAGCCGCCGCCAGTTTGGTCATCTGAAACATTGTTTTCCTCCCGAAAGTTCAGATGCTTCGCAGTCGTCTCCCCGCCTAGAGTTTGTACGCCTTCTTGACGAGAGCGTAGGCGAGGTCGTGTGCCACCTCGTGCGCCTCGTCGAGATCGAGCCGATGCTCGGTGACGAGGCGGGCGAGGAAGGCGCAGTCCACCCGGCGCGCCACGTCGTGGCGGGCGGGAATAGAGGGGTAGGCGCGGGTTTCGTGGTTAAATCCGACAGTGTTGTAGAA
>JAEZKB010000011.1 GCA_023415605.1 Pseudomonadota bacterium
TGGGAGAACTCCGGCGGGAGAATCCCACCGGCGGGCAGCATGACAGCGGAGATTTGCCTGCGCAATCGCCGCAGGCTGCGGCGGATCAGGCAGCGGGGCTGCTGGGGACTTCCGGTTCGCGAGCGGCGCGGCCGAAACGCGGCTTCCTGCGGCGCTCGATGGGGGCTTCGCTCCATTTGACGATCTGGAGTTCGCCTTCGGGCGACTCGATGACGGCGGTGCAGCTTTCGACCCAGTCGCCGGTGTTGACGTAGTGGACGCCGAGCCGATCATGCATGTCGGCATAGTGGATATGCCCGCAGATGACGCCGTCGACGCCGCTTTCGCGGGCTTCGAGCGACAGCGCCTCTTCGAAGCGGCCGATCACCGAGACGGCATTCTTGACCTTATGCTTGGCCCAGGCCGAGAGCGACCAGTAGGTCAGACCCATGCGGCGGCGTACCCAGTTGACGACAGAGTTCGTCCGCAGCGCCGCCCGATACGCCCAATCTCCTATATGTGCCAACCACTTAGCGTGTTCGACCACAACGTCGAACTGGTCGCCGTGGATCACCAGATAGGTTTTGCCGGTGGCCGTTGTGTGTACTGTGCGGTCGACGAACTCGATCTCGCCGAAATAGGTACCCAGATACTCGCGCAGGAACTCGTCGTGATTGCCCGGCAGCACGACGATGCGGGTGCCGGCGAGCGCCTTTTGCAGCATCACGTCGATGAGCTGGTGATATTCCGCCGGCCAATGCCAGCCCTTGGCCAGCCGCCAGCCGTCGACGATGTCGCCGACGAGATAGATTGCCTCCGCCTCGTGCCAGCGCAGGAACTCGGTGAGCTCGGCGACTCGCGATGCTCGCATGCCCAGATGCACGTCGGAAAGAAACAGCGCACGGACGCGCCGCACTTCCCTCGTTTCAATGGTCAAATCGCATCATCCCGTTGCTTCAGGGAGCCGGACCTTAGGCTTTTTGGGCCGCGGATGAAATACTTGCTGGCTGTGTTCCCCGGAAAGTGCATGTCAAAGAACTCGGCAAAGGCCGCCCCGCAGCGGAGATTTCGCTGTGACTGGAGGACCATAGCTTGATGCAGCAGTGCGGGGATAAGGCTCTGCACGGACTGAGGAAACGACGATCAGCGCGGCCGAGAGTCCAAGCCTGATCGTCACTTTGGGTGTCGTGGGCGCTGACCGCGAGCCATGAACTTCTGTCGTTTGACGGTCACGTAAGTGTGGTCAGTGGATACGCGCCTTCATGGCGACGATGCGGGCATAGCTCTCTTCGACACGCGCCTTGAAGGCCGGATCGGACTCCGCCTCGTCGACGAGGATTTTCCGAATCTCCGCCGCCAGCGTCGGGCGGGCTTTGGCCGTGTTGGAAAAGAGCAGCACATCCATGCCGGAGTTCACGGCGCGGACGACCGTGTCCTTGAGGCCAAAGTGCTCGCGGATGGCGCCCATTTCGAGATCGTCGCTGATCACCACACCTTTGAAGCCAAGCTCGTTGCGCAGCACGCCGGTGATCCACTCGGGCGAGAGACTCGCCGGGAGTTTGAGGTCGCCGTCGCCGGCATAGCCGGAGTGGAAGAGGTGCCCAACCATGACGAAGTCATCATAGCCGTGGGCGAAGAGTTGCTTATAGGGATCGAGCTCGATCGGATCCCAGGTCTTGGAGATATCGACGAAGCCTTCGTGGCTGTCGGCGGTGGAGGAACCGTGGCCGGGGAAGTGCTTGAGCGAAGTGACAAGGCCGACATCGTGATGCGCGGCGATGAACTGCTCGGCGAAGATGGTCACGGTATTGGCCCCTGCCCCATAGGCACGGCCGAACTTGGCGATGACCTGGTTGGCCTTGTTGCGGTTGAGATCGACCACGGGTCCAAAATTGACGGTGAACCCCAGCTCCGCAATGCCAGTGGCCATCGTGTTGTAGGTGGCACGGGCATTCTCGATGCCGGCCGCGGCGACATCCGCAGCGCTCGGCGACTCCGGAAAGCCGACATCCTTGGTGAGGCGCTCGACGAGACCGCCCTCCTGATCGAGGGTGAGAAACGGCGGAAGTTCCGGCGAGGCGGCGCGGAAGGCTTCGTTCATCGCCTTGACGGCCTTGAGGCTCGCCACATTGGTCTTGAGATACATGACCCCGCCTAGGAGGCCCGCAGCGATCTCGTCGCGCGCACTGACTACACCCGGATCGTCGACGCTGTCCCCCGCGAAGCCGACGACCACCATCTGTCCCGCCATCTGCTCGAGCGTGGGCGTCTGGGCAGCAATGGGGGCAATCACGGCCAGCCAGCCGGCGAGGGCCGCGGCGAGAAACGTCAGGCGCGAGGGGATCACAGAGGCGCTCCGCAAATCAGGTGCGCGGAAATTGCCCGCCCATTGCGGCGAAAACAATGCCCGATCTAGGCCATCATCGGCCTTAACTCATTGCCGCGGTCGCGGAACCAGGCCACCATTTCGGCGCCAGTACGGGGGCGGCCGTAATAGTAACCCTGCCCTATCTGGCAGCCCATCATCTTGAGCATCCAGGCCTGGTCGGCATTCTCGATGCCCTCGGCGACGACGATCTTGTCGAGGGTTTCCGAGAGCGTCATCACGGCACGGATGATGGCGCCGGCCTCGGCGCTCGCCGGCAGGGTTTTGACGAAGCTCTGGTCGATCTTGATCTTGTCGAGCGGCAGGCGCCCCAGATAGCTCAGCGACGAGTAGCCGGTGCCGAAATCGTCGAGGGCAACGCCGACACCCATGTCACGCAGCTTCTGAAGCGTGTCGATAATCGCCTGCGATTTCGAGACGAACATGCCCTCGGTGATCTCGATATCCAGCCGGTGCGCGGGTAGGCAGGAGACGGCCAATGCCTCGCGCACGTCCCGCACCACGTCGCTCATCACGAACTGTACCGGCGAGACATTGACCGCGAGCTTGATCTCCTCGGGCCAGCGCACGACTTCCTTGCAGGCCTCAACCATGACCCAACGGCCGATTTCGATGATGAGGCCGGTCTCTTCGGCCACCGGAATGAACCGGGTTGGCGAGACGATGCCGAGATCCGGATGGGTCCAACGCACCAGTGCCTCCACGCCGATCAGCCGCTCGTCGGCGAGCGACACCTGCGGCTGGAAAGTCAGCGAGAACTGCTCGTGCTCGATGGCTTCGCGCAGGGCAGCGTCCATGTCCTGCTTTTCCTTGAGCCGGTCGTCCATATCCTGAGAGAACAAGGCGACACCGCCGCCCGGGGTGTCCTTGGCGACGGAGAGCGCCATGTCGGCATGGCTCAGCAGCACGTCCGGATCGAAGCCGGAGAGCCCCGAGTGCGTGGCCCCGGCGCTGGCGGCGATCAGGGCCTGGTGGCCGCCGGTGAGCGTATAGGGCGCCGCGACCCGGTCGATGATCTCGGCGCAATAGGCCAGAAGCTCGGCGTTCGGCATGCGGCGGCGCAGGAACAGCGCAAAGCTGTCGCCGCCGACGCGGGCGATGGCGTCGGCGCTACAAGCGTGCAGCCGGCTCGCCACCTGCTTGAGCACCATGTCGCCAAAACTGTGACCCAGCGTCTCGTTGACGGTCTTGAAGCGCGAAAGATCCACGAGGATCATTGTCACCCCGGCCTCGCGGCCCCGGTGGCCGGCGCAGTGGGCGTGGATCACCTCGACCATTTCGAGACGCGAGAGCGTACCGGTCAGCGGATCGTGGCTGGCAAGGAACTTGAGGCGCTCTTCCGAGCGGCGGCGCTCGGAGACGTCGCGGAAGGTAAGGCAGGCAACGCGGCGCGACGCCTTGCGGCCGTCGACGCTGGCGACCTCGGATCGCGTAATGGCGTATTCGATGATACGCGGCTCGCCGTCTTCGCCGGGCAGCATCAGCTCGGCCGGGGCCGGATGGGGCGTCGCGACGGGGGCGGCGATCAGCCGGTGGATGGCGCGCTCGATCTCGCCGGGCAGCATGTCGTCGGCGCGCTGGCCGACCAACCCTGCCCCGAGGATTTCCTCGGCCAGCCGGCTCGCCGCGACGATCCTGCCGCTCCCATCGACTACGACGACGCCATCGAAATTGTCGGCAATAACGCGATCGAGAATGCCCTGCGTGGCATCGCGCTCGTGCGAGGCCTGCGCATGGGCACGCTTGCGGATCACCACCTCGACCATCAGCGCATTGAGGAGAAATGCCGCCTGCGCCAGGTGAATGGCCGCCGTATCGAGCAGCAGCCCAAGTTTGAGCTGCAGCGCCAGCGCGGTGAGCTCGGTGAGGAGCGACAACAGCACACCGCCGAAAATGGCGACGGGCAGCGGCAGGCGGCCGCCGAGCCAGACGGCACATAGGCCCATGAACCCGACCAGCAGCGCCACCGGAATCCAGCCGGCCGGCAGCAGGAGGCGGCCCTGTTTGAGAGTCTCGGCGGCGAGAATCTGCACCAGAGCGCCGGGGATGACGCCATGGCGCGGCACGACGAAAGTGTCACGCAGTTCCAGCGCCGAGGCGCCGACGACGGCGATCTTGCCTTCGACGCTCCGCGGATCGAACGAGCCGTCGAGGATGCTACCCACCGAAAGACGCTCGATGGCGGCCGGATCGATGGAATAGTCGATGACGAAGCTGCCATCGACCGGACCGCGCACCTCGGTGAGCGACGCCGCGAGCGATGGATAGGCCTTGTCCCCGAGGGTGAGGCCAAAGGGGTAGTTGCGGACGATGCCGCCAGTGCCGACCGGCACGTTGACGGTGACTGGGTCGGCATGTTGAGCAAAGCGCGGGAGTGGCAGGTTGTACTGCTCGCGGCCGGTGCCGTCGGACAGCTGGCGCAAGGCAGCCAGCTGGACATAACCGCCGGCCCGCTCCAGCGCAGCCTCGAAGGCAGCGTCTTCGCTCTCGGTCGAGGCAGCGCTGAAATCGACGTCGAACGCCACGCCCTCGGCGCCCGCATCCATCAAAGCATCGGTGATCTGCGCATGGACGCTGCGCGGCCAGGGCCAGACGCCCACGGTGCCCAGGCTGCGGGAATCGATGTCGATGAAAACGATGCTTCCGGTGGGCTCGCGGGTCTCGGCGCCGAAGCGCAGGTCGCGTAGCGCGTCGTCGAGCGGGCGGAACAGCCCGAAGAGCCCGGCCCCGAGGACCAGGCTCCAGATGACCAGCGTAATCGCAACTCTCAGCTTGCTGTCCAACTGACCCGCCGGATGACCACCAGAGGCCGAGTGTGCCTCAGCGAGGTTACCAATCCATGCCTAGACGGCAGGGATTCCGGCGCCTTTCCGGGCGCCGGAGAAGCTGGTTAGCGGTTCATCCGGTTCTCGACGATATTGTCGACCACGGAGGGATCGGCGAGGGTCGAGGTGTCGCCGAGAGAGCCGAAGTCGTTTTCGGCGACCTTGCGCAGGATGCGGCGCATTATCTTGCCCGAGCGGGTCTTGGGCAGGCCGGGGGTGAACTGGATGAGATCCGGCGTGGCGATCGGACCGATTTCCTTGCGCACCCAGGCCTTGAGCTCCTTGCCCAGATCCTCGTTGCCGGTCTCGCCCGCCATCAGGGTGACGTAGCAATAGATGCCCTGCCCCTTGAGGTGATGGGGATAACCGACGACGGCGGCTTCGGAGACTTTGGGATGCGCGACCAGCGCGCTTTCCACTTCGGCGGTGCCGAGGCGGTGGCCGGAGACGTTGAGCACGTCGTCGACGCGGCCGGTAATCCAGTAGTAGCCATCATCGTCGCGGCGGCAGCCATCGCCGGTGAAGTAGTAGCCCTTGTAGGTCTCGAAATAGGTCGAGACGAAGCGGCCGTGATCGCCCCAGATGGTGCGCGCCTGGCCCGGCCAGCTGTCTTTGATGGCGAGGACGCCTTCCGCCTTGGTCTGGTCCTGCAGCTTGCCTTCGGGCGACAGCACCACCGGCTGCACGCCGTAGAAGGGCTTGGTCGCCGAACCCGGCTTGGTGGGGATGGCGCCGGGGAATGGTGCGATCATGTGACCGCCGGTCTCGGTCTGCCACCAGGCATCGACGATCTGGCAGCGCTCCTTGCCGACATGCTTGTGGTACCAGAGCCACGCTTCCGGATTGATCGGCTCGCCGACAGTGCCGAGCAGCCGGAGCGAGGGCATCGGGTGCTTGTCGGCATATTCGGAGCCGGCGCCCATGAGCGCACGGATGGCCGTCGGGGCGGTGTGGAAGATGTTGACCTTGTGGCGCTCGACCACCTGCCAGAAGCGGCTCGGATCGGGCCAGCTCGGGATGCCCTCGAACATGACGCTGGTGGCGCCGTTGGCGAGCGGGCCGTAGACGATGTAGCTGTGGCCAGTGACCCAGCCGACGTCGGCGGTGCACCAGAACACGTCGCCGCGCTTGTAATCGAAGCTCAGCTCGTGCGTCATCGAGGCGTAAGTGAGATAGCCGCCCTGGGTGTGTAGCACGCCCTTGGGCTTACCGGTCGAGCCAGACGTATAGAGGATAAACAGCGGATCCTCCGCATTCATCGGCTCGGGATCGTTGAACGGTTCGACCCCGGCGGCGGCCTCGTGCCACCAAACATCGCGGCTGCCCTTCATCGGTACGTCGGCGCCGGTATTGTGGACGACGAGCACCTTCTGCACGCCCGGGCAGTCATCGAGTGCCTTGTCGACATTGGCCTTGAGCGGCACGGTCTTGCCGCCACGGCGGCCCTCGTCGGCGGTGATGACCACTGCAGAATCGCAGTCGTTGATGCGGCCGGCGAGCGAATCCGGCGAGAAGCCGCCGAACACCACCGAATGCACCGCGCCGATGCGGGCGCAGGCGAGCATGGCGTAGGCCGCCTGCGGAATCATCGGCAAGTAAATGGTGACGCGATCGCCTTTGCGGACGCCAAGCGATTTGAGCACGTTGGCGCAGCGGCAGACCTTTTCGTGCAGGGTACGGTAGGAAATGTACTCGGCCTTGGCCGACGGATCATCGGGCTCCCAGATCAGGGCGATATCGTCGCCATGATCGAGCAGATGCCGGTCGATACAGTTGGCGGCGACGTTGAGGACGCCATCCTCGAACCATTTGATCGAGACGTTGGGGTACTCGAAGCTGGTGTTCTTGATCTTGGTCGGCGGCTTGATCCAGTCCAGCCGTTTTGCCTGATCGGCCCAGAATCCATCCGGGTCGCTGATCGAGCGGGCATAGTCGGCGGCATATTTCTCCGCCGTGGTCAAAGTCCGCGCCTTCGCAGCCGCGTCCGGCTCGAACACCAAATTCTCGGTCATGTAGTTCCTCCCGTGGGCACGACCCCGAGCGGGCACCTGCCGGCTCTGGGGCAGGATCGTGCGCCGATGCACGCGCCAGGTTCCGCCCTTTTCAGAACCAGGTCGGCGCGTGCGCCTTGCCGCCAGTTCTAGCCAGAGCCGGAAGCGGAGACAAGCAGGGCTTAAGTGGCGGTCGTCTCGCCTAGAAGCTCGCGACTCGCCTCAGGCGTCCCGCGCGCGTCGTGCGGCGAAGAACTCGGCGATGCGCGGCATCAGCGAGACATCGATATGGGCACACTTCAAGGCCGTGAACCAGAGCGCCGCCGACCACACAGTCTGCGACAGCACTGCGGCGAGCGCTGCGCCGATGAGGCCGAGTGGTGGCACCAGCAACAGGTTGGCGACGACCAGCACGGTCATGCCCAGGCCAATGGCCGGCAGCACGTCATGCGGGCGGTCGTTCATCGAGAGCACCACCGAGGTGGGGCCGAAGAAGGCGCGAACGATGAGGGTCGTGCAGAGCACCGCCATGGGTAGTGCCCCTGCCCCGAATTCCGGCCCGAACAGCAGCAGCGCCAGCGGCCCGCCAACGGCGACGGCGGCAAAAAGTGCGACGGCGATGCCGGCGGCAGCGAGATTGGCCTCGCCGATCTTGCGCAGCAGCGCCTCGCGATCCTTGGCCAGATCGAACATGTCGGGCATCACCACGGAATAGACGGCGGCCACGCCGAACGAGACCAGCGAGAACACGCGGGTGCAAACGCCGAACACGGCCAGAGTCTCGCGATCCATGAGGTTGGAGAGGAGCATCAGGTCGATGTCGAAGAAGAGATCGGTGGCGAGTGCGATGATCACCCAGGGCAGCGCGAAGCGCCACCAGCGCCGCACTTCGGTTTTTTCTACCTCTCCGGCCACCGGCACTTCGCGCACCGCGCGCCAGAGCCAGGCGAACTGCCCAAGGGCGATGACGAGGAATCCGCCAGCCAGCATCCAGACGAAGGCATCGAAAGCGGCCGAGGGCGCGAAGGCCAGCGTCGCGATCGCGAGCGCCAGCACCATGAGCATGGGCCGGAACACGGTATCGGCAAAGAAGCCGGCAAAGGGGCGCTTGAGGCCGATCAGCAGCGCGGAATTGCAGTAGACCAAAGCGGTCGCCAGGCTCATCAGCATCACCGGCAGCCAATGTGCCTGCAGCAGGTGCCCCGGCGCGCCGATCAGCCCGGCCAGCGGATAGCCGAGGACCAACAGCAGAGCGGACATCATGGCGACATGGCCATAGGACCGGCGCATGAAGCCGCGCAGGTGCCGGCCATGGCCGGCCGCGCGATATTCGGCGGCAAAGAAGGTGCCGGTGGTCTCAAAGCCCAGCGGCATCAGCACGGCAACGATGTTGGCGGCAGCCACGAAAAGCAGGAAATTGCCCAGCGCTTCGGCGCCCCAGAAACGGGCCACGGCCGCCTGCGCCAGGAACACCACGCCGGCACCGGCAAGGCGGGAGCCGAAGAGGATGTTGGACTGCGAAAAGAGCTTGGCGAAGAGGCGCTTCACGACGCGGCGGCCTCGGCCTTGTGCTGGCGCTCGAGCCGCTTGGCACGCAGCTTCTGCAGCATGTCGCGCGCCCCGAACGCGGCCTCGCCGATGAGGAACGGCAGCCGGTAGGCGGCGTAGTTGGCTGTCGGCGGCACCGGCGTCACGAGACCGGCATCGCCGACCATGCCAACCTTGAACTGATTGAGGCCTGCAAACCCGTCCGTGCCGCCCAGATCGTACCAGCGGGCGCGGGTATTAGCCTTGAGCCAGCCGATGATGTTCCAGTGCAGGAAATAGCCGGCCCGCAGTGGCAAGGCGCGGTCCTGCGTGGCACCATAGAGATAGACGGCGCGGTCGCCGGCCTTGAAGATGATGGCGCCGGCGATGACCTCGCCGCCCTCGGAGACGAAGAACAGTTCGGGCCGCAGCGCATCGCTCGCCATCGCCATCAGCGGGCCGACGGTGCCGTGATAGGCGGAGTGATCGGCGAATCCCTTGCGATCGACCATGCGGTTGTAGAGGGCGTGGAACTCCGGCAGCCGGTCCGGCGTGGCCCGCTCGAAGCTAAGGCTGGACTTCTCTGCCTTGGCGAGCTGACGGCGCCAGTTCTGCGAGAAGCTCTTGCGCTGCGCCTCTTCGGAAAGCGACAGATTGACAATGTAACGGTCGTTGAAGGCCATTTGCGCGCCGCGGTGAAAGCCGCGCGACAGCAGCAGGTCGAATTCCGGATTGCCCGGCCCCAGCGCAGGCAGCGGTAGCAGCGACAGCATCATCCGGCGCTTGCGGGCATATTCGTCCATCAGCGCATCGACCATCAGCCCGTAGCGGCCGAGGGCATCACCCTGCTCCGACTTGAGGAATGGGCCCCATTTGGCCAGCGCAATCGTCGCCAGCCCCAGCGGCAGCCGCTGCAGCATGATGAGACAGCCGCCGATAACGTCGCTGCCGGCCGAAATCAGCACCGGCTCAAGCGTCACATTGGGCCAGCGGGCCCGCGCAAAGGTGAAGAGTTGTTCCTGCGAAACGCCGTCAAAATCGCCGATGCGGGCTTCCCACTCGGCGCCCGAAACAATCTGCAGCGAGGCCGCATGGCGCGCAGCCGCGGGCGTCGCAAGCGGTCGATCCAGCGTTTCGGTCATAGTCGACATCGGCTTCCCCGGCCTTGATTGCCGGGGACGCTACGCGCGGGATGTTTGCGAAGTGCTACTTCGCCCGGGCAAATGC
>JAEZKB010000082.1 GCA_023415605.1 Pseudomonadota bacterium
GGCAGAGCTATGCTGAGTGGCGTCATGCGCGTGGGGGTGGGCATGATCACCACTGACGCGCCTTGCCTTTGCCGCAGGCCGTCGGCAGAGTGAGGCCATGCGCATCGTCCTTGCCCTGATCGTCGCCCTTTTCGCCCTGCCCGCAGCAGCGGCGGAGTGGGGGCATTATGTCAACGAGCGGTTCGGGGTGGAGGCGGATGTGCCACCCGGGTTCGAGCCGGGAGAGCCGCCGGTCAATGGCGACGGGCTGGCATTCCGGACGCCGACGGCGGAGCTCGCCATCTATGGCAGCTTCCTCGTGACCGACGATTTCGAGGCTGAGGCGCGGCAGCTGATCAAGTATGCCGAGGACGATGGCTGGGGCATCACCTACCAAGCGGTGACGCCGCGCTGGGCGGTGTGGTCGGGCAAGCAGGGCAGCCGCATCGTCTATGTGCGCGCCGTGCCGATCTGCGGCGGCAGCGGCATCGGGGCCTTCCAGTTCACCTATCAGCAGGCGGACCTCAAGAAGTTCGATCCGGTGGTCGAGCGGCTGGGGCGGAGCCTCAAGGATTCCGGGACTGGGTGGCAGTGCTGAGGCAAAGAGCCCACGCCCTCGTGGTTCGACAAGCTCACCATGAGGGCTAGTGAGGGCTCCACGAGGACCTCATCCTGAGCGTGGCGAAGGACGAGGTCCGGGCGCCCTAAAACTCCACGCCCGCCTGTGCTTTAACTCCTGCGCGGAAGGGGTGCTTGATTTCGGTCATTTCGGTGACGAGGTCGGCGATCTCGATGAGTTCGTCCTTGGCGTTGCGGCCGGTGACGATCACGTGGGTGTCGCGCGGCTTGTTCCGGAGCACGTCGAGCACCTCGTCGAGCGGCAGGTAGTCGTAGCGCAGCACGATGTTGAGTTCGTCGAGCAGCACCATCTTGTAGGCAGGGTCGGCGATCAGCGCCTTGGCGCGGTCCCAGGCGGCGCGGGCGGCGGCGAGGTCGCGCTGGCGGTCGGCGACGTCCCAGGTGAAGCCCTCGCCCATGGCGTTGATGGTGACCAGATCGGGGAATTTTTCCAGCACATCGCGCTCGCCGGTGGACCAGGCGCCCTTGACGAACTGCACGATGCCGACGCGAAAACCGTGGCCGATGGCACGGAACACCATGCCGAAGGCGGCGGTGGATTTGCCCTTGCCCTTGCCGGTGTGGACGATGAGGAGGCCCTTCTCCTCGGTCTTGGTGGCGAGGATCTTGTTCCGCGCTTCCTTCTTCTTCTTCATCTTTTCGGCGTGGTAGGCGTCGCGCTCGGCCTCGGTCATGAGGTCGGTCTTCTTGGGGGCCTTGTCGGTCATCAGATCCACACCTTGGTCGCGGCGGTAGCGGGGTCGCCCGAATTGGGTTCGCCTTTTGGCTCGATGAGCATGACGTGAACCTCGCCTTCGGCTACGGGCCGGTGCATGACGCCGCGTGGCACAACGTAGAGATCGCCCGGACCCATTTCGATGTTCCCCGCTTCGGTCTCCAGCCGCATGTTGCCCTTCAGCACATAGAAGAAGTCATCTGTGGTTTCGTGTTTGTGCCAGGGGAAAGCACCCTGGAATTTGACCACCATGACGTCGTTGCCGTTGTACGCAGCCACGATCTTGGGACTCCAGTGCTCGGAAAAGAGCTCGAGCTTTTGCGCGAGGTTGACGGCGTCAGCCATGGGATAGGTCCTTGCTTGTGTCCAGGAACTCATAGGCGGAGTTGGAGCGCGGGGTCCAGAAGCCACGGACGCGGGCGTCCTCGAATTTGGAGATGAGTTCGTCGTAGCCGAAGCGGTTGTTCTGGCGGATGAAGTCGCGGGTCCCGGCGTCTTCGATGAAGGCCTCGAAAGCGAGGTCGAAGTGGTGGGTCTTCACAGCGCCGGTGGTGGCGGCAAAGGCGAACATGTAGTCCACCGTGGCGATGATCTCAAAGGCGCCCTTGTAGCCGTGGCGCTTCACGCCATCGATCCATTTCGGGTTCACCACGCGGGAGCGCATGACGCGAGAGATTTCCTCCTCAAGCGTGCGGGCGAGCGGACGTTCGGGACGTGAATGATCGTTGTGCCAGGCGGCAGGGCGGCGGCCAGTAAGGCTTTCCGCGGTGGCCACGAGGCCGCCCTCGAACTGGTAGTAATCATCGGAGTCGAGCAGGTCGTGCTCGCGATTGTCCTGGTTGTGGACGACGGCCTCGATGTCGCCGAGGCGGGCGGCGAAGCGTTCGCGTTCGGGCACGCCGGCGGTCTGCGCGCCGTAGGCATATTGGCCCCAGTTGAGGAAGGCGTCGGCCAGGTTGGCCTTGGTCTCCCATTTGCCCGAGTCGATGAGGCCCTGCAGGCCCGCGCCATAGGCGCCGGGCTTGGAACCGAAGATGCGGTGGCCGGCGCGCAGGGCGGCTTCCTCCGGGCTGGCGCCATCCTTCATCAGTCCCAGAGCGTCGGTGCGCATACGGGCGGCGATGGAGTTGTCGTCCTCGGGTTCGTCGAGGGCGCCGATGGCACGGATAGCCCGATCGAAGAGCGCGATCTGGGCAGGGAAGGCATCACGGAAAAAGCCGGAGATGCGGAGGGTGACGTCGACTCTGGGGCGGCCGAGCTTGGCGAGCGGGATGATCTCGTAGCCGGAGATGCGGAGCGAGCCGGGATCCCAGGTCGGCCTGGCGCCGATGAAGGCCATGGCCTGGGCGATGTCGTCGCCGCCGGTGCGCATGTTCGAGGTGCCCCAGACCGAGAGGGCGAGCGAGCGCAACGGCGTGCCGTGATCCTGAAAGTGGCGGAGCAGCAGGTTTTCGGCGGACTTCTTGCCCAGTTCCCAAGCCGTGGGGGTGGGGACGGCGCGGATGTCGACGGAATAGAAATTGCGGCCAGTGGGAAGGACATCGAGGCGGCCGCGTGACGGCGCGCCTGAGGGGCCCGGTGAAACAAATATTCCGTCGAGGCAGTCGAGCAAGGCATTGATCTCGCTGGGACCGGACGCGCGCAGACGGGGGATGATGGTGGTGCGGATGGTCGATAGGACGACGCGTGTTGCCGGCCAGTCGGGGTCGGGTTCACGGCCGTCGAGGAGATCGGCGGCGAGGGATTCCAGGTACTCAACCATCTGTCCGACCGTGCGGGGCGCCCCCTCCACCAGCTTCGCTGGTCCCCCTCCCCCGCTGCGCAGGGGAGGATCAAGAAGAGATCGAGCCGGATCGGATCCTCCCCCGTTTACGGGGGAGGGGAACCGTCCGAAGGACGGTGGAGGGGGCGGGCCGATCCACGGCGCGCCCAAGTCGGCGGTCAGCGGGTCGAAGCCGAGTTTGAGGTCGTCGGCGAGGGCGCGGATGAGGGAGGCGTCGCCAGGCGCTTCGCCACGCGGGACGCGGGCGAGGGCGATGGCGAGGTCGCGTTCGAGGCGGCCGGTGGGGGACTGGCCGAAGACGTGAAGGCCGTCGCGGATCTGCGCTTCCTTCAAGTCGCAGAGGAAGGTGTCGATGCGGCGGAGGTTGTCGGTGTCGTCGGCGCCGAGGCCGATGTCGCGGTCGAGGCGGGTATCGCGGGTGAAGTCGAGGATGCGCCTTTGCAGGTCGCGGAGGCGGCGGCGGTCCATGCCGGAGGCGGCATAGTATTCGTCGAGCAGAGCCTCGAGATCCTTGAGCGGGCCATAGGTCTCGGCGCGAGTGAGCGGCGGTACGAGGTGGTCGATGATCACCGCACCGGTGCGGCGCTTGGCCTGCGTGCCTTCGCCAGGATCGTTGACGATGAACGGATAAAGATGTGGCAGCTCGGCCCAGAGCGCTGCCGGGTAGGACGATCGGTCCAGCGCGGTGGCCTTGCCGGGTAGCCATTCGAGATTGCCGTGCTTGCCGTTGTGGATGACGGCATGGGTGCCGAACTCGTGGCGCAGCCAGAGATAGGCGGCGATGTAGCCGTGCGGCGGCACCAGGTCGGGGTCGTGATAGCTGGCCGTTTCGTCGAGATGATAGCCGCGGGCGGGCTGAAGCAGGACCGCGATGTTGCCGAAGGTGATGGCGGGGAGGTGGAACGTGTCGGTGCGGCAGAAAGGATCGGTCGAGGGATCGCCCCAGCGGGCCGTCACCTCGGTGCGGATCTTCTCTGGGAGTTGGGCGAAGAGCTCGCGATAACGAGCAAGGGAGAACGGGATGCCGGCGCCGCGACTGGGAGCGGCATTGGTGGGGCCTTGTTGCAGGAGGCCGATGAGGCCGTTGCCGGTGAGATCGAGCAAGGTGCTCCCCCCTCCACCACCCTGCGGGTGGTCCCCCTCCCCCGCAGGCGGGAGAGGATCGCCGACTGAAAAGCCGGCGGTATGGAGAGCCCGCAGAATCACTATCGTGCTCTGTGGCGCGTCGTAGCCGACGCCGTTGGCGAGCCGGCCGTCGCGGGTGGGGTAGTTGGCCAGAACGAGCGCTACCCTGCGGTCGGCGCGGGGGGTGGAGCGAAGGCGGATCCAGTTCTTGGCGAGGGTCACGGCAGGGCGGATGCCGTCGGTGTCGGGGGCGTAGGCGGAGAGGGGGCACTGGGTGCGGGCGTGCCAGATGGCGTCGGCCTTGTGGCCGACGATGAGGCCGCCGATGCGGCCATCCAATTCGGGAAGCACGACCTGCATGGCGAGGTCTTTGGACGACAGCCCCTGGACGTCGGCGGCCCACTGCGCTTCGGGGCGGCCGGACTGGACAAGCTGAATGACCGGCGCATCGGTGCCGGCGAACGGGTTGAGCTTGTCGTCGAGGCCATCGATGCCGAGGGCGAAGCCAGTGAGGTTAAGGATGACGCTCGGCGGGTGCGCAGCGAAGGCCGACTGCACGAAGCGGAGGCAAGCACCTTCTTTCAGAGTCGAGATGACGAGGGGAAGTGGCGAAAGATCCTGGGCTTCGAGCTCGGCGATCAGGGCGTCGATGGTGGCGGTGCCGGCACCTTCGAGGGCGGCTCGGTAGAAAAGAAGTGGGACGACCGGTCGAATCAGTGAGTCCGAACGGTCCAGTGTGAGGCCGGTACGCGGGTGGTAGTGGCCGAAGCGGGGGAAGGGTTGGGGCGCCTCTGGCTCGCCTTCCGCCCACCCATCCTCCCCCACAAGGGAGGAGGTGTGGGCCGGCTCACTGCGCTCGATTGTGCCCCGCGCACTGATCGGCACCTCCCCGCTTGTGGGGGAGGATGGGTGAGGGGATGCAATACGCGCAAAGGCCCGCAGCAATGCGTCGGCGTTTTCGGGGCCGCCGGCGGTGAAGAGGGCATGAAGGTGGGACCAATCCTGCGCGTTCACCGTCGAGCGGTCGCGGAGGACGGGGTCTGGCGTGGCGTCGCCGGGGAGGAAGGCGACCTTCGTACCAGTCAGAGAGAGGGCGACGAGTTCGTCGAAGCCGTATTGCCAATAGGCGGGGCCGCCCAAGAGGCGGACGACGATCAGCTTGGCGTGACGGGCAGTCTGGTCGAGCCATAGGTCGACGGAGAGATTGTGGGCGAGGCGAAGGAGGTTGGCCAAACGCAAATTGTCGGCTCCGGCCCTGTCCGCCGCAGCAGCCAGCATCATCAGTTCGCTATCGGCGGCGGAGAGGAAGAGCAAGTCGGCCGGGGTCTGGGCCAGGTCGATCGCTTCGCCGTCCTGCTGGGCCGCACCGGCCTGGGCCGCGAGGAGATGCATCAGGCTTCGGAGGTCGGCAGCGGGTGGCGGGCCTCGACAATGGCCGTGCAGGCCAGCGCCGACAGGCCGCCAACGATGGCGATGACCGCAAGGAAGATGGGTTCTGCAAAGGCCGTGCCGACGGTATGGAACAGCATCGCCACGATGCAGCCGACACTGAGGATCGCGCCGACCAACAGGGAGACTAGCAGGCGGCCGGCTCGGCTGGGCACGAGGTTGGAGAGGACTATCATGGCAATACCGCTGAGCAGCCCTGGTACGGCGCCGAGCGCATAGCCGCCGAGTAACACCAGCGGCCAGTATGAGGCCATTGTGGCAGCACCGCTCTTGCCGAAAGCGCCGTCGACGACGGTAGAAAGCACCAGGAAGGCAACGCCACCGATGCCGGGGCCCACGAAGATGGAGAGCAGCAGCAGCATGGTGTTGCGGCGGCGGATCGAGGGGGAGGACTCTTCGGACATTGCGGCAACCGTCGTGATGAGGGGATGATCGCCCCCCTCATCGTTTCCGGTTGCTGTACCCGAGATGAACATCTCAGGCCGCGGCGGGGGCCGCCTCCAGCAGGCTCGTGGTGATGGCGGCGCGATCGAGCGGGCTTTCGCCGATCACGACCAGCGCCGTCTCGCGCGTTTCGCCGGGGAGCCAGGGGCGGTCAAAATAGGCGTTGACCCGCGGACCGACCGCCTGGATGGCGAGGCGGGCCGCAGCGCCAGGCAGCGCGGCAAAGCCCTTGAGCCGCAGCACGTCGTGGGCGCGGATGGTCTCTTCGATCGTACGGAGGAGATGATCCTTGCCGACGACACTGGGCAAGCGAAGCGAGAAGGAGTCGAAGTCATCATGCTCGTGCACTTCGCCGCCATGCTCGAGCTCGTGATGGCTGTCGCGGCCGGCAAGGTGCTCTTCGGTGGCGAGACCCATGCCGAGCAGCGCCGCCACATCGACATGGCCGTTACGGGCACGGATGAGGCCGGTGCCGGGACGCATTTCGGCGCGGAGATGCTTTTCCACCGTGTCGAGCGAAGCATCGTCCACGAGGTCGGCCTTGTTAAGGATGACGAGGTCGGCAGCGATCATCTGGTCTTCGAACAATTCGCCGAGCGGGGTCTCGTGATCGAGCATGTCGTCGGCCGAGCGCAGCGCATCGACGGCAGCTTCGTCGTTAGCGAAGCGGCCTTCGGCCAGCGCTGCGGCGTCGGCGACGGTGACGACGCCATCGATGGTGACCTGGGCCTTGATCTAGGGCCAGTTGAAGGCACGCAGCAGCGGCTGCGGCAGCGCCAGGCCGGAAGTCTCGATGACGATGTGATCGGGTCGATCCGGACGGGCGAGGAGTTGCTCCATGGTGGGGATAAACTCGTCGGCCACGGTGCAGCAGATGCATCCGTTGGCGAGCTCGATCATATCCTCCTCGCGGCAGGTCTCGTCTCCGCAGCCGGCGAGGATGTCCTTGTCGACCCCGAGTTCGCCGAACTCGTTGATGATCAAGGCGATGCGTTTCCCTTTCGCATGGGCCAAGAGATGGCGCACCAGCGTCGTCTTGCCGGCACCGAGGAAACCGGTGATGACGGTGACGGGGATCTTTGAACTGGCGAGTTCAGTCATGCGTGGACTCCCTTTAGGGCAGTGGCCTCGCGCCGGGCGAACAGCTCGGAAAGATAGCCGAGCAGCGGACCGACGGTGAGCCAGAACAGAGCGCCGGCAGCGAGCGCCGCCGCCGCGAACTGCGTGGCGAGTGAAGCAGGAACGGCGGAGGCATGGTCGCCGGCGAGTTGCGGCGCGCCAATGATATGCGGGGCCAGCAGCAGCAGGGCAGCGATGGCGATGCCGGTCCAGTTGCGGAGTTTCGCTACGATCAGGAAACCGGCGCCAGTGGCGAGCGCTGCGCCCCACCACCAAAGCTGGCGGGCGCCGAGATCGGCAGCGGGCATGCCGGGAAGTTCGGATGGCAGGCCGAGGGCGGGGGCGAGCTGGAAGGCGACGAAGCCGCCAATGCCCCAGATCACCCCGTTGGCGGCCGTGATCGGCAGCCCGAGCAGCACCGAAGTGGCGGCAAGCAGCAGGGCGAAGCCCATGCAGCCGAGCACGTTGGCGAGGACAGTATAGGCGGTGCGCTCGGCACCATCCTGCGGGGCCCAAGCGCCGGCATCGTGCTGGTGATCGCTCGTGGCCGCTGGCTCGTCATGGGAATGCGCAGCGGTGCCTTCGGGGTGGACGTGATCGGCGGCCTCGGGCACCGCGGTCTCGTAAGTTTCCGCGGCGAGGATGAGGGGGGTCACCTTCCATTGCTGGAGGGCGCTCATGGCAAGGCCGGCTGCGAGTCCAGCAAGGACCGCAGCGAAGAAGATTCGCT
>JAEZKB010000053.1 GCA_023415605.1 Pseudomonadota bacterium
AATCGACCTCGATGCCGCGATCCTTGAAAATCTGGACGGCAGCTGGGGAGAGGGCATCGGAAATAAGTACGCGGGGAGCCATCGGCTTCATCCTCTGCGAAAAGGTGAACACCCGCCGCTGGCGGGAAGGGACGACGAAGCGTTGCCGGACCAGGCACGCGGATGCGCACGGCAGCGCGAACCGGGAGGAAGAAAGTTCGCCTGCCGAAACAGCCAGGCGCCTCGACCGTTCGCCGCCCCCTCGCGTCAGCGGCGGGGAGCGCGCGAGCTTTGTCAGGCGGCCTTGGCGAGCGACGCCTTTGCGTCGGCATAAGCCCAATCAAGCCAGGGCAGCAGCGCCTCAAGGTCGGACGCCTCGACCGTGGCGCCCGCCCAGATACGCAGACCGGCCGGGGCGTCGCGATAGGCGCCGATGTCGTAGGCAGCCTTCGCCTTCTCCAGCGCGCCGGCGATCGCCTTCGCGAAGGCTTCTTGCGCGTCGGCATTGAGGGCCATCACGTCAGGATCGACGACGACAAGACATACGCTGGTGTTCGAGCGGGTCGCCGGATCGGTAGCAAGGAAGTCGATCCAGTCGGTTTTGGCTACCCAGTCGGCCAACACCTTGAAGTTAGCGTCAGAACGAGCCTGAAGCCCCTTCTGACCACCCAGCGACTTCGCCCAGCTCAGCGCATCGATGTAGTCCTCGACGCAAAGCATGGACGGCGTGTTGATCGTCTCACCTTCGAACAGGCCTTCGGTGATCTTCCCGCCGCTGGTCAGACGGAAGAGTTTCGGCAGGGGCCACGCCGGGACATAGCTCTCGAGACGCTCTACCGCGCGGGGCGAGAGAATGAGGATACCGTGGCCGCCCTCGCCGCCCAGCACCTTCTGCCAGGAGAAGGTGGTGACATCGAGCTTCGACCAATCGAGTTCCTGGGCGAAGGCACCAGAGGTGGCGTCGCAGATGGTCAGTCCGGTACGATCAGCCTTGATCCAGTCGCCGTTAGGAACGCGCACGCCCGAAGTGGTGCCGTTCCAGGTGAACACGACGTCATGGTCGAAGTTTACGTCGGCGAGGTTCGGGAGTTCGCCATAGGGCGCCTGGAGGACGCGGGCATCCTTCAGCTTGAGCTGCTTGATGATGTCCGTCACCCAGCCTTCGCCGAAGCTCTCCCACGCCAGCACGTCAACCGGGCGCGCACCGAGCAGCGACCACAGCGCCATTTCCACGGCGCCTGTGTCTGAGGCGGGCACGATGGCAATGCGGTAGTCCGCGGGAACAGCGAGAACTTCGCGGGTGAGATCGAGGGCAAGCTTGAGCTTAGCCTTGCCGACTTTGGCACGGTGCGAACGGCCGAGCGGTGCATCGCTCAGACCTTCCAGCGCCCAGCCGGGACGCTTGGTGCACGGACCAGAAGAAAAATTGGGATTGGCCGGCTTCGCCGCCGGCAGAGCGATATTCGTCATGATAGCCATCCTTGCAGATGGACGTCCCACGGTGGGGTGGGATAGCCCGCAGCCGATCTATCGCGGTTCAGCGGAGGATGCAAGCCGCCTCGCGTCAGTTCACAGCCGCTATGCGGCCCGTTTGAGAAACAGCGGCGAACCTTTCAGGAATTTCTCGGTTGTCCCAGCGTGAGATGGAGGACAACATGGAACTGCTTTTTGGACTTGGCGCTCTCGTGCTGCTTGCTGCGCTAGCCTACGGAATTCACCAATCGAGCGCCCGTCGCCGCGCCAAGGGCACTGTGTTGCCTGAAGAAAAAGTCGATCATCGGTCGTAGGGCGGGGCGAACCCCCTCGCCGTTCTAGTCAAACATATACCGGAAACCGATGCGGACTTCGTGGGCGCTTTGGTCGAAGTCCGGCGCGCCCCTGCCCGGATCGACGCTGTCAAGCGAGAGGTAGCGATAGCCGACATCCACCATCCAGTTCGGCGCCAGCTCAATCGCGAAGCCACCCATCAGGCCCCAGGCAAAGCCCCACCCCCGCGCGTCCCCAAGCGACGCGCCATTAAGGGCGGCATTGCTGAACCCGGCATAAGAGGCGCCAAGACCCGCGCCTAAATACGGCGTGATCCCGTTCCACGTGATGAGGTCGACATAGGCATTAGCCATGAAGGTGGCCGCGGTATAGTCGGCCGATAGGCCCTGAACGCTGTATCCCGCCTTGAACCGATAATCCGCCGTCGCGTCGACGCGGAGCCAATCGTTCAGGTGCAGGCCCACACCGACGCCGGCGAGCCAGCTATCGTCCAGATGCTGGGGGCCAGCCTCGCCCCGCAAGGTGGACCAGTCCGGCTTCTCATTCGCCACATAGCCGATGTCGCCGCGCAGATACCATCCACGGGTCTCGTCGATCTCTGGCGCGTTCGCCAAGAGATCTTCCGCATTCGCCAGCAGATCCTCCGCATCCGCCAGATCTCCGGCAGTTGCGGCGGAGGCGCCGAGAATCAAGCCGCCGACGATGGCAGCGAAGATCATTCCGGCCCGGTGGTGATTGGAAGCGCGACGCATCGATATTCCCTGAGAC
>JAEZKB010000233.1 GCA_023415605.1 Pseudomonadota bacterium
CAGCGCGGCGATAATGGCGGCTAGCGTGATAGCGAGGGCCACCGGGACCGGCCGCGCGGCACCGCCGCTCGACTTTCCGTCCTGGCGAAGGAGACGTTCGAATCCCCCGCTCCCGACGCCGGATGTCCCCGCCGACCGCATGCCTTACCCCGCCAAATTCGTTAGTGACCCGCCGGTGATTTGCACCGTGCGATGACTTTGAATCGAGCTGACTCGGCTGTCCAGAGGGGCGGCCGGAGCGGGCTGGCCCGGACCGGCATTTTCGTGAGTCCGCAGAGTCACTTAGCGAAGGAAGAAAAATTCTTCCAACATTACCAATTCATTAATCCTGTCCGCCGCTACCCAGAGTGCGCTCCAGAATGTCCGCCGTGTTGCGGCTGAGCTTGGCGCCTTCCTGCAGGCTGCGCAGCGCCTGTTCGGCGAGCGCGCGACGTCCCGGCTCGAAATTGCGCCAGATGCGGAAGGCGGTGAGCACTCGGGCCGCGACTTGCGGATTGCGGGTATCCACATCGGCCACGAACTCTGTGACGAAGCGGAAGCCCTCGCCATCGGGCCGAGCAAACTGCACCAGGTTGCCGCCCGCAAAACTGAACACCAGTGCCCGGAGGCGATTGGGGTTGTTCTTGGGAAAATCCGGATCGGCGAGAATGGCGCGGACGCGGTCGATGGTTTCGTCCTGTGCAGGTGCAGCGTTGAGCGCCAGCCACTTGTCGAAGACCAGCGGATCGGCCGTGTGCATGGTGCGGAAGTCGCCGAGCAGGCCCGCCGCCTGCGGCGTCCAAACCTGCGTCGATGCCGCGAGCGCCGCGAACCGGTCGGTCATGTTCTGCGCGGTGCGATACTGCCCGGCCGCCAGATCCGCGCCATGCTCGCCCATGCCGCGCACGAGATAGGCCAATGCCGCATTGCGCAACGAGCGCTTACCGGTCTGTTCCGGCGAAGGCGAATACGACGCGGTCTCCGCCTTGTCGCGATAGACCGCCTCCAGCGACCCGCCGACCTTGTCGACGATCTGCTGGACCATCCGGTTTCGCGCCTCGTGAATGGCTGCCGGATCGACATCCTTGCCCTTGGTGAGCGCGATTTCGCCGACAGAGGGCAGAGTGATGGCCAGTGCCTTGAACGCATCGTCGAGCGTCTTGCTCGTCGCCGTGTCCTCGATCGCCTGCGCCAGCCCGGTGAGCTGTGCCTCGCTCCATGGCGTACCGCTGACGGCGCCCATCAGCAGCGTCATCGAAATATCCTGCAGGGCCTGCCAGCGTCCGAACGGGTCGCTGTCGTGCCGGGCGAGGAAGAGCTTGTCCGCTTCCGCCGCATTGGACGCAATCTTCACCGGCGCCGAAAAGCCGCGGAACAGCGACGGCACCGGCCGGTTCGGCACGCCGTGGAAGGTGATGGTCTCGCTTTCCTTGTCGAGGACGATCATGTCGCCCTCAACTCGCCCGCCGCTGACTCCCGAATAGCTCATCGGGCTGCCATTGGGGCCGATCAGCCCGAACTTCACCGGCACCACCATCGGCTGCTTGGTTGGCTGGTTCGGCGTGGGCGGCGTGTGCTGGCTCAGCGTCAGCGTATAGGTCTGGTTCGCGGCATCGTATGTGTCCGCCACCGTCACCTCGGGTGTGCCGGCCTGTAGATACCACTCGCCGAAATGCTGAAGATCCACGCCATTGGCATCCTCGAACACCTTGAGGAAGGCCTCGATCGTGGTCGCCTCGCCGTCATGCCGCTCGAAATAGAGGTCCATGCCCTTGCGGAACCCGGCCTCGCCCAAGAGCGTCGCCAGCATGCGGACGATCTCGGCGCCCTTCTCGTAGACCGTAGCCGTGTAGAAGTTGTTGATCTCCTTGTACTGGCTTGGCCGCGCCGGATGCGCCAGCGGTCCGCCATCTTCCGGGAACTGCGCCGAACGCAGCGTCCGCACGTCAGAGATGCGCTTGACCGCGCGCGAGCGCTCGTCCGAGGTGAACTCCTGGTCGCGGTAGACCGTCAGCCCTTCCTTGAGGCACAGCTGGAACCAGTCGCGGCAGGTAATGCGGTTGCCGGTCCAGTTGTGGAAATATTCATGCGCGATGACGCGCTCGACCCCGTCATAGTCCGCATCCGTCGCCGTCTCGGGCGACACGAACACCAGCTTGGCGTTGAAGATGTTGAGGCCCTTGTTCTCCATCGCGCCGAAGTTGAAGTCGCTGACGGCAACGATGTTGAACACATCGAGATCATACTCGCGGCCGAAGCGGCGCTCGTCCCAGGCCATCGAACGCTTGAGCGAGTCCATCGCCCAGGCGCATTTTGGCTCCTTGCCGTGCTCGCAATAGATGCCAAGCGCCACCTTCCGGCCCGACGAGGTCGTGAACTCGTCATGGATCGAGCCGAGATCGCCCGCCACCATGGCAAAGAGATAGGCCGGCTTGGGATGCGGGTCTTCCCACACTGCAAAGTGCCGTCCATTGGCCTCGTCGCCATGATCGACCAGATTGCCATTGGCCAGCAGCACCGGCGCCAGCGCCTTGTCGGCGCTCATCCGTACCTTGAAGATTGCGAGATTGTCCGGGCGGTCCTGGAAATAGGTGATGCGCCGGAAGCCTTCTGGCTCGCACTGCGTACACCAGGTGCCGTTGGAGCGGTAAAACCCCATCAGCCGCGTGTTCTTCTCCGGCTCGATCGCCACTTCGGTTTCCAACACGAAGCGCCTGGTCGGCGGCTCGTGCACCGCGAGCGACGACGGCGTCGCTTCATAGGCGGTGAGCGCCAGCGGAAGCCCGTCGATAGCGATGGACTTGAGCGTGAGCTCGTCGCCATCGAGCACGAGGGGCGTACCCGGTGGCGTCCCCTCGCGTGGCGAAATCGTCAGCAGCGCACGCACCAGCGACATGCCCGGGTCGATTGTCACGTCCAGTTCGACACGTTCGACGATGTAAGGGCTCGGCTGGTAGTCCTTGAGATAGATAGTGTGCTCGTCTTCAGCGCGCATCATTCGCTCCGCAGGGCGTCAACTTGTAACTCGTTATCCGATTGTGGCCGGGCCGCAACAGCCGACTCTCGCAGTTGGTGTATTCTGTCCTGCTGTGAGCGACTAAAAAGCCATACTTCCTGCCAAGTTAGGCAGCATTGGGATGGCCGGGTCGCTGCCAGCTCGCACCTCCGCCGCCGGTCGCATGGGCGTCGTGTGCGAAATCCAGCATAGCCCGAGGGTCGAGTCTTTGCACCGGGACGTTTCTTCGCTTGACCTCAACTGCGGTTGAGGTCGTAGGCGCGTCTCCGTTCCGCTGCATGTAGGAGAGGGAAGTCATGGTCACCGCGTTCCTGAAGTGGTTCGAGCGTCGTCTCGACCCATATCCGCTAGGCGAACCAGAACAGCCGCCCAAGGGCCTGCTGGCCTTCTGCCTGCACTATTCCAGGGGTGCCAAGAAATGGCTGGCGCTGATGGCAGTAATGTCCGCGGCTATCGCCGCGGGCGAAATCCTGCTCTTCAGCTTCATCTCCGACATCGTCAATTGGCTCGCCGCCGCCGATCCCGCCACCTTCCTTGCCACAGAAGGCTGGAAGCTCTGGGCCATGGGCATCTTCATCGTGGTGGTGATGCCGTTGCTGGTGGTCGTCAACACCGCCACCATGCACCAGACGCTGCTGGGCAACTTCCCGCAGCGCATCCGCTGGATGGCGCACCGCTATCTCATCCGCCAGTCGATGAGCTACTTCCAGGACGAGTTCGCCGGCCGCATCGGCGCCAAGCTCATGCAGACCGCTCTCGCCGTGCGCGAAGTGGTCATGAAGCTGCTCGATATGCTCGTCTACGTGGTCGTCTACTTCACCGGCGCTGTCTTCCTCGCCGCGGCGACCGACTGGCGGCTGGCCGTGCCTTTCCTCGTCTGGCTCGTCGCCTATGTCGGGATGATGCGCTACTTCATCCCCAAGATGGGCAAGATCTCGCAAGCCCAGGCCGACGCCCGCTCGATGATGACCGGCCGTGTGGTCGACAGCTACAGCAACATTGCCACGGTGAAACTCTTCTCGCATTCGAGCCGCGAGGAGGCCTATGCCCGCGAGGCGATGGATGAGTTCCTGGGTACTGTCTACACCCAGATGCGGCTCTTCACCGTGCTCAATGTCTCGGTGGTCGTCTCCAACTGCTTGCTGCTGTTCGGTGTCGGCGCCGTGGGCATCTGGCTCTGGCTGCAGGGCGCCATGACCCCCGGCGCGCTCGCCGTGTCGCTTGGCCTCGTCATGCGCTTCCAAGGCATGAGCCAGTGGGTGATGTGGGAGATGAGTTCGCTGTTCGAGAACATCGGCACCGTCAAGGACGGCATCGGCTCGATCTCGCTGCCGCGCATCGTCTCCGATCAGCCCGGCGCCAGGCCGATCGGCCGCGTCAACGGCGACATCCGCTTCGACGGCGTCTCCTTCCACTACGGCAAGGAAAGCGGCGTGATCGACCACCTCGACCTGCATATCCGGCCGGGCGAGAAGATCGGTCTTGTCGGCCGTTCGGGCGCGGGCAAGTCGACCATCGTCAACCTCTTGCTCCGCTTCTACGACCGCGAGGGCGGCACCATCACCATCGACGGGACAGACATCGCCACCGTCACCCAGGACTCGCTGCGCGAAAATATCGGCGTCGTGACGCAGGATACCTCCCTGCTGCATCGCTCGGTGCGCGAGAACATCCTCTATGGCCGCCCCGATGCGACCGACGAGGAAATGCGCGCCGCCGCCCGTCTCGCCGAGGCCGAGGACTTCATCGAGACGCTGGTCGATCCCAAGGGCAATACCGGCTACGACGCCCAGGTCGGCGAGCGCGGTGTGAAGCTCTCGGGCGGCCAGCGCCAGCGCGTCGCCATCGCCCGTGCACTGTTGCGCGAC
>JAEZKB010000309.1 GCA_023415605.1 Pseudomonadota bacterium
GGACTATGGCGACTGTCGATGTTTTTGGCGTGCGCAACACCCGCGCAGCCGAGGGAGCCGCTCACAAGGTCAGCCGATGGCGCGAAAAGCTGCCGGTGCTGGTGATCTTCCTGCCGCCGGCGCTGGTGCTGTTCAGCGTCTTCGTCATTCTGCCGATGGGGGAGGCGGCCTGGTACAGTCTCTATAACTGGAATGGCTACGGCCTGCCGACGCAGTTCGTCGGCTTCCGCAATTTCGAAGTGCTGTTCCGCCGGCCGGCTTTCATCCAGGCGCTCATCAATTGCGGCCTGATCATTCTCGTGTCGCTGAGCATTCAGCTGCCGCTGGCGCTGTGGCTGGCGACACTGGTATCGAACCGCATCTGGGGTGCGGTGACGTTCCGGCTGATCTTCTTCATGCCCTATGTGCTCGCGGACGTGGCGGCCGGTCTCATCTGGCGCTTCGTCTATGATGGCGAATACGGGCTCTTCGGCGCCATCGGCCGGCTGTTCGGTATCGAGAACATGTTCCTGCTCGCCGACAAGGACACCGCCATCTACGCCATGCTCGGCGTGATCGTCTGGAAGTACTTCGGCTTCCATATGATGCTGTTCATCGCCGGGCTGCAGGCGATCGACCGGGACCTGCTAGAGGCGGCGGAAATCGACGGTGCGTCGCGCTGGCAGAAGTTCCGCTATGTGACGCTGCCACTGCTCGGGTCCACGCTCAGGCTTTCCGTGTTCTTCGTTATCGTCGGCTCGCTGCAGCTTTTCGACATCGTCATGCCGCTCACCGGCGGTGGGCCCTCGGACAGCACGCAGACGCTGGTCAGCTTCCTCTTCACCTTCGGGGTGATGCGCATGCAGGTCGGGTTCGGCAGTGCCGTGGGCGTGGTGCTGTTCATCCTCAGCGTCGTGCTCGCCTTCAGCTACAAGCGGATCTTCATGCGCCATGACTGAAGCTGTCATCGACCGTTACGAGAGCACGCAGACCCAGTCCGACCGGCGGCCGGGCTTCCTGGTGCAGCTCTATATCTACTCAGCGCTGTTCATCGTGGCGGCCATTATCCTGGTGCCACTGATCACCACGGCGCTGGGCGGATTCAAAACGCTGGGTGACCTGCGCAGCAATCCGTTCGGCCTGCCGCGCGAGTGGAACTGGTCGAACTATGCCGAGATCTTCTTCTCGTTCCGCTACTGGCAACTGCTGTGGAATTCGCTGTTCATCGGCGTGTTCACGGTGGTGCTCACGGTGCTGGTTTCGGCCATGGCGGCGTTCACCTTCGCGCATGTACGCTTCTTCGGCTCGAACTTCCTGCTCAACTATTTCCTTGTGGGGCTGATGTTTCCGACTGCGACGGCGATCCTGCCGCTGTTTCTCAAGATCCGTGATCTCGGCATTCTCAACACCTATTGGGGCGTGATCCTGCCGCAGGTGGCGTTCCATATCGGCATGGCGGTGCTGCTGTTCCGTAATTTCTTCCGCAACATGCCATCGGAGCTGTTCGACGCCGCATTCGTCGATGGCTGCGGCTATATCCGGTTCTTCTGGCATGTGACGCTGCCGCTGTCGCGACCGATCCTTGCGACGGTGGGCATCATTACCTTCGTCCAGAGCTGGAACAACTACCTGCTGCCGCTGATCTTCCTCAACTCGGAGGCACTCTATCCGTGGCCGCTGGGCATGATGGTCTATCGCGGCGAGTTCGGCACGGATTGGCACCTGATCCTCGCCTTTATCACGCTGACCATTCTACCCACGATCATCGTGTTCTTCGCAGCGCAGAAGCACATCGTGGCGGGGCTGACGGCGGGCGCGGTCAAGGGCTGACCGGTGCTGCAAGCACCGGCAAAATGCCAGACGAAGTTGGACTCTGTTAATTCTCGGACGCCATAGTAGGAATACTAGGGAGACTATCCGGGGGAGAGTCTTGCGCGTTCTTGTGGTCGACGACAGTCGATCGAGCCTGGCATTTCTGACGCAGACCATCTCGCAGCTCGAGAGCTGCGAGGCCGAGTCCTTTTTGAAGCCGTCGGCCGCGCTGGCACGCTGCGGCGAGGTGCAGTTCGACCTGGTACTGGTCGACAACATCATGCCCGAGATCGACGGCCTCGAACTCACCCGCCGGCTGCGGGCCATCGAGAGCTACCGGCTGGTGCCGATCATCATGATCACCTCCGACGTCGAGCCCGGCCTGCGGCTGCAGGCGATCGGGGCAGGGGCTACGGACTTCCTCAACAAGCCGTTCGACCCGGTCGAACTGCAGGCTCGGGCCCGTAACCTCCTGGCGCTGCGCAAGGCGCAGATCGAGCTGGCTGACCGTGCCCAGTGGCTGGCGGCGGCGGTGGAGGACGCTACCCGCGATCTCGTGGCGCGCGAAGAAGAGATCATCTGGCGGCTGGCCCGCGCCATCGAATATCGCGACGGGGACACCGGCGGTCACGTCTCGCGCGTGGCCGTGATCAGCAGGATCATCGGCGAGGCCATCGGCCTGTCGCCCGAGCGTTGCCGCATCCTTTACCTTGCGGCGCCGCTGCATGACATCGGCAAGATCGGCATTGCGGATGCCATCCTGGGCAAGCCTGGCAAGCTGACGGACGAAGAGATGGCGATCATGCGCGAGCATGTGAGCATCGGTGCCCGAATTCTGGAGAAGGGCGGGTCGGAGCTTGTCCGTGTCGCCGAGCTCATTGCGCAGAGCCACCACGAGCGGTGGGATGGGAACGGTTACCCCGACCGCCTGTCCGGCGAAGACATTCCGATCGAGGCTCGTATAGTGGCCATCGCCGATGTGTTTGACGCGCTTTGCTCGACCCGGCCGTACAAGGCGGCGTGGCCGATCGAGAAGGCCTATGGGGAAATCGTGCGGTGCAGCGGCACGCATTTCGATCCAAACTGCGTCGAAGCATTCAAGGCGCAATGGTTGCGGATCGAACGGATGATGCGTGGCGACGAGCCAGTGGAGGCCCAGGCGGTGGGCTTTTGATACCAAAGCAGCATGATGGACTGACAGGGCGCTTCGGCGCCCTTTTCATTTTCGACGTTTTCCGGGTCCGGTTCAGAATCCTGAACGGAGCAGCACGAGTCATCGCAGGCTCGTGCGTCCGGAGCTTCGAGTCTTCGTTCGAGTCATCTTGACTCTATTCGCTAATTATTACTGCGCAGACTGGAAGCATAACCGGGATATGAATCTCGCCGATGAATCTAGATCGAGTCGTGAGCGACAAATTGAATCTTGAGTTCATGATGTATTACCCAAATTACTTCTGTCTCGTACTCCTCTTTGATTCAGATCAAATGTGCCGCGCCCAGCTTAGCGGTAACTCAGGATTAAGCATCCTCCTGTATCATCCTTCTTATTAGATAGGTGCCCGGTAGCGATACTGGGACCGGTGGCTGAGGGACGCCAGCTGCCGGCCAGGTACGAGTGTTTTCGCGGTTTTTCTCTGTCTGCAGATATTTCGGACCAATGCTTCATCAATCTCCACCAGTACAGGCGTCCCATCCATGTCGAAGACCCAATCGCACACGGTCGATCTAGGTATCGAGCCGAGCATCAAAACCGTTGCCGAGCTGCGTGATCGTCTGATCACCGCCATCGCCGAGAGCGACACAGTCGTCATCTCCGCCGCAAAGGCGACGAGCATCGACATCAGTGTGCTTCAGCTCCTGGCTTCGGCGCACAAGTCGGCCGGCGCGGCCGGCAAGCCGATCTTCCTCCGAGCACCCAAAGACGGCGCCCTGCAACAGGCACTGCAGCGGTCGGGCTTTGTCAGCCCTGCCGGTGAGCCGCTGACGCGAGAGGGAGGCTTCTGGAACCCATCAAACGCAGCCAAGGACGAGGCCGCATGAGCAAGACTATCCTCACCATCGACGATTCCGCTTCCATCCGGCAGATGGTGGCCATGACGCTCAAGAGCGCCGGGCACACGGTGCTGGAGGCCGGCAACGGTGCCGAAGGCTACGACCAGGCCACGGCGAACACCGTGCATGCGGTGATCACCGACCTCAACATGCCGGTGATGAACGGCATCGAGTTCATCCGCAAGTACCGCACGCACCCGAGCAGCAAGGGCGTGCCGATCATCCTCCTCACCACTGAATCCGACGAGACGCTCAAGGCAGAAGCCAAGGCGGCCGGCGCGACGGGCTGGATCGTCAAGCCCTTCAAGCAGGACCAACTCCTGGCCGTGATCAAGAAGGTAACCGGCGCATGACCGCAGCATCCGATCCGACTGAAACATTCCGGCAGGAGGCCTCCGAGCTCCTCGAGCAACTTGAGCAGAGCCTGCTCGACCTCGAACAGACTCCCGGCGACAGCGACCTGGTGAACAGCGCCTTCCGCGCGCTGCATACCATCAAGGGCTCCGGCGCCATGTTCGGCTTCTCCGAAGTCGCAGGCTTCGTGCATGAGTTCGAGACGGCCTTCGATAAGGTTCGCAAAGGCCTGCGCGCGGTGACGCCGGAGCTGATCGCGGTGGCGCTCGACGCCAAGGATCAGATCCACAAGCTCATCGGTGACAGCTCGGCGCCAGGCGGAGACGAGATCCTCACCCATCTGCGCCGCATCGTGGACACCGACAAGTTCCCCGAAGCGCCGCTCGAGACGCCAGCTCCCGTTGCTGCAGCACCGGCCGCAGCGCCGGTCGCCGCCGCTTCCGGCGCGAAGATTTGGCTGGTCAAGTTCAAGCTGCCGGGCGATGCGCTGGTCAACGGCACCAGCCTCAATCCGCTGCTCGATGAAATCGCCGCTATCGGTCCCTGCACCATCAAGGCAGTGACCGACGACGTGCCGGCGCTCACCGAGCTCGATCCGGAAGTGCCCTATCTTGGCTGGGAAGTCCTCCTTGAGAGCGAGACGGATCCGACTTCGGCAATCGACGACGTCTTCCTGTTCCTCCGCGACGGCATGGAGCTGTCGGTCGAAGAGATCAAGGCCGAGGTCGAGCCTGAGCCGATGGGCGCCGAGATCGTGCTCGACGACCTCGTGGCCGAAGATGCGCCCATCGTCGAGGCGGCCCCCGTGGCCAAGCCCGCCGCGCCTGTCGCGGCCAAGGAGGGCAAGCAGCCGCAGGCTGCCAATTCCGACAAGGCCGGCAGTTCTTCCCTCCGCGTCGCGGCCGAGCGCCTCGACGAGCTGATGGACCGCGTCGGCGAGCTGGTGATTGCGCAGGCACGCCTCAGCCAGATCGCCGCCGGCAGCAGCGACGGCGCGCTCAAGAGCATCGCCGAGGAACTGGAGCGCCTGTCGTCAGGCTTGCGCGACACCACGATGGGTATCCGCATGGTGCCGATCGGCTCGATCTTCTCGCGCTTCCGCCGCCTTGTGCACGATCTCTCGCGCGAACTGGGCAAGGAGATCGAGTTCATCACCACCGGTGAAGAGACCGAACTCGACAAGACCATGATCGAGAAGCTGGCGGATCCGCTGGTGCACCTCATCCGTAACTCGGTCGACCATGGTCTCGAAGATGCGGCCGTGCGTGTCGGCAAGGGCAAGCCGGCCAAGGGCACGGTGCGGCTCTCGGCCGTCTATGCAGGCGCCGAAGTCGCCATCTCGGTGACCGATGACGGCGCCGGCCTCAACCATGCGCGCATCCGCGCCAAGGCGGAAGAGAACGGCATCATCACGCCGGACGCCAAGCTCACCGAGCAGGAGCTCAACCAGCTCATCTTCGCGCCGGGCTTTTCGACCGCCAAGGAAGTCACCTCGCTGTCGGGACGGGGTGTCGGCATGGACGTGGTCAAGCGGACCATCGACGGGCTGCGCGGTACGATCGAAGTCGCCACCAAGCCGGGCGAAGGCTCGACGATGACGCTGCGGTTGCCGCTGACGCTGGCCATCATCGACGGCATGCTCGTCCGTATCGGCAATGGCCGCTACACGATCCCGCTGTCGGCGGTGGAAGAGTGCGTGGAGCTGCCGGAGTCCGCGGGGAGCGCGTCGCGCGGCCGCAACTTCCTCGACATCCGCGGCAGCCTGGTGCCGTTCATCCGTCTGCGCGAAGTGTTCAACACGCCGGGCGAGGCAGACAGCCACCAGAAGGTGGTGATCGTCTCCTCGGGCGAGGGCAGGGTGGGGCTGGTGGTCGACCAGATCATCGGCAACAGCCAGACCGTCATCAAGCAGCTCTCGAAACTCCACTCGTCGATCAAATCCTTTTCGGGCGCCACGATCCTTGGCGACGGAACCGTCGCGCTGATCCTGGACACTGCTCATCTCGTCGGCGTGGGGCAATCCGAACATCGACAATCGCAGCGCAACGCCGCGTGACCGTGCATTGGGGGCAAGCACAATGAACGCACTGACACTCAGAATGCAGGACGAGATGTTCGCCATCGAGGCGGGCAGCGTCCGCGAGATCCTCGATCTCGTTCCGATAACGGAAGTACCGAATGCGCCGGCCTTCGTGACCGGGCTCATCAATGTCCGCGGGCGGGTCGTTCCGCTCGCCGACCTCCGCGTCATGTTCGACATGGACCGGCCACCGCCGGACCAGGACACGCGGATCGTGGTCATCGAGGCCGAGATAGACGGGGAGCCGACGGTTGTCGGTATCCTCGCCGACAAGGTCTACGACGTCACCGACATAGAAGAAGCTGCCATCCAGGAAGCGCCGCGCGTGGGAATGCGGTGGCGAGCCGAGTTCGTCAAGGGCATCGGCAAACGGAACGGCAATTTCATCGTCATTCCGGACCTGGGACGCATTTTTGAGACCAAGGGCGGCAGAAGCGCGCCTGTTGCCGAAGAAAGGGCAGCATAGAAATGAGACTGACTATCAAGGCAAAGCTGGCCGCGACATTCGCTGTCGTCGTCGCCATGTCGGCCGGAAGCATGTTCCTGGCCATTCAGAACCTGGGTTCGCTCAACGACTCGATAGAAAAGATCATCACCGGCAACGCACAGCGCATCCAGATTGCCGCTGACATCAACGCCCGGACTCTGCGCGTGGCGCGGGACGAAAAGAACCTCATCATCGCGGCGAATGACAGCACCTTCAGCGACTTCGCTGCCGCGATCGAGAAGGAAAAGGCCAGCATCACCGAGTCGGTCGACAAACTCTGGAATCTGTCGAGCGAGATCGGCCGGCAGAAGGTTGATGGCTTCCGATCGACCTGGGCGGCCTATCTCGAAAAGCACGCCGAGGTAAACCGTTTCGCCTCTCTGATGTCGGACACCAAGGCGGCCAATCAGGTCGAATCCGCGCGCGAGCTGCAGGTCAAAGCCATCGAGACCTTACGCGGCATCGAGGATCGCCTCGAGACGACACTCGCCGTATCCGCCGATGCCAACGGGATCCACCTCTTCAGCCGGATCAAGAACCTCGACGTGGCAATGATCTCGTTTGCGCGCGACGTCCGGAACGTCATTATCAGCATGGACGATCCCGCGGTCCAGAGCGGCTACATCGAGACCATCGAGACCGCCCGGCAGGCGCTTGTCGCTGAAGTCGATAGCCTGGCTGCGGCGGTGCCAATCTCCGAACGCGGGGCGATGCAGACCTTCAAGGAGCAGGTCGGCGTCTGGCTGCCGGAAGTGCTGAAGGCCCGCGACTTTGCCGTCGAGAATGGCGACTACTATGCCGCAGAACTCGCCAACGGCGTGGGTCGCGAGACGCGCCAGAAGTCGGTCGATGCACTCAACGAGATCATCGCTCTCAACAATCAGCAGATGGACGACGCACGGGTCCAAACCACCGAGATGTACGAGACCAGCCGCAACTTGCTGCTCGGCATACTCGCCGGCTCGGGTCTCATTGCCGCGGTGGCTGCAACGATCATCGTGATCGGTATCTCCAAAGCGCTCAGCAGTGCCGTCCGGCTCGCCAATTCGGTCGCCGAAGGCGATCTCAGCGCGACGGCCTCGGTGAGCGCGAACGACGAGGTCAAGGATCTCATCGATGCGCTGAATGCCATGACCCGCAAGCTCCGCGACGTGGTCTCGGAAGTGACGGTGGCGACGCGCAATGTCGCTTCGGGCAGCCAGGAGATGTCGGCCACCGCCGAACAGCTCAGCCAGGGAGCGACCGAACAGGCCTCCTCGACCGAAGAAGCTTCGGCATCGATGGAAGAGATGGCCTCGACCATCAAGCAGTCGGCCGACAATGCCAGCCAGACCGAAAAGATCGCCCGTCAGTCGGCGGCCGATGCCATCGCCTCGGGCGATGCGGTCAGCAAGGCGGTCGGCGCGATGCAGACCATTGCCGAAAAGATCATGGTGGTGCAGGAAATCGCCCGCCAGACCGACCTGCTCGCCCTCAATGCGGCGGTCGAGGCCGCCCGGGCCGGCGAGCATGGCCGTGGCTTCGCGGTGGTTGCCTCGGAAGTGCGCAAGCTCGCCGAACGCAGCCAGGCTGCCGCTGCCGAGATCTCGACCCTCTCGGGCGATACGGTGAAGGCGGCGCAGTCGGCCGGCGAGATGCTTTCGAAGCTCGTGCCGGACATTCAGCGCACCGCAGAACTGGTCGAGGAAATCTCGGCCGGCTCGCGCGAGCAAAATGCCGGCGCGGCGCAGATCAACACCGCTATCCAGCAGCTCGACAAGGTCACGCAGCAGAACACCTCAGCCGCCGAAGAAATGTCGGCGACCTCGGAAGAGCTGGCGAGCCAGGCCGAGCAGCTGCAGGCAGCAATCAGCTACTTCCGCATCGACCAGAACTCCGTGCGGGCTGAGGCTCCGGTCGTCGCTCACCCCAAGGCCAAGGCGAACCTCCGCACGGCGGTGATGGCCAAGGCGCCGCATATGCAGCCGCGCAAGGCGCCCAAGGCGTCCAAGGCGGGTGGCAATGGCGGGTTCGACCTCGATCTTGACGACAGCCACGACGACCTCGACGGGGAATTCACCCGCCGCAACGCTGCCTGATCAACTCAGGCGACAGAGC
>JAEZKB010000341.1 GCA_023415605.1 Pseudomonadota bacterium
CCTCGTTCGCCCACCTCGACTCGACGACGACGCTCAACCGCGCCATCTCCGAGAAGGGCATCTACCCGGCCGTGGACCCGCTGGACTCGACCTCGCGCATGCTCTCGGCCAACATCGTTGGCGAAGAGCACTACAACACCGCGCGCGCCGTGCAGCAGATCCTGCAGCGCTACAAGGCGCTCCAGGACATCATCGCCATCCTCGGCATGGACGAGCTCTCGGAAGAGGACAAGCTCACCGTCGCGCGCGCCCGTAAGGTCGAGCGCTTCATGAGCCAGCCGTTCCACGTCGCCGAAGCCTTCACCGGCACCCCGGGCGTGTTCGTGCAGCTCGAAGACACCATCAAGGGCTTTGCCGGCCTGGTGAAGGGTGACTACGACCACCTCCCCGAAGCGGCCTTCTACATGGTCGGCACCATCGAGGACGCGGTCAAGAAGGCCCAGAAGCTGGCCGCTGCGGCCTAAGACGCTTAGCGCCCGTCCCGGACCGGGGCGGGCTCTCCTATTCGAGGAAGAACAATGGCCGAAGGCACCAAGCTCGAAATCGTCTCGCCGGAGCGGCTCGTCATCTCCGAGACCGTAAAGTCGGTCGTGGTGCCGGGCGCCGACGGCTACTTCACCGTGCTCGGCGAGCATGCGCCGCTGATGACTACGCTGAAGCCGGGCTTCATCACCGTCGAGGATAATGCCGGCGTGTCGCACGTCTACTATGTCCGCGGCGGCTTTGCCGACGTCTCGCCCGATGGGCTCACCATCCTTGCCGAAGAGGCGCGTCCGGTGGTCGAGTTCAAGCGCGAGGAAATCGAAGGGCTGATCGCTTCGGGCATGACTGCACTCGAAGCCGCAGCCACTGCCGAAGAGCAGATGCGGCTTCAGTCCGAGATCGACGCCTGGCGCAACCTGCTGCTCGAATCTGCTTCGACCACCGTCGCGCACTAAGCGAACCCCAATCGTGAGTTCCGCCAAGGGCGTCCTTCGGGACGCCTTTTGTGCTTTTGGGGCATCGCGACGTTCACATTTCCTCGTAATTGTCCCAGCTTTACCCTTGATTAAGCATCTTCGGCCATGTGTCGAAGCGGGGAATGCAATCTGTGAGCTCAGTCCGGCCAGCGACTCTGGCTGATGGTCCCGCACGGTCACGTGCGGAAGAACGGATGCGCTTGGGCAGATTGCGAACCGTAACCGGCTCGGGCCGTCCCCAAAGTCCCGGCCACTAAGCGGACGTGCCACAATGCCGAGATCGTTCTCCCGCATAGCCATTGCAGCGGTGCTGCTGGCGCTCCCTGCCGTCGCTGGGGCGCAGGACCAGGACAATGAGTATGCCGACCGGCTGAAGGCGCTCGGCGAAGCGCAAATCCGCGCTGCTGCCCAGAACCCGCTGGTGATCGCCGCCATAGAAGCGCAGAACAAAGTCACTGCCAGCTACGACGCCGCCAAGATCGATACGCTCGACAAGCAATGGCGCGCCGAGGTCGATGCTGCGGCCCACCCGCTGATCGATACCACGCTTGGCAACGAGGCTTCGCAATACTTGAGCGAGGTTCAGACTAAAGCCGAAGGGCTCTTCACCGAGATCTTCGTGATGGACGCCAAGGGGCTCAATGTCGCCCAGTCGTCGATCACCTCCGACTACTGGCAGGGCGACGAAGACAAGTTCACCGAAAGCTTCGGCAAGGGACCGGCCGCCGTCCATATCGGCGAGATCGAGGAAGACGAGTCGACCCAGACCTTCCAGAGCCAGGTCAGCCTGCCCATCGTCGATGCCGCAGGGGTGCCGATCGGCGCCATCACCGTCGGCGTCGATCTCGCCATTCTCTAGCCCGCCGCAGCGTCCTCCATCCAGGCCCAGAAAGACCAGCGAATGAAGCTCAGGTTCTCCCTTACCCCGGCCATCCTCATTCCAGTGGCAGCGACCATCGCCATCGTGGTGGGGCTGACCCTTTGGCTCTCGGCCTCGACCAACATGGCGAGAGTCGAAAAGACCCTGGCCGACCGCCAGAACGAAATGATCATGCTGGTGAGCAAGCAATTTTCCGGCAATCTGCGCTTCAACAAGGTCGATAGCGTCACGGCGGCCTTCACCGGCTATACGGAGGATGCCGATTTCGGCTTTGTCGCCGGCGGTGGCGTCGATCGCAACGGCGCCTCCATCCTCAGCTTCGGCGAGAACACGGCACTGGCCGATCGCGCCACGGCCATTGCCGCTGAGGCGTTGAAGTCGGAAGCGCTGGCAACCGTCACCGAGGGCGGCTACCACATCGCCGCTTATCCGGCCTATTTCGGCAAGGACCGCACCCTGAGCGGCGCACTCGCCATGGTCTGGGATCTCTCGATCCACCGGCCGGGCATTATCGCACAGCAGGTCACCAATGGCCTCATCGCTCTCGGTATCGCCGTTGTCGGCATGGGCATTCTCGCCGCGATCCTGATGCTCTGGGTCACCCGTCCGCTTAAGGCCATGACCAATGTTGCCAGCCGTTTGGCGCAGGGCGACCTCGACGTCGCGATCCAGTATGCCGAGCGCGGTGACGAACTGGGCGATCTCGCGCGCGCTGTCGAAGTGTTCCGTGAGAACTCGCTGAAGGTTCGCTCGATGACCGAGGAGGAGGCTGCGCGCATCCTTTCGGACCAGCAGGCTCGTCAGCAGATGATGCAGGAGCTGCAGCAGGCCTTCGGCGATGTGGTCGACGCGGCGATTGCCGGGGACTTCAGCCGCCGTGTTCCGGCAAGCTTCCCCGATGCGGAGCTGAATGCTCTCGCCGGCAGCGTCAACGCGCTGGTCGAAACCGTCGACCGGGGCTTGGGCGAGACCGGGTCGGTGCTCGCTGCGCTCGCCGAAACCAACCTCACCAAGCGCGTCGCCGGTGACTATTCAGGCGCCTTCGCTGACCTCAAGGCTCACACCAACCGCGTGGCGCAGAACCTCACCGACGTCGTCGGCAAGCTCAAGGCAACGTCGGCCGGGTTGAAAACCGCCACCGGCGAAATCCTCGCCGGTGCCAATGACCTGTCCGAACGCACCACCAAGCAGGCGGCGACCATCCAGGAAACCTCCGCCGCGATGGATCAGCTGTCCGTCACCGTGCTGCAGAACGCCGAGCGCGCCCGCGACGCTTCGACCAATGCCGACGCCGTCACGAAGGCGGCGGAAGATGGCGGCCGCGTCATGACCCAGGCGACCGAAGCCATGGAGCGGATCACCGCCTCGTCCGGCAAGATTTCCAACATCATCGGCATGATCGACGACATCGCCTTCCAGACCAATCTCCTGGCACTCAACGCTTCGGTCGAGGCCGCGCGCGCCGGCGAGGCTGGCAAGGGCTTTGCGGTGGTGGCCGTGGAGGTCCGACGCCTCGCGCAGTCTGCTGCCGAAGCTTCGGCCGAAGTGAAGGTGCTGATCGAGCAGTCGGGCACGGAAGTGGCCGGTGGCTCCAAGCTTGTCGCCGAGGCCGCGCAGAAGCTCGAGGCTATGCTCGATGGCGCCCGCCGCAACAACGACCTCCTCGTTTCCATTGCGCAGCAGAGCCGCGAACAGGCTTCGGCCATCGAGGAAGTGAACGGCGCCGTACGCACCATGGACGAGATGACCCAGCACAATGCTGCGCTTGTCGAGCAGACCAATGCGGCCATCGAGCAGACCGAGGCACAAGCCGTCGAACTCGACCGCATCGTCGAGGTCTTCACCGTCGATGGCGCCCGCGCGGCCCCGCAGATCATCGTGCCGGAAAAGAAGGGCATCCGCGGCATGCAGGAAAAGCTCAAGTCAGCGGCGAAGTCCTACCTGAGCCGTGGCAACGCCGCCGTCGATAAGGACTGGGCGGAATTCTAGCAGACTGGCAGCACCCCGTAATTTCACGGGCTATTAACCATAATCGCTCAACCTTGCACGCGTGAGACTGCAGTGGCGGCGGTCATTCAAGCGACAGAGGACTGGTCGACCGGACCAGAGCGATTATGAGCGTCGAAGCGCGAACGAAGGCCGTCTTCAGCAATATCCCCACCCGCTGGGTGGTAATGGCGCTTGGCGCGCTGATCGTGGGCATCGGTATCCTGTTCTCCGGCCTCAATTACATCGTGGCCAACAGCTTCAAGCAGACCAGCGCCCAGTCTGAAATCCTGATGAGTTCGATGCGCGCCCACATGACGGCCGACATGCTGCATGATGGGCTGCGCGGCGTGGTCTTCCACGCCATGTATGCCGGCGCTATTGGCGACGCTGCCGAAGCGAGCGGAGCCCAGAGCGAACTCGGCGAGTATGGCGGTGAGTTCCGCGACGCCATCGCTACCCAGGATGCGCTGGCTGTCCCGGCCAGCGTCAAAGCGGCCGCCGGCGATGTGAAGGGGCCGCTCGAGGCCTACCTCGCCGCCGCGGAATCGATCATCTCCAAGATCGCCGCCAAGGATTTGGCCGGCGCCCAAGCCGAGCTCCCATCGTTCGACGCGGCATTCTCCGAACTGGAAGGCAAGATGTCGGCCGTGTCCGACGCCATCGAGGCGGCGAATCACGAGGTTATCCGGAACAGCGAGGGGGCAGCCAACTTCTCGGATATGGCAATCATTGGCGGCCTCGTCTTGGTGGTGCTGCTTGCCGTCGCTACGCTGGTGCTCTCGGGTTATCTGTTCCTCAAGCCGCTCGGCTCGATGACCAAGGGCTTCCGGGAACTCTCGGACGGAAACCTGGACACGACGATCGAAGATCGGCACATCATCTCGGAGATGAGCGCGCTGGGCCAGGTGCTGCGCGCCTTCCGCGCGGCCCTCGTCAGCAAGGCCGAGATGACCGGCCAAACGGAGGCCGCGGCCGAGCAGACTTTGCAGCGCGCCAATGCCGCCGCCGCCCTCAACGGCGAGATCGGCAATGCCGTCGGCGCTGCCCTCGAGGGCGATTTCTCGCGGCGGGTCTCGGGCAGCTTTGCCGATCCCGACCTCGCGAAACTGGCGCAAAGCATCAACAGCCTGCTCGAAACCGTCGATCGCAGCATCGGCGAAACCGGGGACGTGCTCTCGGCTCTTGCCAATACCGATCTCACCCGCCGCATGGCGGGCAACTATGCGGGCGCCCTCGGGCGGCTGCGCGACGACACCAATGCGGTGGGCGAAAAGCTCACCGAGGTGGTGGTCAACCTGCAGCAGACCTCGCGCTCGCTGAAGACCGCCACCGGCGAGATTCTCTCGGGCGCCAACGATCTCAGCGAACGCACCACCAAGCAGGCGGCGACCATCGAAGAGACCTCCGCCACCATGGAGCAGTTGGCCGCCACGGTGCTCGAAAACGCCAAGCGCGCTGAAGAAGCGAGCAGCAATGCGGCAGAGGTCTCGCAGACCGCCGAAGATGGCGGCCAGGTGATGCAGCAGGCCACCCAGGCGATGGAGAGGATCACTGTGTCCTCGGGCAAGATTTCAAACATCATCGGTCTCATCGACGACATCGCCTTCCAGACCAATCTCCTGGCCCTGAATGCTTCAGTCGAAGCGGCTCGCGCCGGTGAAGCCGGCAAGGGCTTCGCGGTGGTTGCCGTCGAAGTGCGCCGACTGGCCCAATCGGCTGCCGAGGCGTCCTCGGAGGTCAAGGTTCTGATCGAACAGTCCGGCGCCGAAGTCGCGGGCGGTTCCAAGCTCGTCGTCGAGGCGGCCCGCAAGCTCGAGGCCATGCTCGAAGGCGCCCGCAAGAACTATGACCTGCTGCAGGGCATCGCTCGCGAGAGCCGCGAGCAGGCCTCGTCGATCGAGGAGGTCAATGTCGCTGTCCGCACCCTCGACGAGATGACCCAGCACAATGCCGCACTGGTCGAAGAAACCAACGCGGCGATCGAGCAGACCGAGGCGCAGGCCACGGAACTCGACAAGGTCGTCGCTATCTTCACCATCGGCGACCGCCCTGCTGCCCGCGCCGCCGCCCCGGCTGCCGCCGCCCCGTCTCCCACGGGCATCCGCGGCCTCCAGGAAAAGGTCAAAGCCGCCGCCAAGTCCTACCTCTCCAGCGGCAACGCAGCCGTGAAGGGCGACGACTGGTCGGAGTTCTAGCACTCTCAGTCTACCACCCTCCCCTTTGCGGAGAGGGTGGCCATCGTGCCTGTCGCATGCATGTCATCCCGGGCCTGGTCTGGGACCCGTCTCACCTCCACTCGGGCGGATGGATGGGTCCCGCTTTCGCAGGATGACAATCGAGGTTGGGGTAAGTTCGGCGTTGCTTCGCCATCACCTTCCTCCGCGCTGCGACAATTTTCGCGCCTGCAGTCCATCTACTCGCGACCAATATTCGTCCCGTCTTAATCCCGTATTAACCACAGTGGGTCAATACTGATCTTCGGGAATGCAGGTCGTTGCTGATTGCCGGTGCCAGCCGGTGATGTCGAAGACGGAGCGAGTGCATCCTATCCACCAGAATAGTCGACGAGAGAGCCGGGCACTCGTGCCCCTATGCGGCCCCCACCGTCCATGGCACAGTCGAACCCGAGCGCCCCGGCGCCGGTGCAGCGTCCTCGTTCCCGGCTCTATCCACCGATATGCTCGGAGAAGTACTGGGACTATTATTCTTCCTAAGTAAAAATGCTGAAGTATACTTAAGTCGCCAGTAGATCTCTTCGCAAAGCAAATACTATATTAACCCTCTCCCGGCAGGTTTGTCTCATCTTGAGCATTTGCGCCGTTCGGGGGAACAGCATTCATGTCAATCAGCCTAGTGGGCGTCCTTGGCGGCGCGCATCCGGAAGATCGCAGTAAGGTGCAGGCGATCCTGCGCAGCCAGGCGGTCATCGAGTTCATGCTCGATGGCACCATCATCACCGCCAACGAGAACTTCCTCAACACAGTCGGTTACAGCCTGGCTGAAATCCAGGGCAAGCATCACCGGATGTTCGTCGATCCGGACTATGCGGCAAGTCCCGAATACACAGCCTTCTGGAAGAAGCTCGGCGCCGGGGAATACGAGACCGGCGAGTTCCACCGCATCGGCAAGGGTGGACGCGAGATTTGGCTGCAGGCCAGCTACAACCCGATCCTCGACAAACGCGGTCGCCCGGTCAAAGTCATCAAGTTCGCGTCGGACATCACCGAGCAGAAGAACCGTGCCGCCGACCATGCAGGCAAACTGGCAGCGGTCAACCGCGTGCAGGCGGTGATCGAGTTCGATCTCGATGGCACCATCCTCACGGCCAATGAGAATTTCCTCAAGACCATGGGCTACCGGCTGGACGAGATCCAGGGTCGGCATCACCGCATGTGCGTCGACCCAACCTATGCGGCCAGCCGCGAATACGAGCAGTTCTGGGCGACCTTGCGCAGCGGCGAGATCGTAGCCGCCGAGTTCAAGCGTTTCGGCAAAGGCGGCAAGGAAATCTGGATCCAGGCTTCCTACAATCCGGTGTTCGATGGCGCCGGCAAGGTGGTCAAGGTGGTGAAGTTTGCCACCGACATCACCGAGCGCAAGCGCGCCGAGGGCATCATCGACCAGCTCAAGCACAGCCTTGCGATGATGGCCGATGGAAATCTCTCGGGCCGCGTCGATACGGTGTTCACCGGCCAGTACGAAGAACTGCGGCAGGCCTTCAATTCCTCTCTGGGCCGGATGACCGAGATCATCACGCGCCTGCAGGAGACGTCGCGGGCGCTGAAGACGGCCACCGGCGAAATCCTCTCCGGCGCCAACGATCTCAGCCAGCGCACCACCAAGCAGGCGGCGACCATCGAAGAGACCTCCGCGGCGATGGAGCAGCTCTCGCATATCGTCGTCGAGAATGCCGAACGGGCGAACGCGGCCAGCGTCAAGGCGCAGGCAGTCAGCCAGGCGGCTACCGAGGGTGGCGAGGTGATGCGCCGCGCCAATGACGCCATGGAGCGGATCACGGCGTCTTCGGGCAAGATTTCCAACATCATCGGTCTCATCGACGACATCGCCTTCCAGACCAATCTCCTGGCGCTGAATGCTTCGGTCGAGGCGGCTCGCGCCGGTGAAGCCGGCAAGGGCTTCGCGGTGGTTGCGGTGGAAGTCCGTCGTCTGGCTCAGTCCGCCGCCGAGGCCTCGTCGGAGGTCAAGGCGCTGATCGAACAGTCGGCGACCGAAGTCAGCGGTGGCTCCCGACTGGTGTCGGAAGCGGCCGCGAAACTCAGCGGCATGCTGGCCGCGGTGCAGGAGAGCGCCGGCCTCGTCGACGGCATCGCCAGCGCCAGCCGCTCGCAGGCCTCCTCGATCGAGGAGGTCAACATCGCAGTGCGGCAGATGGACGAAATGACCCAGCACAACGCGGCGCTGGTCGAAGAAACCAACGCTGCCATTGAGCAGACCGAAGCCCAGGCCAACGAACTCGACAACATCGTCGATGTGTTCTCGCTGACATCGGCCGCCCAACCGGCCGCAGCCGCGCCGGTCCGCAAGATGCAATCCGCACCCACAATGGCACAGGCTAAGACAAAAGCCGCCAAGGCAACGTATCTCAGCGCTGGCAATGCTGCATTGGCGGAAGAGTGGAGCGAATTCTAGTCGGCTTCAACAAAGCGGATGGGCGGAGTATTCGCCCGTCTTGCCGCCCGTTCGGGGCGTAACAGATAATTAGTCACGTTTACCTATCCTCCACTGATCCGCACTCTGTGCCTTAGCAACGGCGCATCCGGATCAGGGGGAGGGGAACCCGTTGAAATTACTTCCGAACTTCAAGATCGCCCAGAAGCTGCCGCTTGCAGTTCTCGGGGCGGCACTGGTTGCATCCGCGGCTATCGGCATCGGTAGCTACGTGGTCAGTTCCGGCACCGTTTCCATCATGACCGAGCAGAAGCTCGAGATGGTGGCACAGCAGCGGGCCGAGGCGATCGGCGAGGCCTTCGCCGCCATCAGCGAAGATCTCGTGGTCACCGCGACGTCGGCCGCCACGGGCACCGCGCTGGGCGAAATGCTGATGAGCTGGAAGCAGCTGGTCAAGGACCAGACTGCCACGCTGCAGTCGGTGTTCGTCACCGGTAACCCCAATCCGCCCGACCAGCGTGAGCAGCTGCTCAAGCCCGACGCCAAGATCGGTTATTCCACCACCCACGCCAAGTATCACCCCGCTTTCCAGAGCCAGCGGCAGACGCGCAGCTATGGCGACATTTACCTCTTCGACAAGCAGGGCAACGTCGTCTACTCGGTCACCAAGCAAGAGGATTTCGCCGCCAGCTTCGCCGCGGGCGGGCAATGGGCCGATACCGCCCTGGGCGCGCTCTATGCACAAGCACTCGCCGCCAGCGCGGGCGAAGTGTTCTTCGCCGATTTCGCGCCTTATGCAGCGATGGGCGGGAGCCTTCAGAGCTTTGTCGCCACGCCGATCTTTTCGGGCAAGACCATGCTGGGCGTGGTCGCCTTCCGGCTCGGCGAGGCAAGCCTCGCCGCCATCCTTGAGTCCCGCGTCGGCCTCGGCGAGACCGGCGAGACCTTCCTCGTCGGCGCCGATGGACTGCTCCGCTCCAACTCCACCTTCACCGAAGCGGATGACCGCATGACCGCCAGTTATGCGGCGCCCGCCGTCGATGCAGCGCTCAATACTGGCGAGATCACTACGTCGGAAGTCTCCGCCTGGCGCGACATGCCGATGATGGCAGCCGCGGCGCCTGTGGACGTGCTCGGCAGCCGCTGGGCGCTGGTCGCCACCATTGGGCATGCCGAAGCCATGGCGCCGCTGGGGCAGATGACTGTCGCCATCCTCCTCATCGGCGGCATCGTCATTGCCGGTGCGGGTCTTCTCGGCTGGCTCTTTTCCCGCACCATCACCAAGCCGGTCTCCCGCCTCACCGCCACCATGGAGGCGCTGGCTGACGGCGATCTTTCGGTCGAGGTCAAGGGCGCCGACGGCCGTGACGAGTTGGGCGCCATGGCGCGGGCCGTCGAAGTCTTCCGCGCGAACGCTATCCGGGTCGCCGACATGACCGAGGAAGAGCGAGCCGGCTCCGATCGCCGCCGCGCCGAGCGCGCGGAAATGATGCAGAAGCTGCAGCGGGCCTTTGGCGTGGTTGTCGATGCCGCCATCGATGGAGACTTCTCCCACCGCGTGACCGCCGACTTCCCCGATTCCGAACTCAATCGCCTCGCCGACAGCGTCAATCGCCTGGTCGAGACGGTCGACCGCGGGCTCGGCGAAACCGGCGCTGTTCTGTCGGCGCTGGCGCAGACCGATCTCACCCAGCGCATGACCGGCGACTACAAGGGTGCCTTCGGCCAGCTCCGCGACGACACCAATGGCGTCGCGGATCGGCTCAGCGAGATCGTCGGCCAGTTGCGCAACACCTCACGGGCACTGAAGACCGCCACCGGCGAGATCCTTTCCGGCGCCAACGACCTCTCCGAGCGCACCACCAAACAGGCGGCCACTATCGAGGAAACCTCCGCCGCCATGGAACAGCTCGCCGGCACCGTCGTCGCCAATGCCAAGCGCGCCGACGATGCGTCGAGCAAGGCCCGCTCGGTCAGCCAGACGGCGACCGAAGGCGGCGAAGTGATGCGCCGCGCCACCGAGGCGATGGAGCTGATCACCGCGTCTTCGGGCAAGATTTCCAACATTATCGGCATGATCGACGACATCGCCTTCCAAACCAACCTCCTGGCGCTCAACGCTTCCGTCGAAGCGGCCCGCGCCGGCGAGGCCGGCAAGGGGTTCGCCGTGGTCGCCGTCGAAGTGCGCCGCCTCGCCCAGTCGGCCGCCGAGGCCTCGTCCGAGGTCAAGGCGCTGATCGAGCAATCGGCGCAGGAAGTGGCCGGTGGCTCGCGGCTCGTCGCCGAAGCCGCCAACAAGCTCACCGCCATGTTGGCTGCCGCGCGGGAAAATGCGGCCCTCATCGAGGGCATTGCCACGGCGAGCCGGGAACAGGCCTCTGCCATCGAGGAAGTCTCCACTGCCGTCCGTACCCTCGACGAGATGACCCAGCACAACGCCGCGCTGGTCGAAGAAACCAACGCTGCCATCGAACAGACCGAAGCCCAGGCCACCGAACTCGACCACGTCGTCGAGGTGTTCCGGGTCGAGGATGACGCGGCCGTACGACGGGCGGCGTAGCCGGCGCCCCCTCCTCCACCCGTCGGGTGCTTCCCCTCCCCCGTTTCGCGGGGGAGGATCGGCTGCGGCGCGATCTCTCGTGGTCCTCACCCGCCAAGCGGGGAGGGAGATCGGCGTAGCCGGTGGAGGGGGCGCATACGGGGCACATTCCCTGCCATCCCCCCACCACAATGCCAGCGTTGTTAGCCCGCCTTTGCTATGGTTCGGGCGATGATTCGGAGTATTCGGGCGGCATGCCGGGTTTGACCCGCACCAGGAAGAGCTTGATCGCCGGCGGGCTGTTGTTCTCGCTCGGTGTCGCTGCCGCGCCGTTGCTCGCTCAGACGGTGACCACGCCCGATGCGCCGGCACCTGCGACCGCGCCGGTCGAGACGCTTCCCGGCGTCAGTGCCGATCCGCCTGCGGCCGATCCCGTGCCGGTCGCGCCCTCGACCGAGAGTGCCACAACCCCAGCCGAGACCGTGACCACGTCGCCGGAGACGCCGGTCGACCTCCGCCCCGGCGTCGACCTGCCCGAGCCCGAGCCGCAGGTGGCGGCCGACGAGCAGCGGCAGCTCCAGGACATTGAGTCCACGATCACCCTCACCAATGACCGCGTCGCCGCCCTCAAGCAGGAAATCGCCGACATGCAGGGTGATCGCGCCCAGCAGAACGCGGCGCTGATTGCAGCCGCGCAGCGGGTCAAGACGGCGGAGTCCGATGTCGTCGCCATCGAGGACCGGCTCGGCGAGTTGATCGTCCAGGAGCTCGAAGTGCGCGGCCGGCTCGATGGCTCGAATGCGTCGATCTCCAACGTGCTGGCGGCGCTCGAGCGCATCTCCCGCAATCCGCCACCGGCCCTGATCGTCGACCCGTCCGATGCGCTCGGTTCGGCCCGCAGCGCCATCCTGATCTCGGCCATCCTGCCCGAGTTGCAGGCCAAGGCCGAACAGGTGATGGCCGACTTGCAGCGCCTCACCGATATCAAGACGGCCGCCCTCGCCGAAGAAGAGCACCTCAAGGCGAACCTCCAGATCCTCGAAGAAGAGCAGCTGCGCATCGCAACACTGATCGCCGCTAAGAAGCAGGGCGAGACCATGGTCACCGCCGAGCTCGCCGCCGAGCAGAAGGAAGCCGAGGAACTCGCCGCCAAGGCTTCGTCACTGCGTCAGCTGATCGCCGATCTCAGCCGTCAGGCCGGCGCCGTGCAGGAAGCCGCGCAGGCGACTGCCGCCGCCAATTCCGGTGCCGACGCGCCGGCGCTGGCGCCGGACACCATCCGGCTGGCGCTCGCCAATACCGAGCGCAAGGAGCCCGCCGTGCCCTTCGCCCAGGCCAAGGGCTGGCTCACCATGCCGTCAGCCGGCGTCCGGGTCATCGAATATGGCGCCGGCGACGGGTTCGGCGGCATCTCGCAGGGCCTCTCCGTGGTCACTCGCGCCGAGGCCACAGTGGTCGCTCCGGCTGATGGCTGGGTGCTCTATAAGGGCGACTACCTCAATTATGGCCAAATCGTCATACTCAATACCGGGCAGGATTTCACCGTTCTGCTTGCCGGCCTCGCCTCCGTTTCTGTCGAGATCGGTCAGTTCGTGCTGATGGGAGAGCCCGTGGGCTCGATGGGCTCACGCACAATTGGTCGGACGGTGACCACCAGCGCTGGCGTAACCAGGCCGACGCTTTATATTGAGATGCGGAAGAACAACGAGCCCGTCGATCCGACCGGATGGTGGGCAACTACTCCAGAGACCCCGACACAAAGTGGATAGACCTTTGATGCGATTCACGCCCGCCCGCGCTGCCGTCGTCGTGCTCGCCCTGGCCGCCTTCGGCGTCCCGGCGCTGATCGCGCAGGAAGAGCCCGTGCCCCCCGCGCCGGCGGCTGCCGCCGATGCGCCCAAGCCCCGTACGCAGGACGAGATCTATTCCGATCTCACGCTGTTCGGCGAAATCTTCGACCGCATCCGCGCCGAGTATGTCGATGCGCCGGATGAGCGCGCGCTGATCCATGCCGCCATCCAAGGCATGCTGACGTCGCTCGATCCGCATTCGGGCTATCTCGAGCCGGTCGACTATTCCGAAGTCCAGGAAGATACGTCCGGCGAATTCGGTGGCCTGGGCATCGAAGTCACCATGGAAGAGGGCATCATCAAGGTGGTCTCGCCCATCGATGATACTCCCGCCGCCAAGGCCGGCATTCTCTCGAACGACTACATCGTCGAGCTCGACGGCCAGCAGGTGCTCGGCCTCACCCTCGATGAAGCGGTCGGCAAGATGAAGGGTCCGGTCGGCACCAACATCAAGCTCACTGTCGTCCGCGACGGCGTCGAAGAGCCGCTGAAGTTCGAACTCACCCGCGATATCGTCGCCATGCGCGCCGTGCGCTGGTCGATGGAAGGCGATGTCGGCGTCATGCGCCTGTCGCGGTTCTCCGAGCAGGCCTATGTGGGCATCCAGAAGGCCATCGACGACATCTACAAGGAACTCGACGGCAAGGCTCCCAAGGGGCTGATCCTCGACCTCCGCAACAATCCGGGTGGTCTCGTCGACCAGGCCGTCTACGTCACCGATGCCTTCCTCAAGCAGGGTGCGGTCGTCCTCACCCGTGGCCGCGTCGACAATGAGAGTGCCCGCTACGACGCCAAGCCCGACGACCTCGACGCCAAGATCGCCGAGGTGCCGCTGGTGGTGCTGATCAATGGCGGCTCGGCCTCGGCCGCCGAGATCGTCGCCGGTGCCTTGCAGGACCACAAGCGCGCCACGCTCGTGGGCACCCGTTCGTTCGGCAAGGGCTCGGTGCAGTCGATCATCAATCTGGGGCCCGATGGCGCCATGCGGCTGACCACGGCGCGCTACTACACGCCCAACAATCGCTCCATCCAGGCCTCGGGCATCCACCCCGATATCACCATCACCCAGGATGTGCCGGACGAGTTCAAGGGCCGCGACGAGATCATCGGCGAAGCCGGCCTCGCCGGCCAGATCGGCGGCGGGTCGGAAGAGGTGGCGACGGTCGGTTCCTCCGTCTATGTCCCGCAGGACAAGACCAAGGACAACCAGCTGCAATACGCCATCAAGCTCATCGACGGCCTCGAAACCAACGACGCCTTCCCGCCCAAGCCCATCGGCTGAGACTGGCGCCGGCGACAAATGCAAAACCCCCGCTTCGGCGGGGGTTTTTGTTTGGAGCGATCGGGCCAAGCGGGCGGGTTACCTCAACCCTAACCGGCACAGTTAACAGTCCATTACCCCTCTCTCGCCTACAACAGTGCTCGGACGATTCGTGCGAGACAGATGACGAGCGAGCTGAGCGCACCGTTGGGACGCAGGGCGGCCCGTGCCGCCAAGGCGCAGGCGGGGAAGTCGCGCCGGCATCTGCCGGTGGCGCGGCTGGCCTTTGCGGGTATTTTCGTACTGCTGACCGCCGTCACGCTCCGCATTCTCATCGTCGATGACCCCAAGGGCGGGCAGCCCTTCTCGGAAGTGCCGATCAACTCGACGCACAATTCCAACGCCATCGTGGGCGCGGCGAGCTCCAATCCGGCCACGATCGAGGTCGGGCCGGAAATGCCGGTCGGCGGGGCCGATTCCATAATCACGCTCGATGGCGTGGAGACCCGTGTCGCCGATATCCCCGCCCCAGGCGAAGTCCCTGAACTTGTCGCCGATCCAGCCACCGGCATCATTCCCGATCTGGTCGAAGAAACCGAACACGGGCCGATCCCGCGCATGTCGGCCACTGGTGCGCGGCCATTCGATCTCTATGCCCGGCCGTCGCTTTCGGCGCAGACCGCCGAGGGCAAGCCGCTCATCGCGGTGATCGTCACCGGGCTGGGCATCAATCCCACCAGTTCGGTCGAAGCGGCGCGGGCGCTGCCCGAAGCCGTCACGCTGGCCTTCGCGCCCTATGGCAAGGGCCTCGCCGCCACCACGGCCGCGGCGCGTGCCGCCGGGCACGAACTCTTTCTCGAAGTGCCGCTCGAGCCCTTCGACTACCCCGAGAACGACCCCGGTCCTGATACGCTGCTCACCGGGCAGGCGCCGCGCGACAACATGAACAAGCTCTTTTCGGTCATGGGCAAGTTCGGCGGCTATGCCGGCCTCATCAACAATATGGGGGCGCGCTTCACCTCCTCGGGTGCCGATTTCGGCCCGATGATGGAGGAGCTCGGCGCCCGCGGGCTCGGCTATGTCGACGACGGATCGTCGAACCGGTCGCTGGCCGTGCAGCTGTCCTCGGCCAACAAGGTGCCCTTCGCCCGCGCCGATCTCACGCTCGACGCCAATCCGACCCGCACCGCCATTCTCAACCAGCTGGCGCAGCTCGAAGAAAAGGCGCAGACGAACGGATCGGCACTGGGCGTGATCTCGGCACTGCCGGTGTCGATTGCCGCGCTGGCCGAATGGAGCAATACTCTGGAGTCTCGGGGCTTCGCCCTCGTCCCTGCCAGTGCCCTGATGAAGTAATGACCAGACCCATTCCCGACCGCAACGCCATGCCCTATCGCGATTGCGTGGGCGTTGCCGTGTTCAACGCCGAGGGCAAAGTGTTCATCGGCCGGCGCAAGCGCATGGGCGATCCGGAAAAGTCGGCCGAGCACGGCGCCCCCTGGCAGATGCCGCAGGGCGGTATCGACAAGGGCGAAGAGCCGCTCCACACCGCCTTCCGCGAACTCTTCGAGGAAACCTCGATCCGCTCCGTCGAACTGATCGCCGAGGCACCGGGGTGGATCTCCTACGATCTCCCCGACGAGGATCTCGGCATTGCGCTCAAGGGCAAGTATCGCGGCCAGCGCCAGCGCTGGTTTGCCTTCCGCTTCACCGGGCCCGAGGGTGAGATTGACGTACTGGCACCGGGCGGCGGCGCCCATCCGGCGGAGTTCGAAGCGTGGCGCTGGGAGGAACTCGAAGTGCTCCCCGACCTCATCGTGCCGTTCAAGCGGCAGGCCTATCAGGAAGTGGTCGACGCCTTCCGCGACATCCCGTTCAGAGTGCGTTCATAGACCGGGCCCTAGTGGGGCAAACCATGAAAACCATCGGCCTCATCGGCGGCATGAGCTGGGAATCCACGGCTCACTATTACGCCATCCTCAACCGCGAAACGGCCCGAATCCGGGGCGGATTGCATTCCGCGCCGGTGGTCGTCCACTCGGTCGATTTCGCTCCGATAGAGGCCATGCAGCGCGGCGGCGATTGGGACGGCGCCGGGCAAGTGCTTGCCGATATTGCGAGATCCTTGGAAGCTCAAGGCTGCGGCGTCATCGGCCTCGCCACCAACACCATGCATATCTGCGCTCCGCAGATCGTCGCGGCGCTCACCGTGCCCTTCGTCCACATCGCCCATCCGACCGCCGACGCCCTCCTCGCCGACGGCATCGAGACCGTCGGGCTGCTCGGCACCCGCTTCACCATGGAGAAGCCGTTCTACATCAACGGCTTGAAGGAACGTGGTCTCGATGTGCTGGTGCCGGATGTTGGCGTCACCAATCTCAACGGCATCATCTACGAAGAGCTCTGCCTCGGCATCGTCCGCGATGACTCCCGGCAGGTCTATGTCGAGGCGATCCAACGGCTCGCTGCCCGGGGCGCCGAGGCTGTCATCCTGGGCTGCACGGAGATCGGCATGCTGATCGACGACAGCGTCAGCCCGATCCCGACCTACGACACCACCGACCTCCACGCCAAGGCGCTGGTGCAAGCGGCGCTAGCCTGACATCAGTCCCTGACTGAGAGATTCAAGCCGCCCGCCTCACCCGCGTTTCCTCGACCCGGAACACCTCGACGATCCGATCGAGCTCAACCGCCTGTGCCTCGGTCTGTTCGATCGCGGCGTTGGTCTCTTCCACCAATGCGGCGTTGTGCTGGGTCATTTCGTCCATTAAGCGGACGGAGCTGTTGACGTCTTCGATGGCGCTGGCCTGGTCGCGGCTGTCGCGGGCGATGCCGTCCATCAGTGCGTTGGAGGCGCGGGCGGCGTCGAGCATGGCCTGCAGTTTCGCGGCCGCTTCGGTGACGAGGCGGCTGCCGCCCTTCACTTCGGCGCCCGACTGGTCGATCAGCGCCTTGACCTCGGCCGAGGCTTCGGCGGCCGACTGGGCAAGGCGGCGGACTTCGACCGCCACCACCGCGAACCCCTTGCCGGCTTCACCGGCGCGAGCGGCTTCCACCGACGCGTTCAGCGCCAGCAAGTTGGTCTGGAAGGCGATGTCGTCGATCAGCCCGATGATGTTGGAGATCTTGCCCGACGAGGTTGTGATCCGCTCCATGGCCTCCGTCGCCTGTTGCATCACCACGCCGCCTTCCTCAGCGGTGCGGGTGACGCTCGACGCTACGTTCGAGGCTTCCTGCGCCTTCTGGGCGTTGGAGAGCACGGTCGAGGCCAACTGCTCCATGGCCGCCGAGGTTTCCTCGATAGTCGCCGCCTGCCGCGTGGTGCGTTCGGAGAGGTCATTGGCGCCCGAGAGTATCTCGCCGGTCGCCACCTTCAGGGCGCGCGAGGTGTCCCTGAGCTGGCCGACGATCTCGGAGAGTTTCTCGGCCACCGAGTTGGTGTCTTCCTTCAGCCGCCGGAAAGCGCCATCGTACTGACCGGTCACGCGCTGCGTCAGGTCGGTCTGCGCCAGCGCCGCCAGCACCTGGCCAGTCTCGCTCATACCGCGGTCGACGGTTTCGACGAGGCTGTTGACGCTGCCGGCAAGGGTGTTGAGCTCGGCGTCAGGGAAGTTCGCTTCGACGCGCTTGGAGAAGTCCCCGGCGATCGCAGCGTCCACCACCACGCCGAAAGCAGCTTGCAGGTCTTGCATCATGCGGGTGCGGTCGATGCGGCGCTGCTGCGCGGCCGCGCGTTCTTCTTCGGTCATTTCGGTCACACGCAGGGCGTTCTGCTTGAACACCTCAACGGCCTTGGCCATTGCCCCCAGTTCGTCGGTGCGGCTGGTGCCGACGACTTCTGTCTCAAGCTGGCCTTGGGCTAGTGCCTCCATCGTGCCGGTGAGCCGACTGATGGGCTTGGTGATGGTACGCGCAAAGAGCAGGCCAATGGCAGCCACCAGCACCAGCAGCACGGCGGCGATGACAAGCATGGTGTTGCGCATACCCTCGATCGGCGCGAACACCTCGCGGGCCTGCATCAGGGTCGCGAGAGCCCAGGTGACGCCGGGGGCGACAGCCACAGGGGCAGCGGCGATCAAGGTCTCGGCGCCACGATGATCGGGCAGGGTGGCCTCGCTGGCGCTACCGGCGAGGGCATTGTCCACGGCAGGGCTGGCGATCGTGGCCGCCAGGATGTCGTTCTCGGCGGTAAACGGAGAGTCCGAGCGCACGAGCCCGTCGGCGCCGATGATCGCGGTTTCACCGGTTTCGCCAAGGCCGGTGCGATTGTCGATCACCGGTGCGAGGCGGCTCGCCGGTAGCTGGAAGGCGAGAACGCCGATCTTGCGGCCCTGCGCATTCCAGATCGGCTTGGCGAAGAAGGCCACGGCTTCAGCCGCGAGCGGATAGGCCGAAAAGTCCGCAAAGGCGACGTCATCGGCATTCTCGATCGCCTGGGCGCGGGTCACCGCGTCGGCCAGCGCGGTCGACGCATAGGGACCGTCGGCGAAGCTGGTCGCAAAGTCGTCGTTCTTGGCAGTCGAATAGACCAGCAGACCCTTGGGGTCGAAGAGGTAGAGGTCGCTATAGCCTGCTGCAGTGATCTGGCTGCGGAAATAGGGCTGAATCTTGGTATGCGGAGTGGCGTAAGTGAGCTTGGTGTCCGGCGTGTCGAGCAACAGCCGCTGGCCGGCCGGGTTGGGGTTGTCGGCGATGTAGACCTTCTGCAGCGCCGCTGCCGGATCGGGTTCCTTGATCTGCAGCCAGGCGCCCGCGAAGTCGCGCATCGCCTGGATGGTGGCATCGGTCCGCGACGTGGCAACCAGATCCTGCTCGACCGATTTCATGTAGAAGGCGAGTTGGTTGGCGCGTTCGAAGGCCAGCGTCGAAAGGTTCTGCTTGGCTTGGGTACCCAAAGACTCCGAGCCGATCAGGTAGCTCGCGGTGCCCACCCCGGCGCCAACCAGAAGGGCAGACATCAGCAGCGCCAACGGCAGTTTTCTGGCGATCGACAAGCTTTGCAACTTGAGCATGATTATCTCCCCGCGGCGGTGGTCCGTCCAAATCGGGAACACTATTCACGCCGTTCGGCTTAAGCCCGCGTTAAGCGTGGGCGATCTGCTCAAGAATTAATCGTACTATTCGCGATGATAGGGGTGGCCGGAGAGGATTGTCGTCGCCCGGTAGAGCTGTTCGGCCAGCATGATCCGAACCAGCTGGTGCGGCCATGTGAGCGGAGAGAAGCTCAACGTCAGGTCGGCGGCCTTGACGAAATCCGGCTCGAGCCCGTCCGCCCCGCCAATGATGAAGCTCACGGCAGGCCGGCCGTCGTCACGCCAGCGGGCGATCTGGTTGGCAAAGGCTTCCGACCCGATCGTCTTGCCACGCTCGTCCAGCGCCACCACGATGCCGTCGGGCAGGGCGGCGCGCAGCGCCTTGGCCTCATCGGCCTTGCGGGCCGGCGAAGAAGACGCGCGGGATTCGGTGAGTTCGATGGTCTCGAAGCCGGTGAGGCCGAGCGGCTTCCCGCTCAGCACGGCGCGGTCGAGATAGCGGCCGACGAGTTCGCGCTCGGGGCCCTGTTTCATGCGGCCAACCGCGGCGATTGCGATCCTCATCGCCGCTGGTTCAATTCGTCAGTGCGCGTCGGCGGCGAAGTCCGCCTGCCACATCTTTTCGAGATTATAGAACTCGCGCACTTCGGGCCGGAAGATGTGGACGATCACGTCACCGCCGTCGACCAGCACCCAATCGGCATGCGGCAGGCCCTCGACCCGCGGCTTGCCAAAACCATTCTCTCGAAGGGCTTTGACCACCTGGTCGGCGACGGCACTGACATGACGGTTGGAGCGGCCCGAGGTGACGACCATGTGGTCCGACAGCGAGGATTTGCCCGTGATGTCGATGGCAACAGTCTGCTCGGCCTTGGCATCGTCAAGGCTCTTCAGAACGACATCGATCATCTGGGGTTCTGCAGTCGCGGCCGGAGCCGGCTCGATCGTCTGGGTCTTCTTCTTGGGGGAAGCAGCCATTAGTTCTTGGCCTCTGCCCACGCTAACACAGCATGAGTCATGCGTATTTCAGCTTGTCCTTGGTTGATGGGGCGATGTCGCGAAAGTCAGCGATTGTCGTGGTCCCGTTCAAGAGTGACTATAGTCACTCCCATAACAATATGACGCTTCGACCCTGGTTCCGCAAGGGAACGATCAATTTTCAATTTGCAGTGGCCCGTGCGGCACGGATTGCCGAGGACGATTGGGTCGACATAACGCCCCGTAGATAGACCCAGGCGGGGGGATCGCGGTCGGCCAGACTCTCGGCTTCGATCTCGGGAATACGGAAGGCCTTGAGCGCCATCGCGGCCTTGCTGGCGGTAGCGCGGTGCAGGGAGCCTGGCCGGGCATAGACCGCCATCGGCATCAGTTCGGCAATATCGCGCCAGCGCTCCCAGCGGTCGAACTGCGCCAGATTGTCGGCCCCCATGATCCAGACGAACTTCACCCCGGGGCAGGCCTGCCGCAAGAAACTCAGCGTATCGAAGGAATAGTGGAAGTCGTGCTCGGCCTCGAAGCCGGTGACCTCGATGTCGGGATGCGCCATCACCTCGCGCGCGGTGTGGACGCGATCGGCGAGCGGCGCGAGATTGCTGTTTTCCTTGAGCGGATTGCCGGGTGACGCCAGTAACCACACCCTATCGAGCGCCAGCCGCTTCAGACATTGTACCGCCACCAGCCGGTGCCCTTCATGGGCCGGATTGAAGCTGCCGCCGAAGAGGCCCACGCGCATGCCGTCGGCATGCATGGGCAGGTCGGTAATCCCCGGAATACGAGCCATCAGGGGCGGGTCTGTCCCGTGCCGCGCACCTGATACTTGAAGCTCGTCAGCTGTTCGACGCCCACCGGCCCGCGGGCGTGGAACTTGCCCGTGGCGATCCCGATCTCGCCGCCAAAGCCGAACTCGCCGCCATCGGCGAACTGGGTGGAGGCATTGTGGAGCAGAATGGCGCTGTCGATCTCGGCGAAGAATCGCTCCACCGACTTAGGATCCTCGGTGATGATCGCTTCGGTATGGTGGCTCGAATAGGTGTTGATGTGGTCGATCGCCTCGCCGACGTCCTTGACCACCTTCACCGAAATGATCGCGTCCTCGTATTCGGTGTGCCAGTCCTCCTCTGTAGCCGGAATGGCGGTCGGGATCAGCGCCTGGATCCGGTCGTCGCCGCGGATTTCGCAGCCCTTTGCGATCAGTGCGTCAATCACCGACGTGGCGACTGTCGGCAGCAGACTCTCGTGGATCAACAGCGTTTCCGTGGCGCCGCACACGCCGGTGCGGCGCATCTTGGCGTTGACGGTCACGTCCACCGCCATCTGCGGGTCGGCGCTGGCATCGAGATAGGTGTGGCAAATGCCCTCGAGGTGGGCGAACACCGGCACACGGGCCTCGTTCTGCACACGCGCCACCAGCGTCTTGCCGCCGCGCGGCACGATCACGTCGATGGCGCCGTCGAGCCCGCGCAGCATCTCGCCCACCGCCTCGCGGTCGGTGGTCGGCACGATCTGGATCGCGGCCTCCGGCAGCCCGGCCGCCTTCAATCCAGCGACGAGGCAGGCATGAATGGCGCGCGAGGAGTGCGCGCTGTCCGAACCGCCGCGGAGGATCACCGCATTACCCGATTTCAGCGTCAGCGCCCCGGCGTCGGCCGTCACATTGGGCCGGCTCTCGAAGATCACCCCGATGACGCCCAGCGGGGTGCGCACCCGCGCAATGTCGAGCCCGTTGGGTCGGGTCCATTCCGCGATCACCTGGCCGACCGGATCGGGCAGGTCGGCAATGGTCCGCAGGCCCTCGATCATACCATCGATGCGCTTGTCGTTGAGCTGCAGCCGGTCGAGGAAGGCTTTCGAGATGCCCTTCTTCTCCGCCGCCGCCATGTCGAGCGCGTTGGCTTCGAGAATCTCGCGCCGCGCCTCGTCCATCGCTTCGGCGGCGCTCAGCAGCGCCTGCCGCTTCTTTTCGGCCGTGGTGAAGGCCAGCACGGCTGCCGCGGCCTTGGCCTTGCGGCCGATATCGGCCATCAGCGCGGGAAGGGTCAGAACTTCGGCAACGCTCATCAGACCTTGGCCTCCAGGCCCATCAGCACGACCATATTGTCGCGATGCACCATCTCGGTGCGGGTATCATGCCCCAGAATTTGCTCGATGCGAGCCGAATTCTTGCCCTTGACCGCCTCGGCCTCCTCGCGCCCGAGGCCCGCCAGGCCGCGCGCGATCTCGCGCCCGTCGGGGTCGAGAATGGCGATGGCGTCGCCGCGCTCGAACTCGCCCTTGACCTTGGTGACCCCGATCGGCAGCAGGCTCTTGCCACCCAGCAGGGCACGCGCCGCACCGGCATCGACGGTCACCGAGCCGGCAACGTCGAGCGTTCCCATGATCCAGCGCTTGCGCGCCTGCGCCCGGGATTCCGCCGGCGCGAAGAGCGTATGCCGCGCCCCCTCGGTCAGGGCCTTGAGCGGATGGTTCTCGGTGCCCTTGGCGATGATCATGGCCGTACCGGCCAGGGTCGCGATCTTCCCTGCCTCGACCTTCGTGGTCATGCCGCCGCGGCTCAGATGGCTCGCGGCGCCCCCCGCCATGGCTTCAATCTCCGGCGTGATCGCCGCCACATGTGGCAGGTGGGTAGCGTCCGGGTTCTTGCCGGGCGGCGCGGTATAGAGGCCGTCAATATCGGAGAGCAGGATCAGACAGTCGGCCTCGATCATGGTTGCCACGCGGGCCGAGAGCCGGTCGTTGTCGCCATAGCGGATTTCCGCGGTGGCCACCGAGTCGTTCTCGTTGATGATCGGCACGGCGCCCAGTCCCAACAGCGTCGAGATCGTCGTCCGCGCATTGAGGAAATAGCGCCGCTCTTCGGTGATGTTGGGCGTCAGCAGAATCTGGCCGGTGACGATGCCATGCTCGCCCAGCACATCGGCCCAGGCCTGGCTCAGCGCGATCTGCCCGGCGCTGGCCGCCGCCTGGCTCTGGTCGAGCGGCAGACTGACTGCCGAGAGACCGAGGATTCGCCGTCCGAGCGAAATGGCGCCCGACGAAACGATCACCACCGAACAGCCGGCCTTGCGCAGCTCGTCGATGTCGGACGCGATCGAGCGCAGCCATTCGGCGCGCAGCTTGCCGGTCTTGCCGTCGACCAGCAAAGCCGAGCCGATCTTGATCGTGAGGCGCCGGTAGGGCGCGAGAGCGTTGGCCATGTTACGGAACCCAGGTCGGCTCGATCTTGCGGCGCTCGGCTTCGGCAATGGCGGCCTTCTCGGCGTCCATGTAGGCCAGCACCCGATAGAGCACCTGGTCGACGCCCTGGCCGGTAACGCCCGAGGTGGTCAGCACCTCGGCCTTGCTGGCCTTTTTCAGGACCCTGACCTTCTCCTTGATCGTCTCCTCGTCGAGGGCGTCGATCTTGTTGAGCACAAGGATTTCCGGCTTCTCGGCCAGTTCCTCGGCATAGGAGCTGAGCTCGTTGCGGATGGTCTTGTAGGCCAGCTTCACATCGTCCTGCGTACCGTCGATCAGGTGGATCAGCGTGGCGCAGCGCTCGACATGGCCCAAGAACCGGTCGCCGATGCCGGCGCCCTCATGCGCGCCTTCGATCAGCCCGGGAATATCGGCCAGGACAAAATCGCGTTCGCCGATCGAGACCACGCCGAGATTGGGATGCAGCGTCGTGAAGGGATAGTCGGCGATCTTGGGCTTGGCCGCCGAAACCGCCGCGAGGAAAGTCGACTTGCCGGCATTGGGCAGACCGACAAGGCCGGCATCGGCGATCAGCTTGAGCCGCAGCCAGATCCACTTTTCGGTGCCGGGCAGGCCCGGATTGGCGTGGCGGGGTGCCTGGTTGGCCGAGGTCTTGAAATGGGCGTTGCCGAAGCCGCCATTGCCGCCCGACACCAGCACCATTTCCTGGCCGACTTCGGTGAAGTCGCCGATCAGCGTCTCGTTGTCTTCTTCGAAAATCTGCGTGCCGACCGGCACCTTGAGGATGATGTCGGCGCCTTTGGCCCCATGCCGGTCCTTACCCATGCCATGGGTGCCGGTCGAGGCCTTGAAGTGCTGCTGGTAGCGGTAGTCGATCAGCGTGTTCAGCCCATCGACGCATTTGACGATCACGTCGCCGCCACGGCCGCCATTACCGCCATTGGGGCCGCCAAACTCGAGAAACTTCTCGCGGCGGAACGACACCGCGCCGGCACCGCCGTCGCCAGAGCGTACAAAGACCTTGGCCTGGTCGAGAAATTTCATCGTGTTCAGGTGCCTGTTGCTGTCGCGATGCTACCGCCAAAAGCGCAGATCGCCTATGGCGACCTGGACATCCAGACGTCGCGCGTCAATTCGGTGTCGATATGGCGCACCTCTTCGCCGCGCGCAAGGCAGAGGCGGTAAGTGGTGCCGGTTTCGGTAAAGCCCAGCTTCTTCTGGATGGCGAGCGAGGCCTTGTTGAAGTGGAAGACGCCGGATGCGATCGCGGGGGCCGGGGTCGCCTCGAAATACCAGCTCAGCGCCGACGCGCAGGCCTCCGACATGAAGCCGCGGTTCCAATAGGGTTCACCCAGCCAGTAGCCGATCACCGTGCCCTGCTCGTCGGTATGAAAGCCGACATGGCCGATCAGTCCCTCGCCTTCGAGATCGATGGTGAAGCCGGTCTCGCTCGCCGGCCGGTCCGGCCGCCAGGTGCGCAGCCAGGCCTTGGCGTCGGCCAGCCGATACGGGTAGGGAACCCGGCTGAGGTTGCCGGCGACCCCGAAATTGTTGAGGTAGAGCGCCAGCCGCTCGGCGTCGTCGAGCCTGGGCTGCCGCAATGTCAGCCGCCGGGTCTTGAGCATCACATCCACTTGGGCTGCTCCAACTCGAGATAAACCGTGGACTTGCCCGAGCAGTTGCCGACCGTGTCCAGCCCTTCGCGAATGCGCTTGAACCCGGCCTTCTCGAGCACATTGAGCGAGCCGGCATTGCTGGCCAAAGCGCGGGATTTGATGCGCGGATAGGCATGGGTGGCGAAGGCTGCTTCGATCAGGGCCTTTACCGCCTCGGACATGATGCCCATGCCCCAATAGGGTTCGCCCAGCCAATAGCCGAGCTCGGGCGGCTCCCCCTCCGCATAGGAAAAGCCGACAATGCCCAGGAACTCGCCCTTCATGGTGATGGCATAGGGGCGCTCGTCCGCGCGCTGCGCCATGATCTCGACGAAGGCGATGCCATCGGCGCGGGTATAGGGATGCGGCAGGCGCGCCAGCATTTCGAAAATCTTGCGGTTGTCGGCGAGGCGAACCAGGTCCGGCACATCGCCGCGGATCGGGGCGCGTAGCACGAGGCGCGGCGTCACGATCTTGCCCGGCAGCAGGTCGCGCTGTCGCCGGGCGGATAGAGCATGGGTGGCAGCCTCCAGGGCCCGCTTTTCGGCGGCCATGGAGGCTGCGGACCTCCGAACGGGGAAGACGGGCTCCTCGACGATCTGCTTCTTCATGTCAGGCAATCCTCAATAAGGTATCGGCCGCAGGGGTGCGGGTTTCGGTCCAGACGATCACTTCACCGTCGCGCAGGGCGCGATAGCGCATGCCACGCCCGCACATGTGTCGGACGGCCCGTTCGGCGGCAGCGCTTTCGGAGTGTGGCGAGCGGAAGTGCGGCACGATCGAATAGTCGATCAGTCCCAACCCATCCCAGGTCGGCTCGGCCTCGTAGCCGGGCGGCACCTCGGTGGGGTCGTCCATCAGGTCGATGCCGCGCAGAGTCGGCGCGGCCACCACCGCACCGGCCGAAAAGCCGCCATAGACGATGTCATCGCGGTCGAGCATGTCGACGATCACATCGTCGAAACCCGACTGCTTCATGGCGCGGCGAAGCACGAAGGCATTGCCACCGGTCACCCAGACCAGGTCGAAGGTGTCGAGGTGCGCCCGCAGCGCTGCGGGCTGGCCGAAATAGCGCCGGAGATCGAGTTCCTCGGTCTGGAGCCCCAGCGCCCGCAGCTCGACATGCGGGTCGTAGACCTCGTCGCGATAGATGGCGCGCGCCGTGGCCGAGATATTGTCGAGCGCATTGGAGATGATCGCGGCACGCTTGCCCGACCCGAGCAGTGCCAACAGCGACCCCGCCCGGTCGCCGATCCGATAGGAAGAAAGATACAGTCTCATTTTCAGCCGCCCTCACAGCGAAAAGACAAAGGGGAACCGGATTCCGGCTCCCCTTGGAACGTCTTGGCGCTGTGGCTGGTGGTCTGCCTTGCCGGGGAGCTGGTCTCCGGCAGGGTTGAGATACCTTACCGGGTTATTCTGCGGCTTCCTGTGC
>JAEZKB010000353.1 GCA_023415605.1 Pseudomonadota bacterium
TACACGGCATGATCAGTGGGCATGTTGAGGGGACTGGAAAGGGTCGGCGTGCTGCCGTCTGCCGACGACGTCATTTACGAGATGACGCATCCGACGAAGCCCGATCGGCGTCCCAGCGACGCTCGCAAGTTCACGGATCTTCCAGAAGGTCACGATGAGCCTGCTGACATCGGCAGTAGTTGGACGTCATGACGCTGATCGACATGAGGATCAGTAAGGCGTCGAAACCACAATCGGTCCAATGATCGTGAAGGGGCGCGACCACCCGTCGTTGCAAATAGCCTCAGCTGGCGCAGAAGCAACAGGAGCGACAGAACGGGGAACTTCACACTGCATCGGAACCAGCGTCAGCACGTTCGCACCAGCAACCCTAGGAGGAAAAGATGCACGATTTGCTGAAGCCACTCGTCGTCGGCGCCCTGTTCGCAATTGTTGCCCCGGCGCAGGCGCAGGAACCAATTTCCGGAAGCTTCGCACTGGCAGGAGCCGAGTCGCATGTGACCGGGTCGGATGCTCGTCACTGAACCGCCCCTCTGACAGCCGATCTGTCGATCATATTCGCCGACGCTGCCAAAAGTACCCAGATCACCGAATTTGCTGAAGAGCTTACCCAGCAGCTCCACGTACTGGCCGTGGATAGCAGCCTCACCACGCTGGTTCATGAGCACGTAAAGGCTGCTTCTCCGGATGGCGTCTTTGCTACCCAGATGCAGTTTCCGAGGCCAGGTACCTACCACATCTTTGCCGATGCGGTCCCTGAGGGGCTCGGGCAGCAGGTGCTCCGCTTCGACGTCCAGATCGGGGGCGGACAAGCGGAGGTTATGGCGCCCGCCGGGCAGCGATTTGCCGCAGCGGATGAGATCGAGCTGAGGTCGGGCGACTATGAGATACGGTTCGACGCGTCGAAGCTGGCAGCCAACGAGGAATCGATGCTGAAGATCGCCATCCTCGAAGGTGGCGTGGCGGCGGCCGACCTCCATCCCTAACCTAGGCGTCTCGGCGCACGTTGTCCTTGTAAAGGCTGGCGATCTCTCCTACGTGCACGCGCATCCGATGGACGAGGATCGGACTGAGGGGCATTCCATGCATGGAGGCCATGCTGATGATGCCATGGCCCATGATGATCACGGTGGTAAGCCGGCCGCAACGGTCGATGAGCCGCAAGATCTTGGGCACGATCATGCAAATACGACCGAGACGGTATCGCCAATCATGACCTTGTACATGACCCCGCCCGGCGCGGGCGACTACACGCTCTTTCTCGAGTTCATCGGCGGCGGCAATGTTCACACAGTTGTTGTGCCGCTCGAGCTAGCGTAGTTGCTTCAAACGGAACCCAGAGTGGTGACCTAGCCAAGACTGATATGGTCGGCCGTTAGTCCTGTTCAACCTACCAGGAATTCGAACTGACCGGGCAGAGCTATGAGGAAGTGTTCGACGACAACGCCTGATCGCGGTCGAGATCCGTCATCGGCGAACTCGGAGACGCCGAACACCAGATGGTTGTACTCCAACGGAGCCTCTTCTCCTCGGGGAAGAATTGCCCCGGAATCGGCGTCCCACTCGTACTTGCCCCAGTCCCAGTCCGGTTCGTCGCACTGCACGACCACGTAGGAGCCACGGCGGAGCTTGGCAGAGGTCGCCGTGTTGGAGAAATCCAGCCCTAACCGAAACGGAACACCTCACGATTCTTGTTGCGTTTGGCGATCCCGCCGACGACGCCTTCGGCAAGCTCCGCCGAGCAGGTGGCTCGTGTCGATCTTCATCGTTGTTTCCTTATGCCGTGATGCGCGGGCGTGGTCGGAGCGCCGAGGCTGACGCCGCGAAGCCGCTCCTCCCGATCAAACCACTCCGAGCGCTCGCATCGCTTCCGCTACGCGTACGAAGCCGGCAATGTTGGCACCCAGGACATAATCGCTTGGCGAGCCGTAGTCCTCTGCCGTATCGGCGCAGGCATCGTGGATGTTGCGCATGATTTCTGCGAGGCGCTGTTCGGTCTCGGCGAAGGTCCAGCTGTCGCGCGAGGCGTTCTGCTGCATCTCCAGGGCCGAGGTCGCGACGCCGCCCGCGTTGGCAGCCTTGCCCGGGGCAAACAGCACCTTGGCGTCCTGAAAGGCTCGAACCGCGTCCGGCGTGGAGGGCATGTTGGCGCCCTCTCCCACTGCCATGACGCCGTTTTTGATAAGTGCCTGAGCGTCCTTGCCGGTCAACTCGTTCTGGGTCGCTGATGGCATGGCCACCTCGCATGGCACGTCCCATATGCTTCCGCCCTCGATCACGTGCACGCCTGCGCCGCGAAGCGTCGCGTACGCCCCGATTCGCTCGCGCCGGACTTCCTTGACCTCCTTGAGAAGGTCCAGATCTATCCCCGCCTCATCGACCACGTAGCCGCTTGAATCCGAACACGCGATCACCTTGCCGCCGAACGAGTGAACCTTTTCGATTGTGTAGATGGCAACGTTGCCCGAGCCCGACACCACAGTGCGCTTCCCATCGAAACCGGTACCTTTGCGCTCCAGCATATGTTGCACGAAGAAGGTCGCACCGTAGCCCGTCGCCTCCTTGCGGGCTCGAGAGCCCCCGTAGGCGAGTCCCTTGCCGGTGAGGACACCCGCCTCGTAGCGGTTGGTGAGGCGCTTGTACTGGCCGAACATGTAGCCGATCTCGCGCCCGCCGACACCAATGTCGCCAGCAGGAACATCGGTGTACTCGCCAATGTGGCGTTGCAGCTCCGTCATGAAAGACTGGCAGAACCGCATGATCTCGCCGTCAGAACGGCCCCGTGGATTGAAGTCCGATCCACCCTTGCCCCCACCGATCGGCAAGCCAGTCAGCGCATTCTTGAACGTCTGCTCGAAACCCAAGAATTTGATGATTCCGAGGTTCACCGAGGGGTGAAAGCGAATGCCGCCCTTGTAGGGACCGAGCGCCGAATTGAACTGCACGCGAAAGCCCCGGTTGATGTGCACGTGACCTGAGTCGTCGGTCCATGGAACCCGGAAGATTATCTGCCGCTCCGGCTCGCAGATCCGCTCGAAGAGCGCATCACTGAGATAGTCGGGATGCTTGGCGACGACACGTCCCAAGCTCTCGAAGACCTCACGGACCGCCTGGTGAAATTCTGGCTCGCCGGCATTGCGCTGCAACACCTGCGTCAGAATGGGTTCGAGCTTCTCGTCAATAATCGTCACCGATAGTACTCACCGTTGTAATTGCCTGGAGCTTCTATCGCGACCGACGAGCTAAATGAATAAGAAAGGGGCCCATAACGTCCGAAGCAAGCGCCGCCCGCCCCCACGCCGAACTCCGCGTAGCACACGGCTGGCTAGCGGAAGCGACGTCACCAGGCATGGCGGGTAGCCCGGTAGCCGGCCATGGGCCAGGGCGGAACGGATTGGGCCCGTTCCCAGCCTTGCTAGCCCTCTCGCGTGCGTAAGCTAGACTCTCACTTGCTCTGAACACCGATGCGTTGAGAACCACGCGGCGCGTTAGCGTCACCAGATTGTCTTGCCGATCATCCCAGCCATTAGGTGAATGGAAAAAGAAGTCGATAGGGCCCCTTGCCCCATACGCCGCTTCTCGTCATTGCGGTAGACGGCCACTGGCGTCCGTCAGTCCTGGCATGGCTGTCAGGTGAGTTTCGGTATCGACGGAATCCTGCGCTGCGATGCCAAGGAGGAATCGCGAAAGATCGGGCTCGGAGACCAGATCAGCACCTTCCTTGACCATAACCCAGCGCCGGTCACGCTGATGCATTTCATCCCATGTGTTTCACTGGTCGGTAACTTGGAGAGCGTATACCCGAGCTCGCCCTCTACGCGCGGTCACTTGACCGCGGTCTTTGACGTACTTGTAGGACCCCACCGGTTCGAACGAAATGATGCCGTCAACGCCGGCTTCCTCGAGCGCTTCTATTCGCGCTGTGTCGGCATCCGATTTCCCTGACATTCTCCATCCCTTTGGTAGCGTCCAGCGCCTGTTCGTTCTCGAAGTGACGAGGAGGACTTGAAGGCATCCGGCGGCATCACGCCTCCATGGCAACGCAGCGATCTGCTCAATGGCGGGTTCTGGCATGCTTTCCTCAAGCGTTGGAGCGTGGGCAGGTCCGCCGCGTACGCATCTGCTCACCTGGCACGGACGCCTACTTTTCTGCATCCCGGAATGCGTCGAGCGCGGCGGCCGAGCTCACTGTGATCAAGCAGCCGCGGGCGGCTCTGGCATTTCACCATGAGGCTGGATGACCCGAAGAGCGGTGAGCACCTGCTTGCGCCCGTCGCGAGTGACCCACGTGATGGATTGTCCCTCCCGGATACCAATGAGGGCCGCGCCAATGGGAGTCATCACCGACACCATATTCCTCCCGATGTCGGCCTGGGCCGGAAACACCAGCGTTACCTCGCGCTGCTCGCCGTCGCTGGTGCGGTAGCGCACAGTGGATCCCATCCGAACCACGTCCGGCGGCATTCGCTCCGCTGGAATGACGTTCGCACGCTCGAGCTCATAGAGCAGGTCGTCGGCGACGGTCGATGCCATATTGAGGCCGGCGTGCGCGAGGTCGCGCAGCCGCCTGTGATCATCAGTGCACAAGACGATATCCGGGGACAGGGTGAATTCTTGAAGCGTCGTCGTGGTCATGGCGAAAGGTCCTCCCGCGCTGGCGGACTGGATGGAAGAATGTGGTGGAGATGAGCGCGAACAAGGGTGCCCCAGATCCGGGGCGCCGCACCGGACCTAGGGTCGATAGACTTCCGCGGACAGCGCCCTGCGGACAACCACGCCAATAATGCTGCGAGCGGTTTTCATGCGACTAACCTAAGACGCTCGGCGATATTGTCAACCTCGGCCACAAGCTTGACCTTTTTCCTGGACGGGCTATGTACATGGCATGAGCAAGCGCCCGACGACATCGCCGTTGCTTGCCTGCCCGGGTCTACCCCAAGCAGGCTTCCAGCCCTAAGCCGCCGGACGTCGGCCGAGCTTAGGGCAATCCATACATCGCAACCGCTGACGCGCTGAACGCTGGTTCGGCGATGTTCAGCCGCACATGGACGCAACCGCCGCACCATCGCCGGCGGAGCAACAGCTCGGGACGCCAATGCACAACAGGAAAGACTGGAAGGATCGGCGCACGCAAGCGCGTGGGTGAGCCCTGGCTGGCTGGGAGTGCCGGTCAGGGGACAAGCAGGCTTTTCATTCAACCAATGGAGAAGGTCCATGCACGATCACTACCCCACAATCCTTTCTACCCGCGTCCACGATCGCCTGCAGGCCATGATGTGCAGCATGATCGGAGCGCGCACGCCGCTTGCCAGCCTTGTCCGACACAAGCTCGGTTCCGCGATCGTCATGCTCGAGGGCGATGTGGGACCGAACGTTGTCGTTCCCGGCAGCCGGGTCCGCTTTACCATCGATGGCTACCGGACGAAGGAACGGGCATTGACCTGGGAGCCGCATGTTCGCGGCGACAAGCGGAACGTCTCCTTGCTGGTACCTGGAGGATTGGCACTGCTCGGTTTGCGTGTGGGGGCGTCAATCTCCTACCGGACGGCCACGCGCCGAAACGAGTTCATCCAGATCGATCACGTGTTTCCGGACTATGGCGACGGGGTACCGTACGGCGAGCTACCGATGCAACGCGACGACGCTTCGTTCGAGGCCGAGGTCGATCAAGCGGACTTGCCGGAGCACGTGCTCACACTCGCCTGAGTTTCACTTGGAGACGGCTGCGCCGTCTCCCTTTCCCACTCCAATGCCGTGCGCCCTGAGCGGCCACCGCATGCTGACAAGGACACTTAAGAATGACATTCAAGTACGGACTCACCATCCCCGCACCCGGCGGTCACAAGATCGAGAGATTCAGGCACTGGTCGAAAACCAATCTACCCGAACTCGATTATCGCCTACCTCCGCAGACGCCGATCGAGAGCGCGACTCTCACCATCCGGCTGCGCTCGCTCGACGATCGCGCATCCGTACTTCACGCATTGGCGGGCAACCCGTTGCCGTGATGATCAAGGAGGAACGGATGCTGTCGAAGCTCGCCCAGGCGATACGCAACTGGTCGCAACACGATCCGCCCGCCATCAGTTCTCTCCCGCCGATCACGCTTGGAGACATGGAGCATCGCCAACTTAACGTGCTCGCCATGGCGGGCCTTAGCCACGACGCGGCTGCTAGTGATCGCCTCTATTGGGAACTGGATCGCGCACGCGTCGTGCCGGAAACCGAGATCGGTCCAGGGATTGTTCGCATGGGTTCCTTACTGACCTACCTTACCGATGAGGAGGACAGTCGTACGGTTCGCCTGGTCTACCCCGATGACGCGACGCAGTGGGACCGTGTCTCGATCCTGAGTCCGCTCGGAACGGCCCTTCTCGGCGTCACTGCCGGGGACATCATTCCTTGGTTAAGTGGAGATCGCCCCGGGCTCATCAGGGTGTTGTCCGTGTGCGGACCATGAGAACCTTTCGGCTCGTTCCGACTGGATCGGGGTCGCACTGGGGTCTTGCCCGCAATGGCGGCGAGGTTGTCGTTCGCGCCCGCACCAGTGGAGAGGCAAGGGCCGTCGCCGCTGTCGAAGAGGCTGCCGGGCTCCGCAGTATCAGGTCGTCCTTCGATCCGGCTGCGAGCGCCTTCCGCGACCCCAAACTCTATTCCGTTCGCCTTGTGGTCGAACCGAAGAGCCGGAGGCCAAGATGATCGGCACTCGCTTCCTTGTGTCCGAAAACCCTCGAACGCACGCAATGATCTCATTGGGCTGGCTTGCTTGAACGCGTCACGTGCCACTTGAACCAGTTGCGCTATGGACGCGGTCGTCGCCGACGTCATGGTGTACGATCGCAATGGCGCGCCCACCGGCATCGTACGAGTGATCAAGCAAGGCGTGGGTTGTGAAATCGTCGTCCCCTTCAGGGACCACGAAACCTGGGTCGCCGGATCGGATCCAGTACTGTCCAGCAAGCCCTGAAGCTCAAGCGCCGAAGTGCGCTGGTTCTTTCCACAACCTTTACCAGCACCCCGCAGACCATAGACTGGCGCGCCCATTTCGCGAAGTGGCTTTGCGACCAGAACGGTTTACGTACGTTACATCGTGGTGCAACATGTACACGAGATCTTCAATTGCCTATTATTCCAGACGACTGGTTGTCTGTGTTTTCTATCGAGACACCCCTACTAGAGCTTGTCGCTCGTGGCGCGATACTTTATTCGGCCATGCTGGTGTTCATGCGAATACTTCCTCGCCGAACGGGCGGCGAGGCGGCACATATCGATCTGATCTTCATGCTCATCGTCGTTGAAGCTGCGGCACATTCGCTCGGTAACTACACGACCATCCCAGATGGACTAGTGGTTATTCTAACAGTCCTTGGCCTCAACTACCTTCTGAACCTCTTGAGCTTCTATTTCCCCGGAGTGGAGAGAATCATCTCGCATCGCCCAATCGACGTCGTGCACGACGGCAAGAAACTCCCGGACAACATGAAGAGAGAATTCCTCACCGAAGAGGAGCTGTACAGTTTTCTGCGGCAGAACGGGCTTAGCGACCTGAGCAGAGTGAAACGGGCCGTGGTTGAAGGGAAAGGGAAGATCTCGATAATTCTCCTCGATGAAGCCTAAGCATAGGATGAGTGGGAGGTCGAACGACCTCCGGTCGGACATGCGCACTGCGTGGGCGACCTCCCAGCTGCTCATGGCCGATCAGAACGTCATCGGCATGCCAGTCACTCTGGTCTACCATGACCCCTGGTCCGTAACGTCGGTGCCCCTGAAGCTGACGCGGTCAAGAAAAAGGATCGCTTAAGGTGCTCAACGAACCCGATCCTAGTGCGGCATTATTAGGCAGAGGCTTCGAGCGGGTTACGTCCCTCGGTCATCGCGAGTTCGTAAAGCCGCGCGACACGGGCCGTGCTCTCGCGCTCAACTTCGTCCTAAGCTGTCGGGACTTGAAACGCCTGACTTGATTGGGGGTAGACGAATAGCGCCGCTGGCTTGACGTTGCTATCGCGTCGCCTTGTGCCAGCGGGCACCCTGATCGACACCGCGCGCATCCTCTCGATATCAATGCCAACCGCGCCAACCGCCAAGCGACGTCGGCCCGAGCGGGGCGGGAACGTTTTGCCGAAACCGCCATCCAATGGAATAGACGCGACGGGAGTGCTCCCGTTGCGCAACCAGAGGAGATGTGACGTGAGAACCCTTGTTGTCTTTGCAGCCTTGATGTTTGCGGGATCGTTGCCGGCGCTCGCCCACGATGTGCCGGCAGATGTCGCCAAATCGCCCCCCGCCAGCCCGTTTGCCGCGGTCAGTACCCTGGTGAAGCTGCCGGACTTCCTGCCGGGCATGGGCCAGCTCTTTGTCGATCCCGCTACGCTGCCGGCCGGCCCGTTCCTTGCCTATGACCATGATGGCGGGCTCGTCAGCACCATCTACATGCTGCCGATCAGCGACCTGAACCCCGACAAGCGCTTCGAAGACCTGGCTGCGCCGGGCGGCAATGTCGATCATGTCGATGTCTACTACAATGCCGGCCATCCTGGCGTGGAGGAGCCGCACGTCCACGTCGTGCTCTGGCACGTGCCCGCGGCGGACGAAGCGCGGGTCGCGCAATGATCATCACGCGCAGGGGTGTATTTCAGGGGGGCGGCTACATTGCCGCCCTCCTCCTCACCCGCTCGGCCGCGCTCGCCGCCGAGCCCATCGACGTCGTGATGCAGGGCGCAAGCGACGGCTCGCATGTGTGGTTCGATCCTGTCGGCCTCCATGTCCAGTCGGGCCAGACGGTGCGCTGGACCAACCGCGACGCGGGCAACTCGCACACGGTCACGGCCTACCACCCGAACATCTTTGACAGGCCGAGACGCATTCCAGAGAGCGCAACGCCGTGGAACTCCGACTACCTGCTACCGGACCAGTCATTCTCATTCACCTTCGCCGAAGAAGGGGTCTATGATTACTACTGCGTTCCGCACGAACATGCCGGGATGGTCGGCCGGATCGTTGTTGGTATGCCGCCGGCGGAGGAACCGGACTATCCCGCCGGTGCAGACCCGACTGAGTTACCGGAGGTGGCGCTCAGGAATTTCCCGACAGTCGCCGACATCCTCGCTGCGGGTGTCGTGCATCGCCCGAGAGCCTAGGAGAAGGTCATGGAACTCGCGGTCCTTCGATCCCGGATCGAAACAGAAGCCGATAGTGAAGATAAGCTCGTCGACCTAGCTCGGCAGGGCGGCGAAAATGCCATCCGCACGCTGATCCAGCGCAACAACCGGCGTCTGTTCCGGGTCGTCCGCTCGGTGCTCCGCAACGATGGCGAAGCCGAAGATGTCGTTCAGGCAACCTATGTCAAGGCGTTCACCCGATTGGACACGTTCCGCAGGGAGTCACGCTTTTCGACCTGGCTGACCCGTATCGCCCTCAACGAGGCTCTCGACCGGAAGCGACGCGGACTGTCCGGGCTGGACCGTATCGACCTGGGCGAACTGGACGAAAACGCGGAAGCCACAATTGCACCAGTTCCCTTTTCGCTGGTGCCCCCGCCAGCCGACAGCGAGGTTATGCGCATGGAAATGCGAGAGGCTCTGGAAGCCGTGACGGACGAACTCCCCGAGGGATTTCGAGTTGTCTTCGTGCTGCGGGATATCGAAGGGCTCAGTGTGGAGGAGACCGCCGACCTGCTCAGCCTCAATGCGAACACCGTCAAGACTCGCCTACATCGGGCGCACCGCTTATTGCGAGCAGCCATTGAGACCCGCTTTTCGGCCACTTTTGCGGACATCTTTCCGTTCGACGGCGACCGCTGCGTCCGCATGGCCGATCGTGTGGTTGCGCAGCTGCGTAGGTAGACCACGTCCCTGGACGCTTGCCAGCTAATCCCCGTGCGGGCTCCACCCGTGGCCGATCTACGCAGAACCGGGCGTGGATAGAGAGAGCCACTGCCGTATTCGGGGACGTAGCAAAATCCCTCCATGACATTTGTGGACATGAAGGTCGGAAGAGCATCCACTTCATCACAACGCGATGCGAAACGGGAAAGATGTCGCCAAGTTGCTAGAGGTGAAAATCCCCCGCACGCTCCGGTTGGTAGATCATTTCGTCGATCAGGATACGTCGCGTACGGTCCGCAACCACCCAGTCGAAAGCGTCCCCTTTCCGGCGACCCAGGATCGCGGCACCTAGGTCGCACAGGACCGATAGCTTGCCCAAGCGCTCGTCGGCGTCCTGCGGATAGACGAGAGACACTTCCATTTCCTCGTTTTCCAGACGCAGCAAGACCTTTGCATTCATCGTCACGACATCGTCTGCGATGCGCTCAGGAGCCACGACGATGGCTCGTTCGATTTCATGCTCGAGGTCGACGGTTGCAGGCCCATGTTCGAACGCGATCAAGTCTTGAAGCCGCAGTTGATCCATCTCGGTGATATAGATGTCCGAATCCACTGCCATAGCGCCTTCACGCAGTAGACGTCGATACCGGCCCGCCGTCAGGGACAGGCACCTGAGCGTTGGCGTTTCGCCCCTTTCGACGAAACCGCAGCGCGAGAAGGCCATCAGCGAGCGGGTATTGTCCGGGTGGATCTTTGCAACGACGGTCGCTGCCCGCATTTCTAGGAAAGCGAGCTTCAAGCCCTCGCGGATGGCGCTCGAGCCGATCCGGCGACCCCAATTGTCATGGTCTCCGATAACCAGCACGACTTCGCACTCCGGACCGGTCTTGACGAGACGGACGAAGCCGACGGGAACATCCTCCCGATCGTAGACCATGAAGAAGCGGCCGCCCCGATTGAAGAGATGGGTCAGGATCGGCATCTGGGCCCGATCGATAGCCTCGGCGATGAACCGGGACACGCTCCCGGAGTCGCTCAGGTAGAGGGTGACGCTGTCATCCCCTAGCCAGTCCATCAGGATCAGTGCGTGCGCCCGGGTGATTTCGGAACGCAACGAAACAAACGGCTTCTTCATCTTCGTCACCTAGGTCGCAAAATGAAAGCCTGTCGCGGCCACGGTCGCGCTGGTTTCTTCGGTCAGTGCTGAAATTCGATGGCTTCCCTTACCGAATATGCTCGCTGGAAACCAGACCGCATTCAGTGCAAATATAGTGAGTATAAAGACGAATTAAATTCGTTTGCCTGATATCAGGAACCATCCTAGCCTCTTGTTGAGCGCCAGAGACGCTCCTCTCCCTCCGCTCGCATCGCAGAGGGGACAGCGCCTCAATGGGGCGTTGTTTCGGAGGACTAAATGGACGTCGCCGCCGCACCGATGGTGCGAAGAGGATTTGTCGAGCGCTGGGTCTATTCGACAAACCACAAGGACATCGGAACCCTCTACCTGATCTTTTCGATCGTCGCGGGCCTCCTCGGCACGGGTCTCTCCTTCGCCATCCGTTTCGAACTGCAGCAGCCGGGGCTGCAGATCTTTCACAATACCGATGCCTACAACGCGGTGGTCTCCGCGCATGGCCTGGTGATGATCTTCTTCGTGCTGATGCCGGCGCTGATCGGCGGCTTCGGCAACTGGTTCGTGCCGATCCTGATCGGCGCTCCGGACATGGCCTTTCCGCGCATGAACAACGTCTCGTTCTGGCTGCTGGTGGCGGCTTTCGGGCTGTTCCTCATCTCGCTGTTCGTGGAAGGGCCATCCGGGTCCAACGGCCACAGCGGCGGCTGGACGCTCTATCCGCCACTCTCGACCAGCGGACAACCCGGGCCCGCCGTCGACTTCGTCATCCTCGCTGTTCACCTCTCAGGCGCGAGTTCGATCCTGGGCGCGATCAACTTCATCACCACGATATTCAACATGCGAGCGCCGGGCATGACCATGCACAAGATGCCGCTCTTCGCCTGGGCGATGCTGGTGACCGCCTTCATGCTGCTGATTTCGCTGCCGGTCCTAGCCGGCGCGATCACGATGCTGCTGACCGACCGCAATTTCGGCACCACGTTCTTTGCCCCCGAGGGCGGTGGCGATCCGGTGCTGTACCAGCACCTGTTCTGGTTCTTCGGCCATCCCGAAGTCTACATCATGATCCTGCCCGCGTTCGGCATTGTCAGCCATGTGGTGGCGACGTTCTCGCGCAAGCCGGTATTCGGCTATCTCGCCATGGTCTACGCCATGTTGGCGATCGGGCTGATCGGCTTCGTGGTCTGGGCCCATCACATGTTCACCGCCGGGCTCTCCAGAGACGTTCAGGGCTACTTCATGGTCGCCTCGATGGTGATCGCGGTTCCCACGGGGGTGAAGGTCTTTTCCTGGATCGCGACGATGTGGGGCGGTTCGCTGACCTTCAGCACGCCCATGCTCTTTGCGATCGGGTTCGTGCTTCTGTTCACGATCGGAGGGGTGACCGGTGTGGTCGTGGCGAGCGCCGGCGTCGATCACTCGCTGCACGACACGTACTACGTCATCGCCCATTTCCACTATGTGCTATCGCTGGGATCGGCCTTCGCGATCTTCGCCGGGTTCTACTACTGGTTCCCCAAAATGAGCGGCTGGCTCTACAGCGAGCGGCTGGCGAAGATGCAGTTCTGGCTGATGTTCGTGGGGGTGAACGTCGTGTTCTTCCCCCAGCACTTCCTCGGGCTGGCGGGAATGCCTCGCCGCTATGTCGACTATCCAGATGCTTTCGCCTTGTGGAACCTGGTGTCATCACTCGGTGCCTATCTCTCTACCGCCGCCGTACTGCTTTTCCTCATCGTCGTGGTGGAGGCGTTCATGCGGAAGCGGCCCGCAGGCGACAACCCCTGGGGCGAGGGCGCGACAACCCTTGAATGGACCCTGTCCTCGCCGCCCCCCGCGCATCAGTTCAACACCCTGCCACGGATCAAGTGACAGGCCACCTAATGGAGGTCGAAATGAGTCAATTCGTCATGGTGGACTTGCTGTTCATGGCTTTGGCCGTCGCTGCTGTATGGGCCGCGCATTACATGGCTCAACCGCCGCCGAGCGAAGGGGGCACGGATGACACCGTGCCAAGGCCGCTGCTTGCGACCGGTGCCAGTATTGTCTCGTGGAGCGGCACTGGGTTCGACATCCAACAGCCCAAGCCCCTGGACGAGACGCTCCGGCGCATCTGCAACTCCAGCGGCTATTCAGGGATCGAAACCTTTATCGAGGGCGCTAGGCTGGCGTACGAGGGCATCACCAATGCCTTTGTGTGTGGTGACCTGGCCCCGCAACGCTCTCTGTTGTCTGATGAGGTGCATGAGCTCTTTTCCGAGGTCATCGCGCAGCGTTCGGCGCGCGGTGAAACGATGGAGTGGACCCTCATCGGAGTTGGATGCGACATCGTCGGCGCCGGCCACGCCCATGGTCAGGCATGGATCGATGTCCGCTTCGTCGCGACGATGACCTCGGCTACAAGGAATGCCGCCGGCCAGGTGACCGCAGGCCATCCCAACCGCGTGATCGACGTCGCCGAGATCTGGACCTTCGAACGCGACCTGCGGGCCGCAGACCCGAACTGGATCTTGACGGCCACTGAAGCGGACGACTGACATGGCCATCTCCTCGCCCTATCGCATCAGGCGTGTCTACGAACCGTACACCGCTCACGACCATGCCGTAGTCCCGGCGGATCATCTCGGCCAAAATTGGGGAGCTTTTCATGTCGCCCCTGCTGCATAGTCCGGCCTGCGACCTGCTCGGTTGTCACGTACCCATTGTCCTTGCGGGCATGGGAGGCGTCTCCCGGTCGGAACTGGTCGCAGCAGTTTCGACTGCCGGCGGTTTCGGCTTCCTCGGCATGGTCCGAGAAGATCCTGCGCTGATCGCAGCCGAGGTCGAATCCTTGCGTCGCCAAGGTCATCAGCGGTTCGGGGTGAATATAATTCCGGCGGCGACCGATGCGGCCCTGCTCGAGGCTCAGGTTACGGCATGTATTGCACTCAGAGTGCCGGTGGTCGGCACATTCTGGGATCTCGACAGGTGGCTGGTCGAGCGGATGCGCATGGCCGGCATCGTGGTGACCCACCAGGTCGGCTCTTTGGAGGAGGCAATCGCCGCCGAACGGGCCGGCGTCCAGTTGATCATCGCGCAAGGGCGCGAGGCCGGCGGTCATGTGCGGGGGACCGCGCCTTTGCGCGAATTGCTGCCGGCGGTCACCGCAGCGGTCGATATCCCGGTGCTTGCGGCCGGCGGGCTGGCCAGCGGCGACGACCTGGTCATGGCGTTGGCGTTGGGCGCCCAGGGCATGGTGCTCGGCACCACGATGATCGCGATGCACGAGTCGTTCGCCCACCCCTACCACAAGCAGCGCCTGTTGGCCGCAGAAGCCGGCGACACGCTGCTCACCACCGACTTTCACATCAACTGGCCGCCGGCAGCGCCGGTTCGTGTCCTCCGCAGCTCTGTCACTAGTGGCGCACTCGGCGATTCACAGAATCAGACGAGGACCGTCATCGGCCTTGAGAACGGCAGGCCGATCTATCTGTTCAGCACCGACTCCCCCCTGCGGTCGATGACCGGCGACTTCGAGTCCATGGCCCTCTATGCCGGTACCGGGGTCGGAGAAATCCAGGAGATTGTGCATGCCGGCGATCGGCTGCGAAGCATCGTGGCGGATGCGGAAGCAGGCCTGGCGGCAGCATCAATGGATGACCTTGTCGAGAGCAGTTCACCTGTCTGCTATGTGAACGAGACAAGCGGCGACTATGCCGGCCACCTCAGCCGCGACGAGCTGACCGGAGAACTTGAGGCTCTGGCACAGGACCTGCGCCGCGCCCTGCTGACGGTTCTGTCAGATGCGGACTTGCAGTCCTTCGCGAGCAGGGGTGCGGATCTGGCTCGCGCCCTCCTGCTGACGAGGAGGCTGGCCGGGTCCCACCGCCTCTCGCAGACCGCCGACAACCAGCCGCTGAGCGCCAGCAGCTTGCCGTTGATCCGTGCTGCCGCTTTGGGACGGCTGCGTGTTCTATTGCCACGCGTCCCCGAAGATGTCGGATCACGCCTCAGACAGGTATCGGCGTTGATCGAAGCCGCCGGATCGGTCGGCGTCAGGTCCGGGACGTAGCCCTTGCCCCCGCGCCCATGCTCGACCGAAAGCCTCGCCGCATCCGATCGAGAAGCCCGGACTCGACCCGGCTCGAATAGATCATGTGAACCGAATAGGAGAACTCGGGCGCATCAGCTATCAGATGCAGCTGCCGATTCTCCAGATAGGGGCGAATCGCGCTCAGGCGAAAGTAGCCGGCGCCGCCCACCTGAGTCATGTAAAGCAGCGCCAGCGGCCCATGCGAGATCAGTACGCCCGGGCTTGCAATCTCAGGAAAGGCCGCCTGATGGCTGGCCTGAAACGATGGTCCCCAATCGACGAGGATGTAATCCTCGGGTGCGCCGCGGCTGCCATCAGCGGCCGTCGTGACCATCACCAGCTTTTCCTCGACCAGCAGTTCGAGCACCGTGTTGCCGCCTTGGGGCGGCGGATCGTAAAGAACGGCGAGATCGAGCGAGCCGTTGTGCACCGCTTCCAGCAGCCTCGAGGGGACGTCGACTTCCGCGCGCAGCGCTATGTCCGGCGCCTCGTGCTTCATCCAGGCGAGCCAGTCCACCAGCAGCGGATTCCACAGACTGATCTCGGCACCCACACTTGCGATATCGACGCGCCCCTGAGGCAAGGCCACCTGCTGCCGCGCCCGATCCCAGACCTGAACCAGCGTTCTGGCATGGCGCACGAAGCGCTCGCCGGCCGACGTCAGCCGGGCGCCGGCCTTGTTGCGGACGAAAAGACGGCGACCAAGCTGATCTTCGAGGGCATGAACCCGAGCGCTCACTGCGGTTTGTGTTACGTTCAAACGGCCGGCGGCCGCAACAAAACTGCCCGTCTCGGCAATCTCGAGGAACGTCTTTGCCAGCGTGATATCCATCGCGCTTACTTCATTTCTTTTGCGGTCATCTAACAGTATCATTCATTTGACTGCATAGAACCGGACTGTCAACACTCGCCCCCATCATATTGAAAAACTTGGCAGCCGACGGACTAAAGCGGCCGCCGCTGTGGGGCTTCCACGAACGATGACCAAGATCGAGCGACCCGGTCCGTGGCTCTCCGGTGAGCAGTGGGACCGGATGAAGGCACTCGCCACAAGTCTTTCGCCGGAGCAGTCGAACTGGGTCGGTGGCTATTTTACCGGCTTCGCCGACGCCACCCGGCTGCAGTCGACGACACTGCCTGTTCCAGTGACGCCGGTCGTGGCGCCCGCCCCACAAATCGCGCAGCGGAGCCTCACGGTGCTCTATGGCAGCGAGACCGGCAATGGCTCGATGCTCGCCGAAGTGGTGGCCAAGCATGCGACTAGCCTCGGGCTCACGGCGAAGGCCGTCGATATGTCAGGCTATCGCTCGGCGACATTGAAGGAGGAGCAGGACCTCCTGATCATCACCAGCACACATGGCGAAGGCGAGCCGCCGCAGCCGGCGCTCCCCTTTTTCGAGTACCTGCAAGGCAAGAAGGCGCCGCGTCTCGCC
>JAEZKB010000356.1 GCA_023415605.1 Pseudomonadota bacterium
TATATGGGGCAATCAACGGCGCTTTGACAAGCCGACAGCCAACTCGACCAAAGGAGTGACTCTATATGTTCGTGACCGCCGCAATCGCGCAGGAAGCAGGGGCCGCCGCGCCGTCCATGGGCGCAGGTGACCTGCTCATCCAGTTTGCGCCGATCCTGCTGCTCGTCGTCATCTTCTGGCTGCTCATCTTCCGTCCGCAGCAGAAGCGCATGAAGGCCCAGCAGGCAATGCTCGCGGCCATTTCGCGCGGCGATACCGTGGTCACCACCGGCGGTATCGTTGGCAAGGTCACCAAGGCCGTCGATGGCGAAGATCTCGAAGTGCAGATCGCCGAAGGCGTCCGCATCAAGGTTGTCCGTCACATGATCGCGGATGTGCGTTCGAAGTCGACCCCAGTCAACGACAACGCTCCCGCCAAGGCCTAAACGCTGGCGTCACAGCACCAAACGTCTTAGAAGCGCCCCCAAAAGGGCGCTTCGTCTTATTGCGCCATAGGCACAGGACCAGTTCCAAAAATGCAGTTCACGCCGGTTCGTTCAGCGATCATCCTCGTTGTCGCGTTGCTCGGGCTCCTCTTTGCCGCCCCGAACTTCCTTTCGAAGGATCAGCTGGCCGGCTGGCCCGACTTCCTGCCCAAGCAGCCTCTGGTACTGGGTCTCGACCTGCAGGGCGGCTCGCACCTGCTGCTCGGCGTCAACCGCGACTCGATCATTGCCGAGCGACTGAAGACGCTCCGCCGCGACGTGCGTTCGAAACTCGCCAACGAAGCCGGTATCGGCAACCTGATTACCACCGAGGCCAATGGCGTCGTGGTCGAACTCACCGACCCGTCCCAACACGACGCCGCGATGACCGCGCTGCAATCGCTGCAGAACAATGTCAGCTCAGGCTTGCTCGCCGTTGGCGGCGTGCCGGAGCTGTCCTTTGCCGATCGCCCGGACGGCAAGATCGCTGTGACCCTCACCAACGAGGGCATTACCGAGCGCATGTCCTCGATCGTGGCGCAGTCGATCGAAGTCATCCGCAACCGTATCGACCAGGTCGGCACCACTGAGCCGACCATCCAGCGCCAGGGTCAGGACCGCATCATGGTCCAGGTTCCGGGCTTCGAAGATTCGACCCGCCTCAAGGAACTGATCTCGCGTACGGCGCGCCTCACCTTCCACCTCGTCCATCCCACCATGACAGCGGCGCAGGCCGAGGCGCAGGGCATCCCTGCTGGCTACATGATCCTGCCCAGCGACGATGGGCAGGACGAGTTGCTCAACGAGAACATCGAAGTGGGCGGCGAGTCCCTGACGAATGCTCAGCCCGGCTTCGATCAGCAGACCGGCCAGTCGGTGGTGAGCTTCCAATTCGATACCCGTGGCGCTGTGCTCTTCGGTCAGATCACCGCGGCCAATGTCGGCAAGCGTTTCGCCATCGTGCTCGATAACCGCGTCATTACCGCGCCGGTGATCAACCAGCCCATCCCCGGTGGCTCGGGCCAGATCTCGGGTTCGTTTACGCCGCAGTCGGCCAACGACCTTGCCGTGCTGCTGCGTGCCGGTGCGCTGCCTGCCACCCTCGACATCATCGAAGAGCGCACGGTGGACGCCAGCCTTGGCGCCGACTCCATTCAGTCTGGCGTCACCGCCGGTATCGTAGCAGCGGTGGCGGTCATCCTCTTCATGGTGGTGGCCTATGGCCCGTGGGGCCTTTTCGCCAACATCTCGCTCTGCCTTAACATCCTGCTGATGATCGCGGGCCTCTCGGCCCTTGGCGCGACGCTGACGTTGCCCGGCATCGCCGGCATCGTGCTGACCATTGGTCTTGCCGTCGACGCCAACGTGCTGATCTACGAACGCATTCGTGAGGAATTGCGGGCAGGGCGCTCCAACGTTGCCGCCATCAATGCAGGCTTCCAGAGGGCGTGGGGCACCATTATCGACTCCCACCTGACCCAGCTCATTTCAGCCATCGTGCTCTACTTCCTGGGCTCCGGCCCGGTGCAGGGCTTCGCCGTGACCACGGGTCTCGGCATCCTGACCTCGCTCTTCACCTCCTACACGGTGACCCTGTTCTTCGTGGCCATCTGGTACAAGTATCGCCGGCCCAAGACTCTGAAGATCCAGTACTTCCGCTTCATTCCGGACGGCACCAAGATCGATTTCATGAAGATCTCGCGCTATGTGATCGTCTTCTCGATCATCATGAGCGTGCTGGCCGTCGGCTCGGCCTTCTTCAAGGGTTTCAACCTCGGCATCGACTTCAAGGGCGGCACGGCGATTGAAATCCAGCATCAGGGCGGGCCGGCCGATGCCGGACAGGTCCGCGCGCTGCTCGAAGAACTGAACCTCGGCGAAGTGCAGGTTCAGGGTTTCGGCCCGCCCGAGGACATCCTGGTTCGCATCGAGGCGCAGCAGGGCGGCGACAATGCCGACCAGCTCGCCGTCGAGAAGGTGCGAGAGGCCCTGGCAACCGAGAATTATGACGTCCGCCGCACCGAGGCGGTGAGTGGCACCGTCTCTGGCGAACTGGCCGTGGCCGGCACGATTGCGGTCGTCGTGGCGCTCCTCGCCATCATGATCTACGTCTGGTTCCGCTTCGAGTGGCAGTTCGCCCTCGCGGCCATCACCACCATGTCGCACGACGTGATCATGACCATAGGCCTGTTCTCGATCACCGGGCTCGAGTTCAATCTCACATCCATCGCGGCGGTGCTGACGCTCGTCGGCCTGTCACTCAACGAAACGGTCGTCATCTCCGACCGGATTCGCGAGAACTTGCGCAAATACAAGAAGATGCCGTTGCCCGAGTTGATCAACCTCTCGATCAACCAGACCATCGTCCGCACGTCGCTGACGTCGGTGACGGTGTTCCTGGCGCTGCTGCCGCTGGTGCTTTTCGGTGGCGAAGTGCTGCGCAGTTTCACCATCTCGATGACCTTCGGCATGCTTGTGGGCATGTACTCGTCGATCATCGTCGCCGGGCCGATCCTGATCTTCTTCGGGCTGAAGTCCCGCGCCGACGAACCGGCGCCCAAGGCTACCGAGAAGCGCGCCGACGGGGCCGCGGTCTAGCACCGTGGCCGAACTCGGGGAGGGGTTTTACCCCCACCAGTCGCAAATCGAGGCCTATGGCAATGGCGGCTTCCGCTTTGCCGGCATGTCGCACCGGGGGAGCCTCCTCTGCCTCCCCGGCGGCATGCGTGCCTGGCCGGTGAGCGAGCCGAGCCAGATCAGCCTTAAGGCGCTACAGCCGATACTCGATGCGGCCGAAGAGATCGACGTCCTGCTGGTGGGCATGGGCAAGGAAGTCGCCGGTTTCGATCCCGCGCTCCGAGCGGCCTTGCGCGAGCGTAGGATCATCGTCGAAGCCATCGCCACTGGCGGGGCGGTGCGCACCTACAACGTGCTGCTGGCGGAGGAACGCCAGGTCGCGGCTGCGCTGATTGCGGTGGATTCGGCCCGATGAGCCATATCGCCGATTTCCTCAAGGCGAACGACAAGGACCGCTACTTTGCCTCGCTGGTGCTGCCTGAACCCCAGCGTGAGGCGATCCAGGCACTCTACGCCTTCAACGCCGATGTAGCGACCATCCGCGACCGCGCGCGCGAGCCGGCGCCGGGCGAAATCCGGCTGCAATGGTGGGTGGACGCCATCAAGGGCGACGGTCACGGCGCCGTGCGCGCCAACCCCATCGCCGATGCACTGCTGTCGGCCATCGAGACCTACAAGCTGCCAGCCAGCGTGGCGCTGCAACGGCTTCTCGCCGCCCGCCGCTTCGACCTCTATGACGATCCCATGCCGGATGTGCAGAGTTTCGAGGGCTATGCCGGTGAAACGGTGTCAGTGCTCTACCAACTGGCCGCCATGATCCTGAATGGGGGCACCGAGATCGAGACCGGCGATGCCGCCGGCCATCTCGGCGTGGCGCAGGCGTTGATCGGGCATCTGCGTGCCTTCGGTCTCAATGCCAGCCGCGGACGTATCTTCCTGCCCTGGTCGGTCTTTGCCGCTAATGGTGTCAAGGAGAATGAGGTCTTTGCCGGGCAGGTCAGCGAGGGTCTTCTCGCCGCGTATGCGCAGATCATCGACCTCGCGCGCGAGCATCTGGGCAAAGCAGAAGCGGCTGTCGGCCAACTGCCCAAAGCGCTACGGCCGGCCTTTGCACAAGCGGCGCTGCAGCGCCACTACCTCAGACAGGTGGAGCGGCAATCCGCGACGCCTTTCGGCCCGCCCGCCGATCTCGCCGACTGGCGCAAGATCGCCGCGTTCAGCTTCTGGTCATTGCGCAGCGCCTGAGCAAATCCTTCAAGCCCAAGCCATGATGTCGGCGAGGGCGCGCTCGCTGGTGGCCTTCTTCTTCGCCAGCGTCTTCTCGGTGCTTTTCCAGCGCCCCACATGACCCTCCGGCTTCTGGATCGAGACCGGCGGAAAAAGGCCGAAGTTGACGTTCATCGGCTGGAAACTCCGCGGCCCCGGCTCGCCTTCGGCCGCGAGGTGGCCGCCGGTGATGTGCTCGATGAGCGCGCCCATGGCGGTCGTCGGGGCCGGAGCGGGCAAGGTACGGCCATGGAAATCGGCGGCTGCGAACCGCCCGGCCATTAGGCCCATGGCAGCGCTCTCGACATATCCCTCCACGCCGGTGATCTGCCCGGCAAAACGCAGGCGCGGATCGGCCTTCAAGCGCATTTCCTTGGTCAGCACGCGCGGCGAATTGAGGAACGTGTTGTGGTGCAGTCCGCCAAGCCGGGCGAATTGCGCATTCTGCAACCCAGGGATCATGCGGAAGATATCGGCCTGCTTGCGGTATTTGAGCTTGGTCTGAAATCCGACCATGTTCCAGAGCGTACCGAGCGCATTGTCCTGGCGCAGCTGCACGATGGCGTATGACTTGACCGTCGGATTGCGCGGATTGGTGAGGCCGACCGGCTTCAATGGCCCCCACCGCAGCGTTTCGCGGCCCCGTTCCGCCATCACTTCGATGGGCAGGCAGCCGTCGAAATAGGGTACGTTCTCCCATTCGTGATAGACGTGCTTCTCGCCGGTCAGCAGCGCGTCGACGAAGTCGTTGTACTGCTTTTCGTCCAGCGGGCAGTTGATGTAGTCGGCGCCATTGCCGCCCGGCCCGACCTTGTCGTAGCGCGACTGCTTCCAGGCGATGTCCATGTCGATGGACTCATAATGGACGATCGGCGCAATGGCGTCGAAGAACGCCAGTTCGTCCTCACCGGTCAGCGACTTGATCGCCTCGGCCAGCGGTGGCGAGGTCAGTGGTCCCGTCGCGACGACGACGTTCTTCCACTCGGCCGGCGGCAGCCCGGTCACTTCGCCCAGTTCCACCGTAATGTTCGGGTGCGAATGGATTGCGGCCGTAACCGCATCGGAAAAGGCCACGCGATCGACAGCCAGCGCGCCGCCGGCGGGTAGCTTGTGCTTGTCGGCGGCAGCCATGATGAGGGAATTGCAGCGCCGCATCTCTTCATGCAGCAGGCCGACCGCATTATGCTCGAAATCATCCGAGCGGAACGAGTTGGAGCAGACCAACTCCGCAAAGCCATGAGTGAGATGAGCCTCGGTCATACGCTGCGGGCGCATTTCGTGGAGGATCACCTTGGCGCCGGCATTCGCAGCCTGCCACGCGGCCTCGGACCCGGCGAGCCCGCCGCCGATGATGTGAATAGGTTCGTTTTGCATGCGCGGCAGATAGCAAGCGCGCCACCGCCGCGCAATGCGTCTAGGCAGCGCGGCGCGTATGCACCCCTTCGGACAGCTCCTCGGCGATCTTCAGGCAGAAGCTCTCGAGGTCGGTCGGCTTGCGGCTGGTGACCAACCCCTGATCGGTGGCGACGTCGATATCCTGCCAGAGGCCGCCGGCATTCACGATATCAGTGCGCAGCGTCGGCCACGAGGTGACGGTCCGGCCCTTGACCAACCCCGCCTCGACCAGCAGCCACGGCCCATGGCAGATCGCCGCCACCACCTTGCCCTGCTGCCAGAAATCTCGGATCAGGCTGATCACATCGGCCTCGCCCCGGAGTGTATCCGGATTCATCTGCCCGCCGGGCAGTACCAGTGCGTCGTACTCGTTCGAGGACACTTCGCTCAGCACCCTGTCGACATCGACTGGCCGGCCACAGTCGTGGTGGTGCCAACCTTTGATTACGCCGGGCTTGAGCGAGACGATATCCACATGCGCTCCGGCCTCCTTGAGCCGCGCCAGTGGGATTTCGAGTTCGGACTGTTCGTAGCCGTCCGTAGCCAGGATGGCGACGCGCTTCCCATTGAGATTGCGCATGGTCTTCCTCCTTTGCTGATTGTATCGGAGACCAACGACAGCGCTCCATCGCAGTTCCGGTGAGACCATATTGACGATCACGCTTTGGGGCCGGCTGAACTCGGCCAATGTGCAGAAGGCCGTGTGGGCGCTTGAAGAGCTGGCGTTGCCCTACCAACATGTCCCTGCGGGCGGCGCCTTTGGCGGCCTTGATACGTCCGACTTCCTCGCCATGAACCCCAACGGCCGCGTGCCGGTCCTGCGCGACGGGGAACTGACGCTCTGGGAAAGCCATGCCATCGTCCGGTATCTTTCAGCTGAGTATGGCAGCGGGCTGCTGTTTCCGCTCGAACCTGTCGACCGTGCACCGGTCGACCAGTGGACCGACTGGGTGGCAACCACCTTCCAGCCCGCTTGGATAGGCGTGTTCTGGGATCTTGTCCGCACCCCACCGGCACAGCACGACAAGGGCAAGATCGAGCGCGGTATTGCCGCCACGCTGCGCTGCTTCGAGATGATGGAGCGGCGCCTGCGCGATGCGCCTTTCCTTGGCGGTCGGAGCTTTACCTATGCGGACATCGCAGCCGGGGTCGCCATGTATCGGTGGACCACCATGGACATCGATCGTCCCGACTTGCCGGCCGTCGCTGCCTGGCACGACCGCCTTAAGGAGCGGCCGGCATTTCAGAAGGCTGTCTGTTTACCTTACGCCGAACTGGTCGGCCGTCTCGACTTCTAGGTCTTCACGTAGTCCAAGAAGGGCTAAGGCCCAAAAACCAAAACACCCGCTAGCTGTTTCAGCAAGCGGGTGTTCGGAGCGGATCAGTCTCGCAGATGATGCAGTCGGAACCTTTAGATGGTCCGGGCATGATCGCGGGCAATACGCGTAATGTCGGTGCGGGTGATGCCCAGGTCGTTGAGCTGA
>JAEZKB010000015.1 GCA_023415605.1 Pseudomonadota bacterium
CCACAGCGTCTCGATATGGTTGAACCCCTCCGCCGCCGCTTCGGCACGCAGTCGGTCAAAATCCGGGGGCAGGACGAAAACTTGGCTGATCCGCATTGGTGTGAAACCCTCGCAAACCTCGTGTTAAGTCATTGTCAGCCATGCTGGCCGCGCCTGCAACTCTGGGGTTCGCCCACTTGTCTACCCGCCTCAAACGACCATCCTTTTGGCGCCACTTGGCGCTGACGCTGGTGCTGATCGCGTTCCAGGGCTACTTGGCCTACAACGGCGTCTCCGGCCAGTTCGGCGTTGAAAGCAACAAGATCATGGCCGCCGAGATCGAGGAACTGAAGGCCCGTTCCGGCGCCTTGGCAGCGGAGATCGACGCCACCAGTCATCGTGTCGCCCTGTTCAACTCCAGCAAGCTCGATCCGGATATCCTAACCGAACGGGCCCGGGCATTGCTTTCGATGAGTCAGGCCGATGATGTCATCGTCATGGTCGACGCGAAAACCGGTAAACCACTTTCCGGTTCATACGATGCGTTAGCCGCATCCGAGTTAACCGACGAAATCGAAGTCGGAATAGACTGATAGCGGCATTACCTAATAAATCAGTTGTGTTGGCAGAGAGGCGCGGGTTGCGCTAAGCTATACCGATGCGGCAGAGTGCGCCGCACGTATCGACTGCGGCAAACGTCATTCTCCCTGGAGCTATCGCCCATGGCGCGGAAAGCGGCGGCCAAACCGGCCAAGTCTACTTCCAACATTCCCGAATTTACCAAGGATGAAGAACTCGCCGCCTATCGCGACATGCTTCTGATCCGCCGTTTCGAAGAAAAGGCGGGCCAGATGTACGGCATGGGCCTGATCGGCGGTTTCTGCCACCTCTATATCGGCCAGGAAGCCGTGGTCACCGGCATCAACATGGCCTCCAAGAAGGGCGATGCCTCGATCACCGGCTATCGCGATCATGGCCACATGCTGGTCATCGGCATGGAGCCCAAGGGCGTCATGGCCGAATTGACTGGTCGCCAGGGTGGTCTTTCCGCCGGCAAGGGCGGCTCGATGCACATGTTCTCCAACGAGCATCGCTTCTACGGTGGCAACGGCATCGTCGGCGCCCAGGTGGCGCTCGGTACTGGTTTGGCCTTCGCCGCCAAGTACAAGGGTGAGGATACTGTTTCGCTCACCTATTTTGGCGACGGCGCCGCCAACCAGGGCCAGGTATACGAGAGCTTCAACATGGCCAAGCTCTGGAACCTGCCGGTCGTCTACATCATCGAGAACAACCGCTACGCCATGGGCACCTCAGTCGAACGCGCCACGGCGCAGGGCGATTTCTCCCGTCGCGGCGCCAGCTTCGACATTCCGGGCGAGCAGGTGGACGGTATGGATGTCCGTCTCGTGCGCGATGCCGCCGCTCGCGCCATCGAGCATGCCCGCTCCGGCAAGGGTCCCTACATCCTCGAGATGATGACCTACCGCTATCGCGGCCACTCCATGTCCGACCCGGCGAAGTATCGCTCCAAGGACGAAGTGACCACCATGCGGGCCGAACGCGATCCGATCGAGCAGGTCAAGAACCGCATCCTCGAAAAGCGCTACGGCACTGAGGAAAGCCTCAAGGCCATCGAAACCGAGATCCGCGCCATCGTCACCGAGGCGGCGGATTTCGCCACTGCCGATGCCGAACCGGCGCCGTCCGAACTCTGGACCGACGTCTACGCGGCCTAAGCTAGAGCCGGCGGAACTGCACATGGAGCAGGGCGTGCATGTCGGGCGGAGAGGACTGGTTCTGGTGGATCGTCGCGGCACTGGTCGCGGCGGGATTCATCGCCTACTTCGTCTTCGTTGGCAGGGACCTGTTCGGCACCATGCGCTCGCTGGTCTCTACCATCCAGAATTGGCCACAGACCCGGCGCGCCATGGTAGAAGCCGAAGCCAGGTCTGGCGGACGGTTTCCGGTTTGGTTCCGCGCCATCCGGGTGTCGCTTGTTCTGGCCATGCTCGGCCTTATGGTCGTCGTGGTCTGGCGCAAGGTCTCATCATGAGCGGGGCAGGGGCATGATTGCCATTCTCGCCTCGCTGCTGGGTGTGGTGGCTTTCGGTGCCTGGTTCACTGCCCTGTGGTCGGCGCTCTCGCTCTGGCGGCTGATGCCCGCAGGCCACCGGCTCAAGAGTGTCTGGAGTTTGGGCTGGCTGCAGTTCGACTCGATCCGCGACATTGCGGGTCCCGAGGCCGACCAGCATACCAAGCGCTACGTGTACGCGCTTGTCGTCTTCTTCGTAGCCATTGCGGCGTTCATGGCGCTGACGGTGGTGATCATCGTAACCGGCCAGAACGCTTAGTGCCGGCGTGACAAAACATTGCCTCAAGCTCTCGACCGAGCGCCAGGAGATCTAGATGCCGAATATTCTGATGCCCGCACTCAGCCCGACCATGGAGGAGGGGAAGCTCTCCAAGTGGTTGGTCAAGGAAGGCGATACGGTCAAGCCAGGCGACGTGCTGGCTGAGATTGAGACTGACAAGGCCACCATGGAAGTTGAGAGCGTCGACAGCGGCGTCGTGAACAAGATTCTTGTCGCCGAGGGTACCGAGGGCGTGAAGGTCAACGAGCCCATCGCTATCGTGCTCGGCGAGGGTGAGAACGCCAACGATTTGAGCGGCCAGGCCGCCCAGCGCGCGCCGGCGCCGGTTGCGGCTGCGGCCGTTGCCGAGGCCAAGGCGGCGCCCGAGCCGACGGCCCCTGCCGGTGTCGCACCCCTCTCGGTGCTCGAGGTCGCGTCCGACCCCGACCTTCCCGCCGACGTCGAAATGGTCGAGATGACCGTCCGCCAGGCTCTCAACGAGGCCATGGCCGAAGAACTGCGCCGCGACCCAAACGTCTTCGTCATGGGCGAGGAAGTCGCCGAATATCAGGGCGCCTACAAGGTCACCCAGAACCTGCTGCAGGAATTCGGCCCGCAGCGCATCATCGACACGCCGATCACCGAGCACGGTTTTGCCGGCATTGGCGTCGGTGCGGCCTTCGCGGGCCTGCGCCCGATCGTCGAGTTCATGACCTGGAACTTCGCCATGCAGGCGATCGACCAGATCATCAACTCTGCCGCCAAGCAGCTCTACATGTCCGGCGGTCAGGTGACGGCGCCGATCGTCTTCCGCGGTCCCAACGGCGCTGCCGCCCGCGTCGGCGCCCAGCACAGCCAAGACTATTCGGCCTGGTACAGCCACGTTCCCGGCCTCTATGTCATCGCCCCGTTCTCTGCCGCCGATGCCAAGGGCCTCCTCAAGGCCGCCATCCGCTCCAACACCCCGGTGGTATTCCTCGAGAACGAAATCCTTTATGGCTCGACCGGCCTCGTGCCCAAGGTCGACGACTTCGTCCTCCCCATCGGCAAGGCACGCATCGCCCGCGAGGGCAAGGACGTTACCATCGTCTCCTTCTCGATGGGCATGCGCTACGCCACCCAGGCCACCGAGAAGCTGGTCGCCGCCGGCGTCGATGTCGAACTCATCGATCTGCGTACGCTGCGCCCGATGGACACCAAGACCGTCATCGAGTCGGTCAAGAAGACCGGCCGTCTGGTCACCGTCGAAGAAGGCTGGCCGCAGGGCGGCATCGGTGCCGAACTGGCGTCGGTCGTCGCCACCGAAGCTTTCGACTATCTCGACGCCCCGCCGACCCGCGTCACCGGTAAGGACGTCCCCATGCCCTACGCCGCCAACCTCGAAAAGCTGGCCCTACCCAGCGTCGACGAAGTGATCGCGGCCGTGAACGCCGTCACCTACCGGAGCTAGCGCCATGTCGATCAACATCACCATGCCCGCGCTCTCGCCCACGATGGAAGAGGGCAAGCTCGCCAAGTGGCACGTCAAGGAAGGCGACAGCGTCTCCTCTGGCGACGTCATCGCCGAGATCGAAACCGACAAGGCCACTATGGAGGTTGAATCCATCGACGAGGGCAAGATCGGCAAGATCCTCGTTCCCGAGGGGACCGAAGGCGTCAAGGTGAACGCCGTCATCGCCGTGATCCTCACCGAAGGCGAAACCGCCGCCGACGTGAAGACTCCGGCTCCGGCCGCCGCTCCCGCTCCGGCACCTGAGGCCAAGAAGGACGAAGCGCCTGCCGGCGCCGTCATGCGCGAGAATTCGGCGACGCAGGTCGCGACCGGCTCCGCCGTCGTCGCCCCAAAGGCGGCCGCTCCGGCCGCGGCGCCCGCTGCTGCCAATGGCGCCCGCACCTTCGCCTCCCCGCTGGCCAAGCGGCTGGCGAAAGAGGCCAATATCGAGCTCTCCGCCATCACCGGCACCGGCCCGCATGGCCGCGTGGTCAAGGCCGACGTCGAGGCTGCCAAGTCCGGCAAGACCCCGCTCAAGGCTGCACCGTCCGTCGCGGCAGGGGCCGCGTCGTCCGGGGCAGCAGCGCCGGCTGGCGGCATGAGCAAGGCCCAGGTCCTCGCCCTCTACCCCGAGGGCAGCTACGAACTCGTTCCCAACGACGGCATGCGCAAGGTCGTGGCCGCCCGCCTTACCGAGAGCAAGCAGACCGTTCCGCATTTCTACCTGACGCTGGACTGCAAGATCGACGAGCTGCTCGCCGCCCGCGAAAAGATCAACGCCGCCGCCCCGATGAAGGACGGCAAGCCGACCTACAAGCTCTCGGTCAATGACTTCGTCATGAAGGCTTGGGCCGCCGCGCTGATGAAGGTGCCGGCCGCCAACGCTACCTGGGCCGGCGACTCGATCCTCTACCACAAGCATGCCGACGTCGCCGTCGCGGTAGCCGTGCCGGGCGGCCTCTTCACCCCCGTGGTCAAGGCCTGCGATACCAAGTCGCTCCGTCAGATCTCCGAAGAAGTCAAAGACCTCGCCAGCCGCGCCCGGTCCAAGAAGCTCTCGCCCGCCGAATACCAGGGCGGCACCTCGTCCGTCTCCAACCTGGGCATGTTCGGCATCCGGGAATTCGCCGCCGTCATCAACCCGCCGCATGGCACTATCCTCGCGGTGGGCGCCGGCGAGGAGCGCGTCTATGTCGAGAAGGGCCAGATCAAGACCGGCAACTTCATGACCGTGACACTGAGCTGCGATCACCGTGCCGTCGATGGTGCGCTCGGCGCGGAACTGCTCGCGGCCTTCAAGGGCCTCATCGAAACCCCGGTGATGATGCTGGCTTAGCGACACCGCCGCGCCAGCGCCCACCAAACCTCGTGGCCATGATCTCATGAAGACCATCCTTGCCTTCGGCGACAGCCTCACCTTCGGCGCCAATGCGGAAACGCAGGGGCGTCATGCCTGGGAGGATCGCTGGCCGACGGTCCTCGAGCAGGGCCTCGGCGGCGCGGCCCGCGTCATCCCCGAGGGTCTCGGCGGCCGCACGACGGTGTTCGACGACTTTTCGGCCGCTGCCGACCGCAATGGCGGCCGTCTGCTGCCGACCCTGCTCGACACCCACAAGCCACTCGATCTGGTCATCATCTTCCTCGGCACCAACGACCTCAAGGTCTACATCAACGGCACCGCCTTCGGCGCCGCCATGGGCGTCAAGCGCCTGGTCGAGATCGTCCGCACCCATCCCTATGGCAACCACGGCACAGTTCCGAAGGTGTTGATTGTCGCCCCACCGTTGACCGTCGCGACCAATCATCAGGACCTGCACCCGATGTTCGCGCCGCGCGCGGACGAGGCCAAGCTCTTCGACTTCTATTATGCCCGTATCGCCCAGGAACTGGGCTGCGGCTACTTCAACGCCGCCAGTGTGGCGGTCGCCACGCCGGTCGATGGCGTGCATCTCGACGCCAAAAATACTCGCGCGATCGGTGAGGGGCTCGTACCGGTCGTCAAATCCCAGC
>JAEZKB010000093.1 GCA_023415605.1 Pseudomonadota bacterium
GGACGGAGCAGGGTACTTCGCGAAGGTACAGACCAAGACCAGCGCCTTAAGCTGCGGCGGCGGATTCGCCGCGATCGCAATGGCAACAGGCCCTGAGAAGGATTCAGCCAACAGAATGAAGGGTTCACCCTCCGGCAGCCGTGAGCGCACCAGATCCTGCAAGTCCCGATACCCAAGCGGTTTATCCGGCGGATACGAAACAATGATGCATCTGGCTTCGAGCTTCGAAGTGAACTCTGCGAAGAGGAGCCCAGAGCCATCCATCCCTGGCAGTAAAACGACTACCACTCTTCTTGCGCTCTAACGCTGCGGCTGTGCTGCGAGCAACGGCGCTTCGCCGTTGCGAGTCGGAACCAACGGCTTGTTATGCATCTTCCGCAGCACAGATCACACTGCTGTTCTTTCCATCTAGCCGCGCTAGTACTTTGAAGTGCGTGTCATTCGTCTTAAATGCAGCCAAAAAATCTTCCTCTGGAGCTGCGATGCGAGCGACCCAGCTTGCAACAACGCTCTCGATGTCCTTGTCGCTCGGCACATCCTCAAGCACCCGAATGTCCTTGCGGCTCGGAAGCAAGAGCGTCGGCAAATAGTCCTCGAATCCGTCGTCAGCAATGATGCGCCGGGTCATCGCTATGAACTGCTCAATCATTGTTCTTCCTCAATTGCATAACGCTGCGGCTGTGCCGCGAGCGACGGCGCCTCGCCGTTGCGAGTCGGAACCAGCGGATTGTTGGGCATCATGCTCATGGGCAAAGTGTTTTGCCAAGCTCTCCGAGCTTCATCTCGCTCGTGCATGCGGCCTGAAACAACTTTTTGGGAATGCCTTTCGAGCGCTCCCAGATGTCGTCAATCCAAAGTTCTGACGTGCTTGGCTTCTCATTCGGCGGGTCGGGTAACCAGCTGTAGTAGCAGCGCGAGATCGTCTGCCGAGTCAACGGCCACTCCTTCTTTGCCTCTTCTGCAAGTGACCGGACTAAGGACGCTACTCGATTGCTCATGATTCGTTCTGTGCCCAACGTCCGCGTTGTGCCGCCGGCGCAGTGCTTTGGCTGCGCGAACCAACAGGCGCATGCCTGTTGGCGGTCGGAACCAACGCATTGTTGGGCAGCGAGGTTGAACGAAGGCAAGGAAACAGTGAAGGCCGCGCAGCGCTGGCCGAAGCAACAGCAACGCGGCGTGGGACTGCAAGCGATGATGCGACCCTGACCCAGATGCTTCTCGTCTCTGGACACGAAGCCACTTGATCCTGCTTCACAGAAACCACCGAGGTTGAACTCGCCGCGAACCGTTCAAACGACGCGACTCTGAAGATGCAGCCGCGCGACGACATTGGCAACTCCGAAAGTGACTGGGCGAAGCCACTGAGCGATGACACCTGAAGACTTCCTGTCGGATGCAGCACGTTTATCTCTCTTCGCCGTGCACGTCCCAACGCCGCCGCTGTGTCGCGAACAACGGCGCTTCGCCGTTGTGAGTCGGAACCAGCGGCTTGTTATGTGTCATGACGTAACGCTTCAAGTACAGATAAGGCCAACTTTCGCGGGCCACGACGCTGCGGATCGTTGCTCGCATGCTCTTCGCAAGCTGCCAAGAAGATCCCACCGACCGAGCCCTCTGGACTCAGCTGAATGAGCTCCCGAAGCCTTACACATTCGCGAGCGTTCTGGAGCAACGACTCAGCGTCCGAGCGTAAGAGATGCGGCGGCAAGTTTGATGGGTTGAACTGCGAATTCGTAAACACGCTTGATCCGGTATCGGCAACCTCAGGCAAAACACGCAGCAGATGCCTTCTGAGCTTATCTTCTTCGCCCGCCAACAATAGCTCGAACTTCTCAACCTGGGATGTCTTCATGACACATAACGCTCCGGCTGTGCCGCGAGCAACGGCGCATCGCTTTTGCGAGTCGGGCGCGTCAGCGCGAACTCCAGCCGGTTGTTAGGTTTCTGGTCCCTTGAAATAAGAACTGTAGAAGTCACTCGAATTCTCCCAGTCATCCTCAAATGCGCCCGTGATGTGACGCAATACCGGCTCTTTATTCCAATCGTTAGCTCGCACCGCCGCGCGATACAGCTCTATGAAGCGAGTCTTGAGCTCCGGCCAACGAAGAGCATGAGCGCAAAATTCAACCACCCACGGGTCACATCTTTCCCGATCGAGGGCTGCCTCCACTAACGCATCAATGAACTCTCCGCGCTTGTCGGGATTCGCAACCACGAGGTCCACGATCTTGGCCCCGTAGGGTATGAGGTCGGGCGCGTTGAACGTAACGTCCAGCTTCTCTTTGGCAGCAGCACAGATCGCCCAAAACGCGGCCAGTTCGCTCATAGAAACCTAACGAGCCTGTAGAAAAAGTCGGAGGGCTGATCCCGGCGCTGAATCCGACTTCATTTTCACGCACGAGAGTTCGCTCCTTTCCAATTTAAGTGCTCCATTTTTCGAAGCAGACGACGTTTCTTGTCCGTTCGGGGACTTTTTCTACAGCCTCAACTGTTGAGCTGAGCGGCGCGCACGCCGACGATTGAGCCTGGCACTTTATGTTTCACGCGTCCGCTCCAGCGAGGTGTTAGGCGGCACATGCTCTGTTTCCAGCCTGATGCCAACGACGCCGACCTCTGTGGCAAGTGATTTGATCAATCCTTGCGCTGCCAAATCGACCGGTCCGTGCGCGTAGAGAATGATGCGAACTTTGCCCGGGGCCTCTGGATAGTCCGCCAGAAACGCCGACGACGTGAGCTCCCTTACATAGTTGCGTACCTTTGTGGCGAGCGCTTCGAGCGTTTCGGCGGATCCATCTATTGGCGTGGCTGCAACGATCGCAGCATCAATGCCTCCGTCGTGCCTGGCGCCGAGAATGTCGAACGCCGTGAGGTTCTGAATTGGTGGTTCGAACACGGGTTCCGGCATGTGCACGCTCCAAGTGACGCCTAACGCCCGCGTTGTGCCGCCGGCGCAGTGCTTTGGCTGCGCGAACCAACAGGCGCATGCCTGTTGGCGGTCGGAACCAACGAATTGTTGGGCAGCGAGGTTGAACGAAGGAGAGGAAACAGTGAAATCCGCGCAGCTCTGGCCGAAGCAATAGCAACGCGGCGTGGGACTGCAAGCGATGGCTCGACCCTGACCGAGTTGCTTCTCATCTCTGGAAACGAAGCCACTTGATCCTGCTTCACCGAAACCACCGAGGTTGAGTTCGCCGCGAACCGTTCAAACGAGACGGCACTGAAGATGAAGCCCGCGCGATGACATTGCCAACTCCGAAAGTGGCTGGGCGAAGCCACTGAGCGATGACACCTGAAGACTTCCTGTCGGATGCAGCACGTTTATCTCTCTTCGCTGCGCACGGCCCAACGCCCGCGTTGTGCCGCCGGCGCAGTGCTTTGGCTGCGCGAACCAACAGGCGCATGCCTGTTGGCGGTCGGAACCAACGAATTGTTGGGCAGCGA
>JAEZKB010000099.1 GCA_023415605.1 Pseudomonadota bacterium
GGCTAGCCCGGTGCCGATCCCGGTGCCAAGTTCTCAGCACTTAAAACTAGGCGGGCCGCAATGACGTTGACGAAACTGGAGCGGAAAGCCTTGAACGCCGCCGATTGTCGTGACGGCAAGAGGCGGAGCGACAGCGACTTTCTCGGCGTTGGCGAGCAGACGCGCCGCGGTCTCATCGAGCGCGGCCTCCTCGAGGAGATTGCGCATGCAGGCTATCCCATGCTCAGAACGACAGCCGAGGGCAAGGCGGCGCTCCGCGAACCCGAGTCGCCTAAGCCGACGCGCACGGGGCCGAAGTTGAAGATGCTGAAGCCGAGGCTTCGAGAGCTGGAGCCGCGGCTTAAGCCATTGAAGCCGCGATAAGCAGGGGGGCCCGTCCAGGCGTAGGTTGCGGCGATGGTCTGCTCGGCCGGTGACGACGGGGCTCAGCCTCGACCGGCGGGACTCGGCCCTCACGCCGGCACGGCTATCTCGAGGTCGACGTGAATTCGATCGAACGGGCAAACCACCCCGTCGTCGCCCTTCTCGAAAACGCCGAGGTCGACCAGCGCCGACACATCCTCGTGCACGCGCTTGACGTCACGCTCGACCCGGCCGGCAATGGCCCGGATGGTCAAGGCGCCTTGCCCCTGGACAGCCCCGATGAGGTCCCACCGACGGGCGGTTAGCTGGCCGAAGAACGCGCCCGCGTTCTCAAAGGTCAACTCCTCGCCCTGGTAGTGCCTCGCTTTGGCCTTCCGGGCTGCGCGCCGCAGCCCCCCTTTCCAATCGCCACCGAGGCGGATGGTCAAAACTCTTTTCATGGTGCCTACCTCCGAGCCGAGCCGTGGGGATCCGCCCGGCCCCCTGAGCACCAACTTTGGCATGAAAGTGCCGGGGCGACACCGCCGCCCCGGCCCTTCGGTGAGCGCCCCTAATCGACCAGCGTCGTCCGCGGCGTCAGAAACTCCAACAGCGCGCGCAATCGATCTTGCAGTTGATGGGTGAGCATGCCGCGCGTAACGGCGATTTCTTCGTCGGTCGGCTCGAACGCGTCGCCACATTGTTCGATCAGCACCAGGGCTGTAGCTATGCCCAAGGCCATGGTGACATCGGCATGCAGCCCGTCGTGGCTGAGCTTGGCTGTCATCGAATGTGCGCCTTGGCGAGCGCGACGCCCATGCCGTGATCGTCTTGGCGCTCTTCGGTGCAGGCGATGAAGAACGCCGCATACACCGCCAGTCCTTCGGAGGTTACCGGCTTGATGGCGGCTGCCGCTTCGGCGAGGCACTGCAGCTCGATTTGCAACCCCGACAGCGCGTCGCTGGCTTCGTCGAACCCGCAGGCTTGAACAGCGGCCTCATGCTCCCGCTCATGCTTCTGTGCAAGACGGGCGATGCGCCGAAGTTGGCGGCCTTCTTTCGTGTTGCGTGGCACGTCGTGCCGGATGATGTGCGCGCGCACCTCTCGGCTGCTGAACACGTCGATGAGGTCGCGGCCGCCGTCGGCCTTGACCGGCTGGCCATCGACGCCGCGAAGCAAGGTCGAGAAAATGGCACCCTTGCTCGCCATGATCTCGCGCGGCAGCGCCGGCTTGAGTCGATCGAAGGCCGCGCGCGCCTCATCGATCCGCACGTGGGCGGCGCGAATCTTGACCGTCAGGTCGGCCAGCCTGGCGCCCAGCTCGAGGAGCTCGGGCGCTTCGGTGGCCGGTGGCGCCGCGGCGGGCGCTGAGATGGCGGCGAGGGCGGGCGGTGCGGTGGTTGCCGCCAGGGCAGCAGTGATGCCCGCTAGGAGGGTTCGGCGGGATGGTGTTGCAATTGTCATGGTTGGGTTTGCTCTAGGAAAACCGGCTTTTCGAGGGCCGGGCGCCAGCGGTCGGCACTGGCACCGGGAGCTCGAAAACAGGCCTAGAGACCCGCGCCACGACCTTCCCCCGAAGGGTGTTGTATAGCCGTGGCACTCCCGGCATAGTGGTGCCGGCCGCGGCCACGGCTTGTGGACGCGCTACACTTCGATGGCGTGAAGATCCCGGCAAGGATCGCCCTGCCACCGCTCTAGGATGCCTCAGGCCCGGCAAGGCCTTCGGCGGGAGTTTTCGAGGCTCCGCCCGGCATCCTGCCTCAAAATCGCAACAAGCGCCATGCCCACCACAAGGGCTGGTCGCGCGCGCGTGCGTTAAGGCCATTAGAAGCCCGCCAGGCGCATCCGCCGCCGAGAGCTCTCCGGGTGCCACCCTGCGGGCCCGCGCCTACGTGGCGGGCCGGCTGCCTTGCGGCAGAGCCTTTCCGGTCGCTACCGTGGCCCATGACCCGGCCCAATCCCCCGAACCGTGAGCTCCGCCGCCTCTCGCAGCCTCGGCGCGGGCTGAGCCCCTGGGATGGCGCCCCACCGTCGAAGCGCTCAAGCAGCCGGGGTTGATGGTGGCGCCGCGCAGCAGATCCCGGTGGCCCGGCTTGATGCGCGAGTCGACGGCGCGCGACTACTTGGACGGCATGTCGTCGGCGGCCTTCCGCTCGGCCGTGGCTCCGTACTTGGCCACGAAAGACGTCCTCGGGGAGGTCCGCTACACTCGCGCCTCGCTGGACAACTGGATTGAGAGAGATGGTCGGCAGGATGTCGATACGGCTGCCGACATGGCGCGATGGCTCGACAAAGTCGATGCCGACTTGGACCGTGAGCGGCCATCAACTCGCCGACGCGCCAGGACGAAGCAATGACCGAAGACCCTGAGGAAGCGGTCACCGTTGCCGTAGCAGCGCGGCGGCTAGGTTGCGATGAGTCGACCGTGCGGGCGATGGTGCGCAACGGCGAGCTCGCCGGCTTCAAGGTGGGCAAGGGCGGCAAGGGCCGCGAGCCCGGCGGCGTCCGCATCGAGGCGGCCAGCATCCGGCGGTACAAGGAACGCCACCGCATCGGCGGAACGCCGGCGAACGATGCCGGCAAAGGCCGCAAGGTTGTGAACAATTCCCGCCTCGCCGAAACCAACCGGTACTTGCGAGCGCACGGGTTCCTTCCCTAACCTTCGCGCGTGACTGTTTTTTGCAACCGCTTCCACAATGCCAAAGAACAAGCGATCTACCGCCCGCTCCTCCGTTGATGACGACATCCCCGACCTATCGACTCCGTACTGGCGGAAGAAGTTCGAGGCGGCTGCAGTGGCGAAGCGCGGGCGGCCGAAGCCGGCCCGCAAGCGTCAAGCCGGGACGAAGGGCCGCGACGAGGTGAAGCGATGACGGACAAGGACCTCGCCGGGAACTTGCTGCTCGAGCTGCGGCGCATGCCGGACGCCACGCCCGTCGAGGCGCTTGCGGCTCTCAGGCGCCGGCTGGTCGAGCTCGGGACAAAGCGAGGTCGCGAAGCGAGCAAGTCATGATCCACGGTCACTGGTTGAACCGCCTCAGTCTCGCTTTTGCTATCGCAGTGCTGCCCTCGGCGTTGCGCGCCGAAACGCGGGTCTACTACTGCAAAGCGGACGGCACCAATTACATCGTCACCGTCAACACGACCACGCGCATTGTGATGCTCGACGACTGGTTGCTGGACCGCGTAGTCAAACTCACGCCGTACCATGTCGACGCCATTCGACTGCCCGAGGAAGGCGCGATCAGCATCGGCTTTAACGTCTCTCTCACTCACACGAGCCCGAAGACCGCGGATTTCGAGTTGGTGCTCTTCACCAAGAAGAGCCGCTCGCCAAGCGGCTATGTCGGTCGCTGTAACTTTGAGCGCCAATAGCTACCTGGCCTCGACGGGCGTAGGCCGAGGCCAGCGGCTGGCCATTGCGCCGCGCTAGCCCATCGGATCGAAGGCGATCACCTCTGCATCGCTGGCCGGGAGTATCTCGGTGGCGTCGGGGCTGAAGTTCTCCCACATCGCGACGATCGGCCCTTCGCCACCCTCGCGCCTTACGAACTTCATCGGCTCTCCGGCGGCGCGATAGATCGCGCGCATTTGCTCCTCGGTCATGATCGCCATCGGCCTACCTCCTGGACCATTTGAATCCGTGGGTTCGCACGGTGTAGCCACCGAGCGTCGCGGTGTTGGATTTCGACCCCAGCAGTCCTGCCGCACTCAAGCGCGGGTGGACCTCGCTAACGGTCTGGACGCCGTTCGCTTGGAGCGTGAGAGTGACGTCGTCGGCGGAGGCGACCTCAGGATTGCTGACCGTCGACGTGACCGTCCCGGCGCCGCTGGCGTGTGTCATGGCCACCACGACGTGCGCGATCGTCGAGAAGCCCGTAGGGGCTGAGATGGCGTCGGTGCGCCTGGTCGTGAAGGTCTGACCGCTCAGGCTTAGGTCCGTTGGTTTCGAATTCCACTGGAAGTCGATGCCGCCGCCTGGAAGCTCGTAGGTCTTGAAGGCGGTGATGCTGCCGCCAGACCGACGGAACCAGCCGTAGAGGCGGAAATGGTCGTAGTTGGCCGGCATCGTGGGTGCCGTCGGTGATGTCGAGAATAGGGCATCCACCACACCGGTATCGCTGCGAGCGATGACGTGAATATACCACTCTCCATTTGCGAGCGATCCGGTGTCGCGACCGCCATTGCCGTCGCCAACCGCCCAGTCGGCGTCGAGCCGCTTGGTCATTGCGGACCAGCGCATCGGGTATGTGTCTGTGCTGTCGAGCGCGGAGCCCGCAGAGATGTCGATATCGTTGGTCGCGTCGCCGGCCGCATTGGCGTACGTCCCCTTGATGTGGCCTGGGGAGAAATTGAACACCGGGATGAAGCTGTGCGCCGCGGCGTTGATGATGCCGAGCACGATATCGCTGACGCCGTCGAAAAGTTTCAGCGTGTGGATACCGGATGCGACGTCGTCTTGGTCGGCCCACGGTCCGAATTTCAGAACGCCCGGCCGTGACGTGCCGAGCCCCATCGAGATTGCGAACTCCTGGGCGTCGCTGTCCGCTACGACAACGATGCGCAAGGGACCGTCACCGCCTGTCCACGACACCGGCGCATCACCGTTGGTGCTCTCGACGACGTTGCGCGAGAGCGTGTCCGGGCTGCCATAGGTCAGCGTGCCGAAGCGATTCTTTTCCCACTTCGTGCGGTCCTGATTGAAGACCCAATAGACGAGCTTGGTTTCGCCGTTGCTGTAGCGCTGGCGGAACGTGAAGTAGGACGTTCCCGCCGGCGGCGAACCCGAGAGCGAATAGGTGCCGGTGCCCGTGGTGCTCGAGGTCTCGACCACCCAATCGCGATAAGACCTCATCGGTCGTTCTCCGCCCTCGAGGTGATCGGAACCGCCACGTCGGGCGGTGGCGCACCAGCCGGCTGAAACAAGTCGTCGAAGTCGGCGGCCGGCGCCTTGGTGTCGGTCGGCGTCATGGCTTGGTCGCTGGTCTTCGGCTTGCCGTTCGACTCGTTGTCCATCGTCACCGACCTCCTGTTTGGCGGCGCGCCTCGCGCGCGGCGGCGAGCTCGTCTTTCGTCGGCTGCTGCTGATCGTCGAGAGGCCCCATGTTCAGCGGCGTCAAGTAGACGTCGCCCTCGGGGCCGATCGGCTCCATGTCCTCGAGCCGGCGAATGTCGTTCACCGAGAACCACCCCCATTGGCGGCCGACAGCGTAAGCGCGATATCGCTTCTCGAGGTCAGCGCGCACGATGGCGCTCGCGTTGATCTTGAGGAACGGCCGCGCTCGGCCGGCTGCGGCGCGGAGGAGCTTGCGGTTTGCCTCTTGCTCGAAGCGCACCAGCCAGGGCAACAGGCCGTCGGTGAGGTACGCGAGGTTCGCTTGCTCGAAATTTGCGAACGTCTGTTTGCTGGTGTCTCCGACCTTCTGCGGCGGGACACCGAAGAACCGGCAGATTTGCTCTACCGAGAAACGGCGCTGCGCAAGAAACTCCGCATCGGTCGGCGTCATCCCGATCGGCACCCAATCCCAATCGCTGTCACCGAACATGATACGGCCGGCCTTTCGCGGCCCGGCATAGAGCTCGCTGGCCTTCTTCCGCGCTCGCGCGATGCCGTCATCCGACATGCCCTTGCTCAACTTGAGCAAGCCCGAAGGCGCGGCTTGGTTTGCGATGAAGCTGCCCGCGAAGCGGTCTTGAGCGATCGCCAGGCCGAGGCTGTGGCGGCCATACGAGATAACGCTCATGCCGCTCTGCCCGTCGAGCGAAGGCCCCGACAGCACGAACATGTCGTCGTCGGGGATAGTGACGCGCCCGGCGCCGCGGTTGTCGACCACGAACACCTTGCGGCCGTTGTCGTCGCGGTCGGGTTCGACCCGGTAAGGATGAACCGGCCACAGCGCCACCGGTCGGCCGGATCCATCGCGCTCGATTTCGGCATAGCCGGCGCCGTGGAACTGCGCCGCGAGCATGAGCGCCTCTTTGAGTTGGAAAGCGGTCATCTCCGGGTTGGGCGAGCTCGAGAGGAGCGCCTCGACTGAGTGCCCCGTGAGTCGCTGGTTGCCGTCTGCGGCGTCGGCACCGAGCGGCGCCGTCACATGCGCCGGCAGCATCGCCATCGACCTGGCATTGAGCGTTGCGCAAGCCATCGCGGTCGCCTCGCCCATGACCGCATCTTCGGTCACCGCGACCTGTGACTCAGCCCGGAAGGGGAACCCCAGCGCGTGGCGCAATTCGTTTTCTTGCGGTTCAGTGCGCCGCGCCTCGACAGACGGCGAGCGCCGGAAGATGTCGGCGATTCGCGCGATGATGCTCATAGGTCGTCGTCCCCCTGCTCAAGTTGCCATTGTTCAAAGCGCCGCTTGTGCTCGGCGAACAGGGGGTGCGCTGGATCGGCCAGGATGTCGGCCTTCCACGTGCCGTCGTCGTCGTTACTGGCTGCCGGCGTGCCTTCGCCCCAAAGCTCGGGCCTGTCGTAGATGCTACGGGTGTCGGCGCCGCCGTTCGCTCGACTGATGGCCACCCATGACGCGGTCGCGCCGTCGATGCGTCCGCGGGAGCGGCCCTTGTGAAAAGTCTTGTTGCCGTTCGCGTCGGTGTGCACCGCGACGTTTTCGAAGCACCACCGCAAGACGGGGTTGCCGCCGTGCCGGAATTTGCGAGCGACGATGGCGCGTTCCAGCTCGCGCACCGCCGGCGATTGCGTGATCCAACCTTGCGGCACGGTGACCACGGGCCGGCCTTCGTCTTGCAGCGGCGCCATCACCGGCTGCGCATAGGCGCGGTCAAAGCCGAGCTCACGAACGTTGTAGGTCGTGCACCATTCTCGCGCCTTGGCGATGATCGCGTCGTAGTCGATGACGTTGCCGGGTGTCGCGGTCATGTGGCCAGCGGCGACCCATTGCGCATAGGCCCCCTTGTCGCGCTCGCCGCGCTTCTCGATGTCGCCAGTGGTGACCGTGGTGCCGCGACGCGTGACCGATTCGGCGGGCACGAAGAAGTGCGCCAGGACGGTATAGCCGCCATCGTCTTCGACGTCGGCGCCTTTGAAGGCGAGCACCAGGGCGGTGAGGTCGGTGGTGGTCGACATGTCGACCGCGAGCCAGGCCTCTCTACCGCGTAGCGCCTCGACGTCGATCGGCGCCGCGCCCGCATCGTAGATGGCCATCGAGACGAAGGGCGAAAGGGACTGCTCGAGCCAGAAATTGAGATTGAATTGGCGGAAGTCGTCGAGGTCGGCCGGCTTCTCCTTCGCCTCGATATAGAGGCCGCGCATCTCATCGATATCGGGATAGCCATCGGCGAGGCCCGGGTTCACCGCGTGCCATGTCCGTTCATCGTCGGCGTTGGCGCCGTCTTCCGGCTCAAGGATGACGGGCAGGTAGGAGGGGTTTTCAATCTCGCCGAGAGCGACGCGGCGAGCATACTGGAATTCGTCCCATGCGAGGCCGTGCTGACCGCGGCCGGCGGTGGTCGTGATGACCAGCAATGTGCCAGGCACCTTGACCATACCGCTCTTGAGTGCTCGCCAGAGCTTGCGATTTTTCCATACGTGCAGCTCGTCCATCGCCACGAAGTCCGGAGTCTTGCCGTGGCTCACGTCGCCGTCTGCGCTCAATATCGTGAGCGTCGAGCCGCCGGCCTTGTGCTCGAGGTAGTCGGCGCGAAGCTTCACCGCCTTGTGCAGTGCCGGCGTGGCCTTCACGATCGCCGTTGCCTCATCGAGGGCGAGCTCGGCCTGGTCCTCGGCGCCAGCGGCGAGGAGGGCTTGCCCGAGCGGTCGTTTCTCGTGGCCTACGGCGTGCAGCAGGCCGAGGCCGCCGCCGATGACGGTCGTTTTCCTCGCGCCGCGCGGGATCATGATGAAGACGGTGCGCACGATGCGGCGGCCGCGTGCGTCGCGCGGGCCGTAGATGCGCCGCACGACACGTTCCCAGAAGCGCGGCAAGCCCAGCCGGTTGTCCGGTGCCGTGCTCTTCGGATGCCGCAGCGCGCCGAAGAACTTCACCGCGCGCTGGCCGTAGCCCAGCGGGTCCGGGATCTTAGACCGATCAAACGCCCAATGCGGACGCGTCGTCGTCATCGGGCACCTCGCCCGATTGAAGCGACTTGCGCGATCGGCTCGAGGGCGTGATGCCAAACTCGCCCGCCAGGCGCGCGACGATTTCGAGGTTCTTGGACATCACACCGTTTGCCGGGTGCGGCTTGGGTTGCTCGCCCTTCGTGCGGACGAACGCGCCATCTTTCGCGATGGCCTTGCGGCACTCGGCCACCATCCATAATGCCGTGATGTAGGCCTCGACCGTCGAGACCATCACCACGTCGAAGAGTTTGCGCGACTGCAGGTCGGTGATGAGGCGCCGCCACTCCGCTGTCATGCCCTTGGGCAGGTGCGCGGGCAGCGGCGGCACCTTCGCTGCGGTTTTGCCGCCGGCGATCGCCGTGAGTGCTGGTCGACGTCCGCGCATTCATCGGCCGTCCGCCCGCCCAAGGGCCGAATTCGAGAATCCTTCGCGCGGCTGACCCCTGTCGGTCCGCGCACCCCTGCGAAAGTTTCTCCCCTCCCCCTGGGGTCGCGCGAGCGCGCCCTCGGTGCGCACCGCCTTGCGGCTGTTGCACTCCCGCGTCATAGGCTGCCAGTTGGACCGGTCCCAAAACAACTGCATGTTGCCCTTGGGCGCGATGCGATGGTCGACCATCTCAGCGGCCCGACCGCAGCCACATGCGCAACGCTGGTTGCCAGGCAGCGCCAGGAAAGCCTTGGACTCGCGCTCCCACCTCGAGTCATATCCGCGCTCACGCGCCGACGGTCGACGCTGGTCGGCAGCGCGCTGCCGTTCCCTGGTGCACGCTGGACAGCGGCCGGCGACGACGGCGCCGCAGGAGCACACTCGAGGAGCTCGGCTGGGCATCATCGAGTCTCCCAACCGGTGGTCGTGATCGTGGTGAACGGTCCACGGATTGCACGGAACCGAGCGCGTCGTGCGGCAGGGCCAGCGCCGGCAGGTGGCGCGAGGTCGCTACTGATGCGGTTGGCCAGTCCGGCGCGCAAGGCCTCGCCCGCACCGAACGTAACCTCATCCTCCATCCAAGCCATCGCATAGTCGCGAGAGTGGCGAGTGCGGCGGGCGTAGATCGCAGCCATCGCATCGGCAAAGTCATCGCAGACCTTGGCCATGCGGCGGAAGTGAGCCGCTGTGCCACCTTCAGCCACTGCACCATGCGGCAGGTGGAGCATCATGACCGAGTGCCGATCAATCGTTCGCACGTCGCCGGCCATGGCGATAATGGACGCGGCCGAGTTCGCCCGGTCGATGATCTCGACGGACACCCGATGACAATGACCGACAAGCGCCTCATAGGCGCTCATGGCTGCCAGGAGGTTGCCGCCTTCGGAGTTGATCGCGACATTGATGGACTTGCCCTCGGCGCGGGTAACGGCGGCAGCGATCGCATCGCCAGCGTGCACGCCTATCTCGCCCGTGATGTCGATGAGTGCAGCCGGCCCCTCGCCCATCGGCCGTGCGCCGCTTGGCACCGACAATCGGCGGCGAGTGTTGCGGCCATCGCGAGCATCGAGCACCGCGCGAACGACGTCGCTTTCCTCCATGCGCATGTTGTCCGGCCAGGCGGTGGAGACGTCCCATCGCATTAGGTGGACGGCGTCGACCGTCGTGACGCCACCGCGCTCGGAAATCTCAGCCCGCGCTGCCAGCTTGCCGGCGCCAGCGGTGTTGACCAGGTCCCACGTCGAGTCCGTGTCGCTGATCTCGAAAGCGGCGACCACCACATCGTCGGAAACGTCGGCGAGGAACACGCGGCCGGCGAGCGACTCCGCGTCCTTGAAGATGCGAGCGGAGTTGCCGACGAAGGTCGATCGTGGGTCGAGGCCCGGCAGCTCGGCGAACCCGATCACCCTCGGCACGCGAGCCTCCGCGAAAAAGTGCGGCGCCGCATCGCCCCCTCTAAAGCGACACGGCGCCGCCGCGCGCTATGCACGCTTCTGATCGGCGCCAGGAGAACGCCGACCATTTCAGATGTGCTTGACGGCATGAGCGAGCGGCCGCGACTCGATCGTTGCCGTCGGCCAATCGACGCCCCATCGGCGGCCGGCAGCGTGGACGGTGTTCAACTCAGCGAGGGCGCCGTGCAGTTCTGCCAGCGCATCGCGTACGCGCTTGGCTGTCTCGGTGCGCATCGGCTTGAGCGCCGCTTCGACACGCTCGGCATGCCTGAGGCGATGCGGCTGAAGTTGACGCCGAACCTCGCGAATCTCGTTCTCGAGATGCTCGGTCTCGATGTGGATGGACTTGAGCTTGGCCTCGCGCACTTGCTGGTTTGACGCGGACGCCGCGTGGGCCGCTTGAACTGCCAATCGATTCGCTTCGCGTTGGTCACGCAAGCGATCGAGTCGACCTTCGAGCAGCAAGTGGTCCGCGGTCCGCTTGGCGTGCTCGGCGACTTCGGCAGGGGTCGGCTGCGGCGGCATTTCCTCGGTGGTCCTCTTCAGCAGTTTCAACACGGCGCGTGCCTCGCGTTGGGTTGGTCGGGAGGCGAGAATCGCACGGCTCAAGAGCCGCCGCCGTTACCGGATACAAACTGCCGAAAAAGCCCGTGCCGCGCGGCTTTTACGAGGTCTTGGCAGAACAATTCCCAGGCACGGCGGATTTGCTCGATATCGAGCTCGATGCCGCGCGGCAGATAGCCCCTGGCGACCAGCAATTCCGTCACGTCGACCCTGTTGAGCCACGCGCCAGCGAAGAAAAGTCCCTTGTCTTGATTGTCCCGATAGGCGGCCTGCTTGACGCGATTCCGCTCGCGTGCCTCGAGCTCGGCCGCAGTCGGCCGGCGCCGCGCCATGGCCAGGACGATCATCGCGCAGCCTGCTCTTGCTGGGTCGCCCGGATGCGCTCCGCCACGGCCTCGACAAACGCGGTTTCAAGGCGCTTGAGCTCGCTCGGCGACAGGTGCGACCACTCTCGCGCGATGAGCTGTCGGTACGCCTCACCAGCCCGCTGCAGGGCACCCGGCCGCGCGCGGGGAGGGAGCGCGCCGATTGCCTCGACGGCGGTGCCGATAAGCCGTCGGACAAGCATCGTTTGCTTATCGGCGGCGCTCACCATGACGACGCTTCATCGTCTTCGGCCGGGTCGGTGAACCGAGTGAGTGCAGCATCGAAGTTGAAACGCACCGTCGAGGTCGGCCCGTGGCGATGCTTGCCGATGATCACCTCAGCTCGGCCTCGGCTTTGGTCCATCGCCTTGCACCAGGCGTCGTGACGGTCGTTGAACTTTTGGGCGTCCTCACCTGGCCGGTGCGTCGGCTCTTGGCGCGCGAGGTAGTATTCGTCGCGGTAGACAAACATGACGACGTCGGCGTCCTGTTCGATGGAACCGGACTCGCGCAGGTCGGATAGCTGCGGCCGCTTGTCGTCTCGGCTTTCAACGGCGCGGCTCAACTGTGAGAGCGCGAGAACGGGCACCGCGAGCTCTTTCGCCAATGCTTTCAGGCCGCGCGATATCTCGCCGATATCCTCGAGCCGATTGGCGCGGGGTGACGTGCCTTGCAGCAGTTGCAGGTAGTCGACCACCACGAGATCGAGACCATGCTGACGCTTGAGTCGGCGCGACCTGGCGCGCAATGCCGCGATGGTGAGCAGGGCCGTATCGTCGAGAAATAGTCGAGCATTGAGGTCGAAGCCCGCGGTCAGGAAGCGGTCAAACTCCGTTGAGTTGATTTCGCCCCGGCGCACTCGATGGGATGACACGCCCGCTTGCTCGGACAGGACGCGCGTCATCACCGATGTGCTCGACATTTCGAGCGAGAAGAAGCCCACGACCGGCGGCGGCTGATCAGCGAGGGGTGGAATGCTTGTTGCCGCGTTCAAGGCGATATTGGTGGCGAGAGCTGTCTTTCCCATGGCCGGCCGACCGGCGAGGATGATGAGTTCGCCGGGATGCAAGCCACCGAGGGCGGCGTTCAAGTTCATAAAGCCGGTCGAAAGGCCGCTGACCTCGGTGCCGCGACTGTAGGCTGCTTCGGCCATTCTCACCGCATCTCCGATGACCGACTCGGCATCCTTAAATCCATCGTCCGCGGCGCCGCGCCCCAGCTCGATCAGGCCGTGCTCGAGCGCCTCGATCTGCTGTTGCGCATCGTCGGCGACGGCCGATGACTGCGCTCGATCGATTGCCGCTTGCGCGAGTTCGATAATCTTTCGCCGCTGGTAGAGGTCGCGAACTTGCCGCGCGATCTGAGCGGCATCGATAGCATGCACCGATGAACTCACGAGGCGCGCGAGATATTTCGAGCCGCCAGCGTCGACGACGTCACCATCACGGTCGAGCCAGGTCTTGAGTGTCACGGCATTGACGCGCTTGCCGCCGTCGATGAGCTCGCGCAAGGAGTCGAAGATGCGCCCATGCAGCGGATCGGCGAAGTGCACGCCCGTAACGATTTCACTGACGGCATGATAGGCGCCGTTGTCCACCATGATGGCGCCGAGAAGTGATTGCTCGATATCGAAATTGTGCGGTGTCGACTCGATCATCGCGGATCCTCGGTCAGTCGGCGCCGGCGTTGCTCCGCAAGTGAGGCGAGCTCGATGTCCATCGGGGATACGCGGCGCGTCGGCTTCGCCGCTGTCGTCGATGGCTTCGGATGTGTCGCCCAAGATGCTGGCGCGCGTGCCTCAAGCTTGGCGAGTTCACGCTCGGAGCCGGCGGCACGGTGCTGCTCGCCGCGGTCTGTCCATGCGCGGATCACGTCGCGAAGGCGCTGCTCGCGCGTTGGCAGAGGCGATTGAATTCGAACGGTCGCCTGCGAGCGGCCGTCGACCTCTGCCAAGGCGCGCTCGATGGCGCGCACCAATTGCCGCCGTGGTGCCGCGATGCGCTCGATGCCGGCGATAAGTTCGCTGATATGCGGCAGGAAGTGCGTGCGGCGCATGAAGCCGCGCGCTACCTCGGCGATCGCCTCGGCCGGAAACTCTGCAAGCTCTCTCGCCCAGACTTCGCGCCGCAGTGCTGCGTCAAGGTCGCCCTCAGGCCGCTTGGCGGCGAGCCGAACCATCGGCAAGACAGCCGCCCATGCATCCGCGGGCCCGGCCGGTTGGCAGGCCTGGCGCACAACGTCGAGCGCTAGGGCGAGGTCTTCGCGCGATGGACCGGGCTGCACCGTTAAGCCGCGCACGTCGAGGCGCTCGAGTTGGCCATCAACGCCGACCACGGGCGTATGCTGCCACGCGAGCGCCGTGGCAACCGTGGGCGGCATCTTCGCGACAAGTATCCGGCCGAGGCCGATCGCATCGAGGCGGGAGACTGCACTGATTCGCTGAGTGAGGTCATTCGCCATGGCCAGCCTCCTGGAGGCGCATGCGCTCGATGAAATCGATATCGTCCTGCACCTGGTTCTTCGGCGCCTTGCCGTTCGGTCGGCTGACGATAGCCTTCTCTATCCAGGCAACGGGTTCGGATGCGCCTTGGCTTTGAGCCCGGCCGATGGCGGCGATGGTCTCGGCCTCGCCGGCGGTCTTGCGCCACCTGCCTAGTAGTGCGCGGCAATCGCGCTCGCCGCGGCCACTGTTCGCCATCAGCCAATGCAGGCACTGGCCGAAGAGCTGAGATGTGAGTTCGCCCGGTGCCCGCAGGGCTGTTTCCCCGTTAGGGGAAACAGAATCTTTTTCAGAAGCATGAAGCATGAAGCTTGAAGAAGGTTGATTTTTGCTCTCGGGGTCGCTTGACCCGTTGCTTGCCACTTGCTTGCCAGGGGCTTCGCCGACAGCGCGAATTTCCGTTGTTGCGTCGAGGTTTAGCTGCTGTTCGCGGTCGCCGGTTTTGCTTGAGGGTTTGCTTGACCGTTTGCTACCCCTTTTGCTGACCCTTTTGCTTGAGGTTTGCTTGAGGGGTTGCTTCAAACCCTGCTTCGCGCGCCGCCTCTCCTGAGTCGCCCGCCCGCCAGCGGCACCAGCGTTCGCGCGCTCCACCCTGGTCTTCGCCTCCCGGACCATCCGACGGTTGAAAAGCCGGCCGGATTCGTCGACTGAAGCCGCGCCGCTGTTGATCAGTTCGTCGAGCAAGACGCTGACCACGTCAGGCGATGCGCCAACTCGATTGGACAGCACCACGGGTAGGTCGCTGCCGACCCTGCAGGGCCATGACCCGATGATGACGACGCCAGGCTCGGGCGAGCGGGCTGCGATCGGCAAGAGGTGGCAGGTCCAAAGGCCCTTGGCGGCGAGCGAGCACGTGCCGAGTTTTTCGTCGTTCTCGAGGTCGTTCCAGAAGAGCAGGGACGACGGATTTTTCGGGTTGCGCTTCTTAGCCATCGCGCCGGGCCTTCTTGACCAAGCGGCGGGCGACGTCGCCGAGCCGCTGCCATTGGCGGCCGGGCCGTCGTTCGTCGAGGCCGGTCTGCTTGAGCTCGGCCTGCTGCTGCTGCTCGGTGCCGTCGGCCGCCGGCTCTTGCGCTGGCTGGTGCGCCCGTGTGGGTTGAGAACCGTTCATCAATGCCCCCAATTCCTCGACGGCCCCGGACGGGCCGTTTTTTTGAGGCGAGTAGGGGGTTAGACCGCGGCCTTCGTC
>JAEZKB010000143.1 GCA_023415605.1 Pseudomonadota bacterium
CCTCGGGGCTCTCCATCGCGCAGATGAAGCGGGCCAACGAGCTGGCGCTGCGGTCGGCCCCCGAGCTCGACCGCGGCATGGTGGCGATCTGGGATGTGATGAACCGCTGTATCGATCGTGGCCTCGACGGTGAGGGCATTCTGCCCGGCGGACTCAATGTAAAGCGGCGCGCCCATGGGGTGCGTGAGAAATTGCGCGGCCGCTCTGGCGCCAACGACATGCCGCTGCACTCGGCCGTCGATTGGCTGCACGCCTATGCCATGGCGGTCAACGAGGAGAACGCCGCCGGCGGCCAGGTCGTGACCGCGCCCACTAACGGCGCGGCCGGCGTCGTGCCAGCGGTGATCCGCTACTATCTCGACCTCATCCCCGGCGCCTCGCGCGAGAAGATCTCCGACATGCTGCTGGTCGCCGCTGCCATCGGCGGGCTCATCAAGTTCAACGCCTCGATCTCGGGCGCCGAAGTCGGCTGCCAGGGCGAGGTCGGCTCGGCCTCGGCCATGGCGGCGGCCGCACTCTGCTCTGTTCTCGGCGGCACCAATGCGCAGATCGAGAATGCCGCCGAAATCGCGCTGGAGCACCATCTCGGCATGACCTGCGACCCGATCCGCGGGCTGGTGCAGGTGCCCTGCATCGAGCGCAACGGCATGGGCGCGGTCAAGGCCGTAGCCGCCGCCTCGCTCGCCGCGCTGGGCGATGGCCAGCACATCGTGCCGCTCGATGCCTGCATCGAGACCATGCGCCAGACCGGCCGCGATATGGACGAGCGCTACAAGGAAACCAGCCTTGCCGGTTTGAGTGTCGCGCTCCCCGAGTGCTAGAGAGAGCCTCCTCTCACTCGGAGCCCTTCGTGCACACCATCATCTACGACACCGATCCGGGTGTCGACGACGCCACCGCCCTGCTGTTCCTCGCCAACCACCCTGATATCGAGCTCATCGGCATCACCACGATCTTCGGCAATGCCAGCATCGAAACCACGACCCGCAACGCGCTTCATCTCGCCGAACTTTTCGGCATCGATGCGCCCGTCGCCAAGGGCGAGGGCAGGGCGCTCGTGCGACCGGCCTCCGACTTCTATCCGACCTTCGTGCATGGTGATAACGGCCTCGGCAACGTGCCTGTGACCGCCACGGTCTCTCGCGGCATCGACCCGCGCCCAGCCTGGCAGTTCATCGTCGAGACGGTGAAGGCACGGCCGGGTGAGGTCACGCTGCTGGCTGTGGGCCGCATGACCAATCTGGCTCTGGCGCTGCAGCATGCCCCGGAGATCGCGGGATTGGTGAAGGAGGTCGTCATCATGGGCGGCGCCTTCGCGCTCGACGGCCACAACGGCAATGTGACGCCGGTGGCCGAGGCCAACATCATCGGCGACCCGCATGCTGCCGACATCGTCTTCGGCGCGGATTGGCCCGTGGTGGCGGTCGGCCTCGACGTCACCCGCAAGTCCGTGGTGACGAACGCCCATCTCGATGACCTGGCCGCCTCGGGCGACGCCAAGGCCGAGTTCATCGCCGATATCTCCCGGCACTACATGGCCTATTATGACCGCTTCAACGCTGGCGGGTTCTTCATGCACGATGCCTCCGCGGCAGCCTATGTCGTCGCCCCGGACCTCTTCACCACACGCTCGGGTCCTGTGCGCGTCGTCGACGATGGCGTTGCCATTGGCCAGACGATCCAGCGCGATCCGACGCTCTGGTATCCGCCCGGCCCGTGGGACGATCGGCCCAACCAGAAAATTGCCACCGATGTCGAGGCGAAGGCCGTTCTCGACCTCGTTCTTAGCACTTTGGTTCAACGATAATCTTCCGGCTCGACGGATAGGGGATCGCCGTTTACAACCCTCTGAGGCACCTGAGGAGCGTGCCTCAGAGGAGGAGTTTCGACGTGAAGATTACGTCCGTGAAAACGGCCGCATCCACCGGCCATACCATGCAGCTATGGGTAAAGATCGAGACCGATGCCGGCGTGACCGGGCTCGGCGAGTGTGTGCATGGCGGACACCAGGCGATCGCCATCATCAAGCATCTTGAGCACCGGCTGGTCGGGCGTGATCCGTTCGCCATCGATGCGCTATTCGAGGAAATCCGCCGCAGCCTCGTGTTTGAAGGTGGTTTCGCGGGTGCGCTGATCACGGCTCTGACCGGCATCGAAATCGCGCTGTGGGACCTGAAGGGCAAGGCCCTCGGCGTGCCGATCTATGAACTGATGGGCGGCAAGTTCCGCGATGATATCCGCGTCTACTGCGACTGCGAAGTCTCGCCCGGCATGAACATGGACGAGGTCCAGCGCGAGGTCGACGAGGTGCTGGAGGCCGGCTTTACCGCGCTCAAGGTCGACCTCGATATCCGCGCCTACGGCCATACCGGTACCGAGACCGAGTGGTACGTGAAGGACAAGTTCAACATGACTCCCAACAAGTGGGAGCATGACCGTATGGTGCAGCTGGCCGAAATGGTGGTCAAAGCCGCCGGCAAGGATGTCGATGTCGCCTGCGACGTGCACACTCGCCTCGACAAGCACTCGGCCATCCGCCTCTGCCGCGACCTCGAGCACCTGCAGCTGATGTGGGTGGAAGAGCCGATTCCGCCCGAGAACATCGATGTGATGGCCGAAATCACCCGCTCGACCAGCGTGCCGATCTGCGGCGGCGAGAACCTCTACCTGCGCCATGGCTTCCGCGAGGTGTTCGAAAAGCAGGCGCTGGATATCATCATGCCCGATATCCCCAAGTGCGGTGGTCTTTCGGAGTGTCGCAAGATCGCGGAGATGGCGGACATCTATTCGATCCCGTTCGCGCCGCACAACGTCAGCTCGCCCATTGGTACGATGGCGTCCGCGCATGTCTGTGCGACCGTGCCGAACTTCCTCGTGCTCGAATATCACTGGTTCGGCCGCCTCGATTACTGGCGGACCGCGACCGATGGTGGCGAGATCATCCAGAATGGCCGCATCAAGATGACCGACCGCCCCGGTATCGGCCTCGAACTCAACGAGGAAGTCGCCAAGGCCCACCAGTATCCGGGCACCACCTGGTTCGAATAAGCGCGTCGGGCGCAGGGCTCATATGCACCTGCGCCCCTCCATGCCGGCCGCCGGTTTCCTATCTTTGAGGCACAGGAGACCTGCCATGGCCAAGACCCTCGTCCGCCGCTTCCACCGCACCTTCGCCGCCCTCGCCGCCGCGGCCCGCGCCGCCAATGCGGTCGAGGAGCACCGCCGCCCGCAATCCAGCGACCTCAAGACACTCGGCATCGACACGCACGCATTCGACAGCCTGCGATAAGCCAAGGCGATGCACCGGCCGGGCTTTCGCCTTCCGGATGCATAAGAAGCGAACAACGGCGGAGCATGGCCCGTCGATGGTTCGAGATCCCTTTGCAGGGAGATAGCCCTGCTCCGCCGTCGTGACCGGGATTTCGGGCGTTCACCGGGAAGTTCCGGGGCGTTTCGCGGAATGCCCCACCGCCGCAGGGTCCTTGTCCTGACCAGACCACGCTCTTCGCGTTTCTCCAGTCGAACCCCTGAGATGGCGCCGAACATGAGCCCCATCGCGGCAGCACATTAAGGCGACGGGATACCTAACTCCGTCAAACCTCCCGGCTTGGCCTGGAGCTCGCCGACGCTCACCCCACCCAGCCTCGCTGCACCAATCACTCGTCATGATCTCGCTTTCGGTGCGGCGATGGAGGGGAGTCTACACCGGCCTCCGAACGCGGGGATAAGTCGGGTGAGATTTCTGACAAACATCTGAATGCAAATGCGAATTGATGAACGGCGGATGACACAAAGCTAACGAAGAAGTCCAACGGAGTGCATCAGAAAGTGACCCCTCGAGCGTAACCGCGGGCCATGAACTTTCATCATGTGATGGTGAGGTAGGTGTCGTCGGCGGTGCTTTGGTGCATAGCGGCCGTGGGTCGCTCCATGTTTGATCTTGCCAAGGCTCTCCGCTTGCCTCCTAGATGGGCAGCAGGGAAGCTTGGGCGTTTTTTGGACAATGGGAGCGAACATGAGTGTTCAAATGAAGCTGGGGCGCCGCGCCTTCGTGTCGGCGCTGGCGCTGGGCACGGCGGCGATGGCGCTGACCGGATCGGTCTTCGCGCAAGAGAAGATCAAGGTGGCCGCCATCTGGACCGTGCCGGTCGAGCAGCAATGGGCGAGCCGCCTGCACAATGCGCTGGTGGCGGCGCAGGACCGCGGCGAGATCGAGTATGTGTACTCCGAGAACGTCACCAACACCGACTACGAGCGCGTGATGCGCGAATATGCCGAGCAGGGCATCAAGCTGCTCGTCGGCGAGGCGTTCGGTGTGGAGCAGCCGTCGCGCGCCGTGGCGGCCGAATATCCAGAGATCATGTTCCTGATGGGCTCGTCCCTTCCGCCGGTGGAGCCGAACTTCGCCACCTTCGACAACTTCATCCATGAGCCGAGCTACCTGACCGGCATGGTGGCGGGCGCCAAGACCACGTCCAACAAGATCGGCATGGTCGGCGGCTACGCCATTCCGGAAGTGAACCGGCTGATGAACGCCTTCATGGCGGGCGCGCTCTCGGTCAATCCCGACGTGAAGTTCTCGGTGACTTTCATCAATTCCTGGTACGACCCGCCCAAGGCCAAGGAAGCGGCCTTCGCCATGGTCGACGCCGGTGCCGATATCCTTTATGCCGAGCGCTTCGGCGTCTCGGACGCCGCCAAGGAGCGTGGCATCCTCGCCATCGGCAATGTGATCGACACCTCCGCGGACTATCCGGGCACCATCCTCGCCAGTGCGCTGTGGCATGGCGAGCCGATGATCGACAAGGCCATCGCCGACGTGAAGGCTGGTACCTTCACTGCGTCGGACTACGGCATCTATGCCTTCATGGAGCATGGCGGATCGAGCGCCGTCTATGACGAAGCCCTCGCCGGTGCCGAAGCGGTCGCTGCCGCCAAGGCCAAGGAAGCCGAAATCGTCTCGGGCGCCTTCAAGGTCGAGATCAACGACGCCGAGCCGACCTCGACGATGTAACTCCCATTGAGCGCCGCCATCCGGATAAGGTGGCGGCGTTCGTCTATTTTCGGAAGAGTCGGGGGCAACTTGACCGACACCAAGCCCAGCATCGTGCTCTCGCTCGAGGGCATCACCAAGCGCTTCGGCAAGCTCGTGGCCAATGACGGCCTGGATCTTGAACTGAGGCGCGGCGAGATCCTGGCGCTGCTCGGCGAGAACGGCGCCGGCAAGACGACGCTGATGAACATCCTCTTTGGCCACTATGTGCAGGACGAAGGCACAGTGCGCGTCGCCGGGGCCGACGGCGAGTTGCGTGCCTTGCCGGCGGGATCGCCCGGCGCGGCGCTGGCAGCCGGCGTCGGCATGGTGCACCAGCATTTCGCCCTCGCTGAGAACCTCAGCGCCCTCGATAACATCCGGCTCGGCACCGAGGGGCTGTTCGCACTCGGCGGCAATGCGGCGGCGCGGAAGAAGGTCCAACAAATCATCGCTGAAAGCGGGCTGGAGGTCGACCTCGATCGGCGCGTCGCCAGCCTCTCGGTGGGCGAGAAGCAGCGCGTCGAAATCTTGAAGGCGCTCTATCGCGACGTGCGCGTGCTGATCCTCGACGAGCCGACGGCGGTGCTGACGCCGCAGGAGGCGGAGGGCCTCTTCAGCGTGCTGCGCCGGTTGGCCGCGAACGGCCTCGGGGTCATCTTCATCTCCCACAAGCTCGGCGAGGTTCTGGCGGTGTCGCACCGCATCCTGGTGCTGCGCGGCGGCAAGAAGGCGGGGGAGCTGGTGACGGCGAGCTCCGATAGACGTGCCATCGCGGATATGATGGTGGGCAAGGCGGTGGCAGAGGTAAGGCGCACCGCAGCAAACCCGGCCGAGCCGCTGCTCGAGTTCGACCGCGTGACCCTCAGGCAGGGGTCAACGCGGCAATCGCTGCGCGATGTGAGTTTCGCGTTGCGAGCTGGCGAGATCGTCGGGCTGGCCGGCGTATCCGGCAACGGGCAGGCCGGCATTGCCGCACTGATCTCCGGGCTGGCCGTGCCCGACAGTGGCAGCGTGCGCCTTTATGGGGCGGCGGTGACCACGGCCGATCCGCGCGCCCTCGTCGCAGCGGGCGTCGCGCGCATGCCGGAGGACCGGCAGCATGACGGTGTGGTGGGCACGATGAGCGTCGCCGACAACATCGCCATCGAGGAAATCCGCGGCCGAAGCTTTTCGCGGCTCGGTCTGCTCGATCGCAAGGCCATGACGGCGCGAGCGACCAGCGCCATCGCCGCTTACGATATCCGCTGCCCGGGGCCCGACGCCGAAGCTAGGCTGCTCTCTGGCGGCAATGTGCAAAAACTGATCCTGGCGCGCGTGCTGGAACGCGAGCCCCGGGTGATTCTCGCCAACCAGCCGACGCGCGGCCTCGATGTCGGCGCGCAGTCGGAAGTGCACCGTCGCATCATCGCGGCGCGCGATCGCGGCGCCGCAGTGCTGGTGATTTCCGAGGACCTCGACGAACTCTTCGCCCTCGCCGACCGCTTTCTCGTCGTCCATGGCGGGGAGGTCAGCGATGCCGGTCCTTCGGACCATCTCGACCGCAGCGCGGTGGGCCTGTTGATGGCAGGGCAGGCCGCATGAGCCTGCGTCTCGAAGCCTGCACCGATGCCTCGATGGCATTGAAACTCGGTGTCTCGCTCGCGGCGGGCCTTGTGGCGCTGCTGCTGGTGGCGATCCCCGTGCTGTTTGCCGGCGGTTCGCCGTTCGCTGCCTATGGGTTGATGGTGCAGGGCGCTTTCGGATCGATGTTCGCCCTTTCCGAAACGCTCAATCGCGCCACCCCGTTGATCCTCACCGGACTCGCCGCGGCGGTGGCCTTCCGGGCCCGCCTCTGGAACATCGGCGCCGAGGGGCAGCTCTATATAGGGGCCCTGGCGGCCGTGCTGGTCGGCAGCGGGCTGCTGCAAATGCCGCCAGCGCTGCTAATCCCCACCGTGATGATTGCCGGCTTCCTCGCCGGCGGGCTGATGATGGTGATCCCGGCCTTCCTGAAGCAGCGCTTCGGCGCCGACGAGGTGGTGATCACGCTGCTGCTCAACTTCGTCGTCATCCTCTTCGTGCAGATGCTGGTCGAGGGGCCGCTCAAGGACCCGCTGTCGATGGGCTGGCCGCAGTCGATGCCGCTCGTCGCCGAGGCCAAGTTCGCCAAGCTGGTGCCGCGCCTGCGCATGCATTGGGGGCTGGTGATCGGTATCGTCGCAGCGATCGTGCTCTGGATCATGGTGCGCAAGACCGTGCTCGGCTTCGTGATCAAGGCCGGGGGCGAGAACCGCGCCGCGGCGCGCTTCGCCGGCATTCCGGTGGATGCGACCATGCTCAAGGTGGCGCTGATCTCGGGTGGGCTCGCAGGGCTGGCCGGCGTGAGTGAAGTCGCGGGGGTGAAGGGCTACCTCTCCTCCGACCTCTCGCCCGGCTTCGGCTATTCGGGCATCGTCGTCGCCATGCTGGCGGGGCTCTCGCCGATCGGCACGGTGTTCGCCGCGATCTTCATTGCGGCGGTGTTCGTGGGCGCGGACTCGATGAGCCGCGCGACCGGCATTTCCAACTACCTCGCCGATCTCGTGGTGGCGCTCTCCTTGCTCAGCGTCCTCGTCGGCGGGTTCTTCCTGCGCTATCGCGTCCGCTACGAGCGGGACGCAGCGCCAGTGGCGGAGACAAAGTGATGGACGTGCTGTTCGACATTCTGGCGTCCGCCAATTTCTGGGCCGCCGCCATTCGCATCGCCACGCCGCTGATCTTCGGTGTCCTCGGCGCACTGATCTGCGAGCGCGCCGGCGTGCTCAACCTCGGCATCGAGGGGATCTTCGTCGCCGGGGCGATGGCGGGGTGGCTCGCGGTCTATCTCGGCGCCGGCGTCTGGGGCGGCGTGCTGGTGGCACTCGCCATCGGCGCGCTGTTCGGGCTGCTGCATGCGGTTCTGACCGTGGTGCTGGGCCTGTCCCAGCATGTATCCGGGATCGGCATCACGCTCTTTGCCACAAGCGCCAGCTACTTCACCTATCGCACGGCGCTACCCGATGTGACCTCGCCGCCGCGCATCGTGCCGTTCCAGCCGATATCCATACCCGGCCTCAGCGACCTGCCGTTCATCGGGCCGGCGCTGTTCCAGCAGACGCCGATGACCATGCTGGCGCTGCTGCTGGTGGCGGTGGTGGCTTTCGTCCTCTACCGCACGCCGCTGGGCCTCGCGATCCGCGCCGTCGGCGACAACCCGGCCGCAGTCGAGTCGCAGGGACTCTCGGTGCGCGGGCTGCGCATCGGCGCGGTGGTGGTGGGTTCGGCGCTGATGGCGCTCGGGGGAGCCTTCCTCACCATGTCGGCTTTCGATGCCTTCTTCTTCGGCATGGTCAACGGCCGCGGCTGGATCTGCATCGCGCTCGTGGTCTTCGCCTCGTGGCAGCCGGGCAAGGCGCTGCTCGGCGCGCTGCTGTTCGGCGCCTTCGACGCCTTCCAGATCCGCCTGCAGGCCGAGATCGGCCAGGTGGTGCCCGGCCAGGTGTTCCTGATGCTGCCCTATCTGCTATCGATCGTCGCCCTGGTGGTCGTCGCGCGTCGTGCCGACTATCCGCGCGCCCTGCTGCAGCCGTGGTTCAAGGGCCAGAGACACTAGTCCAAAGAGGTATCCCGTGTTTGATCTCAAGATCGTCAATGCCAGTCTGCCCGATGGCCGCAAGGGCGTCGATATCGGCGTGAGCGGCGGACGCATCGCCGCCGTCGGCGCGGCGATCGGCGGCGAGGCCGGCGAGACGATCGACGCCAAGGGGCAGCTCGTTTCGCCGCCATTCGTCGACTGTCACTTCCATATGGACGCGACGCTGTCGCTCGGGCTGCCGCGCTACAACGAAAGCGGTCGCCTGCTCGAAGGCATCCAGATCTGGGGTGAATTGAAGCCGCTGCTGACGCAGGAGGCGGTGGTCGAGCGCGCGCTGCGCTATTGCGACCTCGCCGTATCGCAGGGCCTGCTGGCAATTCGCACCCATGTCGATGTCTGCGACGACCGGCTGCTCGGCGTCGAGGCGCTGCTCGAGGTCAAGCGCCGGGTGGCGCCCTATATCGACCTGCAACTCGTCGCCTTCCCGCAGGATGGCTACTACCGCTACCCCGGCGCGGTGGACCTGCTGCGCCGCGCGCTGGACATGGGCGTCGATGTGGTTGGCGGCATTCCGCATTTCGAGCGCACCATGGCCGATGGCGCGGCGAGCGTGAAGGCACTCTGCGAGATCGCGGCGGAGCGCGGCCTCCTGGTCGACCTCCACTGCGACGAAACCGACGATCCGCTGAGCCGGCATATCGAGACGCTGACCTACGAGACGCAGCGGCTGGGGCTCGGTGGCCGCGTCGCCGGCTCGCACCTCACCTCGATGCACTCGATGGACAACTACTATGTCAGCAAGCTCCTGCCGCTGATGGCCGAGGCGGGCGTGGCGGCGATCGCCAATCCCAACATCAATATCGTCATCCAAGGGCGCCACGACACCTATCCCAAGCGCCGCGGCATGAACCGTTTCCCCGAGATGCTGAGCTATGGCATCGCCTGCGCGTTCGGCCAGGACTGCATGATGGACCCGTGGTATTCGCTCGGCCAGGCGGACATGCTGGACGTGGCGAACATGGGCCTGCATGTGGCGCAGATGACCAGCCGCGACGCCATGCGGCAGTGCTTCGCCGCGGTGACCACCGGACCGGCAACGATCCTCCACCTCGATGGCTACGGCCTCGATGTCGGCTGCAAGGCCGACATGGTGCTGCTGCAGGCCGCCGACCCGATCGAAGCCATCCGCCTGCGTGCGACGCGCCTCGCTGTGATCAAGGGTGGCAAGGTGATTGCGCGTACGGCGCCGCGGACCGCAAGCCTCAGCCTCGAGGGCCGGCCGGCAACGCTCGACCCGTCAGCGGTGGGGCCGACCCATTAACGCACCAGCGCGGGCCGCTTGGCGTCGAAGGCCCAGCCGGCGATGAGGTGCTGCATGGCCGCGGCGTCGTTGCGGCTGCCGGCGGGGAGTTGTTTGTAAAGCTGGTGCGCGGCCTCGAGTTCGGTCTCGTCGATTTCGACGCCGAGGCCGGGACGCTCGGGCACGGCGACATGGCCGTCGCGGATCAGCGGCGGCTCCTTGGTGAGCCGCTGCCCGTCCTGCCAGATCCAGTGCGTATCGAGCGCCGTGATGGTGCCCGGAGCGGCCGCGCCGACCTGGGTGAACATGGCGAGCGAGATGTCGAAATGGTTGTTCGAGTGGCTGCCCCAGGTCAGGCCCCATCGGTCGCAGAGTTTCGCCACATCGATCGAGCCGCGCGGCGTCCAGAAGTGCGGATCGGCCAGCGGGATGTCGACGCTCTGCAGCCGCACCGTGTGACCCATCTGCCGCCAGTCGGTGGCGATCATGTTGGTGGCCGTCTTGACCCCCGTCCGAAGACGGAATTCGGCCAGCACTTCGCGTCCGGAAAAGCCATTCTCGGCGCCACAGGGATCCTCGGCATAGGCGAGGATGGGCTTCAGTCGCGTCGCGACCTTGACCGCCTCGTCCAGTGACCAGGCGCCGTTGGGATCGACGGTGAGCCGGGCTTCTGGGAAGCGCTCGGCCAAGGCTTCGATTGCCTCGGCCTCATCCATGCCGGCGAGCACGCCGCCCTTGAGCTTGAAGTCGCGGAAGCCGTAGCGGGCATGCGCCGCTTCGGCGAGGCGGACGATGGCCGCGGGCGTCAGCGCCTCTTCGTCACGGAGCCGCTCCCAGTCGTCGCCGCTGGTGCCGGCGCGATAGGGAAGGGGCGTCTTCTCGCGGTCGCCGACATAAAAGAGGTAGCCGAGCATTTCCACGCGATCGCGCACCTGCCCGTCGCCGAGCAGTTCGGCCATCGGCACGCCGAGGAACTGGCCCATCAGGTCGAGCAGCGCGCATTCGAGCGCGGCGACGGCATGGATGGTGATGCGCTGGTCGAAGGTCTGTGCCCCACGCCCGCCGACGTCTCGCGCCGCGAATGTGGTGCCGACCTTGCGCAGCAGGGTGCGATAGGCGCCGATCTCCTTGCCGACGATCAGCTCCCGAGAGTCTTCGAGGGTTTTCGCGATGGCCTCGCCGCCCGGCACCTCGCCGAGGCCTGTGCGGCCGGCGCTGTCGGTGAGCAGCACGATGTTGCGGGTGAAGAAGGGGGCGTGGGCGCCGCTCAGGTTGAGCAGCATGCTGTCCTGACCCGCCACCGGCACGACGCGCATGCCGGTGACGATGGGAGTCACGTTCGTCACTTTGAGAAACGTCTTTCGCTCTATGCGGGAAGGGGCGACGCCGACGGCGCCGCCCCGATGGATGTTAGCCCTTGACGGCGCCGACGGTCAGGCCGCCGACGAGGAAGCGCTGGGCGTACATGTAGAGGATGGCGACCGGAATGGCCGTCAGCAGCGATGCCGCCATCAACTCGCCCCACGGCAGGATGTCGCCCACCACCATCGATTGCAGACCAATCGGCAGCGTGCGTATCGACTCCGAGGTGATGAACACGAAGGCGAAGAGGAACTCGTTCCAGGCATTCGTGAAGGCGAACAGAGCCACCGAGAGCAGCGCCGGCGCTGCCAGCGGCAGGGTGATGCGGATGAAAGCGTAGAGCCGGCTGGCCCCGTCGATCATCGCGGCCTCTTCGAGCTCTACCGGGATCGAACGGAAGTAGCCGATCAGCACCCAGGTGGCGAAGGGGACGAGGAAGGTCGGATAGGTGACCAAGAGGGCCCCGTAGCTGTTGATCAGCCCCATGTCGCTCAGCGTCTGGTAGAGCGGAATGAAGATCAGCGTACCGGGCAACAGGTAGGTGATGAGGATCGCCGTGGTCAGCAGCCCTGCACCCAGGAACTTGAGACGGGTGAGGGCGTAAGCCGCCAGCGCCGCAATCGCCACCGAGATGATGGTGCTCAGCGATGCCACGAGGATCGAGTTGCCCAGCCACACCAGGAAGCGCGAGCCGAAGATCAGCTCCTGATACTGGTTGAGCGTCGGTGGATCGGGCCAGAAGATAGATTGCCGCTGGCTGATCTGGGTCGTGGTTTTGAACGACGTGATGATCACCCAGTAGAAGGGGAACAGCACGAAGACCATGATCGGCAGGAGGATCAGCAGGCGCACGCCGATGCCGACCTTCTCGCGTCCTTCGGGCTTGAACACCGGCTTGGCCGACGACCCGGTCATGCGCAGGCGCAACGACTGGGCCAGCTTCTCGAAGCCGCGGTTGAGCATGTCGAACGGCCAGAAAATGACGTCGAGAATGGCGCTGAACAGCCGGCCGAAGAACTTGCCGATGCCCAGGTTGAACCGCTTCTTCTCGACCCCGGCGGTGCGCTCGTCATGCCGCATGTACTTGGCGAGCAGGTAGATGAGGAAGGCCATCAGCGGCGCGACGGAGAGCGCGATGGCGCTACCCGGACCGTACTGCAGCGAGCCGATCGCCTTTTCGTAGGCGAGGATCGAGTAGAGACGGGTGGCGCCCGACGGGCCGCCGCCGGTCATCAGGAAGATCAGGCCGAACTGGTTGAAGGTGGAAATGAACGAGAGCAGCAGCACCACGAGAATGACGTAGCGCATGCCCGGCAGGGTGATGTAGCGGAAGCGCTGCACCGCGTTGGCGCCATCGACTTCGGCGGACTCGTAGAGTTCGGTGTCGATGGCCTTGAGGCCGGCAAGCAGCAGCAGAGTGAAGAAGGGAATGCCCTTCCAGACGTTCACCGCGATGACGCTGCCCAGCGCCATATTGGCGTCGGAAAGCCAGCCAAGCGGGCGGTCAATGACACCCATGCTCAGCAGGATCGGGTTGAGGCCGCCGAATAGAGGATCGTAGATCGACTTCCAGGCCAGCGCGGTCACGATCTCGGGCACGATCCAAGGCAGCAGCATGATCGCCGACAGCAGGTTGCGGTACGGCAACTTGGAGTTGAGGATCATGGCGATGGTCATGCCGGTGACGAACTTGATCGACA
>JAEZKB010000287.1 GCA_023415605.1 Pseudomonadota bacterium
GCGGAACTGGGCGGTCGAGTCCTCCAGCGCCTTGCGCTGCTTGGGAGCCGGCTTGCCCGGCGCGGCAGCACGAAGGCGCGGGTTGGCGGCCCGCTTGCGGTCGACGGCAGCGGCCTGCTCGGGCATCTCGGCATCGAAATCGACGCCGGCTTCGTCGGCAAGACGCTTGCCGAGCTGCTCGCGCAGCACGCGGGCGCGCACCGTCTCGACCTCGCCCTCGCGCAGATCACCGAGCTGGAACGGGCCGTAGCTCACGCGGATCAGGCGATTAACTGTGAGGCCCAGCGACGAGAGGACGTTCTTGACCTCGCGGTTTTTCCCTTCGCGCAGCGCCACCACCAGCCAGACATTGCTGCCGAGATCGCGCTCGAGCGTGGCTTCGATCGGGCCATACTTGATGCCCTCGACCTCGACACCGTCCTTGAGCTGATCGAGCTGGGCCTGGGTCACCGTGCCGAAGGCGCGAACGCGGTACTTGCGCAGCCAGCCGGTGGCCGGCAGTTCGAGCACGCGCTTCAGTCCGCCGTCATTGGTCAGCAGCAGCAGGCCTTCGGTGTTGATGTCGAGCCGGCCGATGGAGACGACGCGCGGCAGGCCGTGCGCTTCGAGGGCCTCGAAAATGGTCGGGCGGCCTTCGGGGTCCTTCTCGGTGACCACGAGGCCGGCAGGCTTGTGGTAGAGCCAGACGCGCGTGCCCTGCTTGGCGGCGAGCGGCTCGCCGTCGACCTTGATCTTGTCCTTGTCGGTGACGTTGAAGGCCGGGGTTTTCACCACCTTGCCGTTCACCGACACGCGGCCGTCCTTGATCCAGAGTTCGGCGTCGCGGCGCGAGCAGAGGCCGGCGCGGGCGATGATCTTGGCCAGACGATCGCCGGCGGGGGAAATGGATGCAGAGTCGGTCATGGCCGAAAAGCCTCTCTCATGCGGGACCCGTGCGGGCGGCGCAAACAAGGGAAACGCCGCGCCGGGAGTGGCGCGGCGGCAGATGATTAGCGGATGCTGCTCGGCTTGGTGAAGTCGTCGCCGAGCTTGCCCGAGCTACCCAGGCCAGCGTCGGTGCCGCCGGCGCTCTGCACCGCCGGACGCTTGAGGGCGTCGCGGATTTACTTCGGGCAATCCTTGTGGTCGAGCGGCACCAGGTCGCCCTTCTTGGTGGCGCAGACCATGTCGGTGCCGGACACGGTGGTGAAATATTCTTCCGGCGGCAGATAAAGCGGGCGGGCGCCGGGCTTGAGCCGTGCAGCAGTCATGCGCGCGGTGAGCTGCTTGGCCTCAGCGTCGGTCAGCGGGCGGCCCGACAGGGTGCGCAGGTCGACGACGCGGGCATTGCGGAGGCGCGAGATGTCGGCCTCGGACATGCCGGAGGTATCGATCTGCACCTTGCTCGAATCCTCGGGCAGCTGGGCCAGCTTGGTTTCGGTGGTCGGGGCCGGCAGCGACTTGGTGTCCTTGGGCAGGACCAGCGGAGCGCGCGGCGTCTTGGGCTCTTCCTTCTGCTCGCGCGGGATGCCGCCCAGGCCGACCAGGGTCTCGGTCATCACTTCACGCTCGAAGGTGCCGAAATCGCCCATGGCGTTGGTGCCCTCGGTCGTGGTGCAGGCCGAAAGCGTGGCGAGCGCCAGTGCGATGAGGCCGATACGGGTCACAGCCGCAATGGCGGCGGACCGCCCGGTCAAGTCAATACGCATGCAACTTCCCTTTTACCCCTCGCTCCGGCCTTATATCGCATCACGGGCCGTAAGGCCAGATTTGGGCAGCAATGCGTTCACTGGCCAGTGGATGTCGCCTTCGGCCGGCCGATTCCGAGCACATCGAGGACCAGCAGCAACACCCCGGCGGTGATCATCGCGTCGGCGACGTTGAAAATATAGAAGGACCAATCCTGCCAATGAAAGTGAAAGAAATCGGCAACGGCGCCGTAAAGCAGCCGGTCGAGCGCGTTAGACAACGCCCCGCCGATGCAGAGAGCCAGTCCTGACCGGACCAGCGCGGAGTTCGAGCGCAGCCACCAGACAATGAGCAGCACCAGCGCCACCGCCATCAGCGCCCCGATGGCCCAGACCGGCAGCGAGCCGAGCAGGCCGTAGGAAATGCCGGTGTTCCAGACCAGCACGTAGTCGAAGAACGGCGTCACCGGCACGATCTCGCCACCGCGCCAGTTGGCCATGGATTCGGGCGTGAAGGTCCCGAGAAACTCGACGCAGGCAGCGTTGCCGATGGAGACACAGTCCCAGCTCACCTGCGCGAACTTGTGGATGCGGTCGAGCGCGAAGGCGAGGACGAGCAGGCCGAGCGAGAGCCAGAAGCCGTTGCGGGGCACCAGAGCTAGAGCCCCGCCGCGGCGCGTTCGCGCAGAGCCTGGGCGTCGCGCTTTGAAACCTCGCCATCCATGTCGGACTCGGCGAAGTAGCGGCGCGAACGGACGCACTGGCGGCCACCGGCGGTCTGGAATACCACGGCGACGCCGGGCTGCTCATCGAGCCGGAAGGCCGCAGCCGGGCCCTCGCCCTTCTCGACCTCGATGAACGAGGTGATGCAAACTTCGGCGAAGTCGACGCCGTCGAGCGAAGCCAGAAGCTCGGCGTCTGAGATGGCGACGATCGGAGCGGCTTCAAGCGAGGAACCGATGACCTTGTTCTTGCGCTCGATTTCAAGCGCGCCGGTCACCACGCGGCGGACGTTCCGAATCTTCTCCCACTTGGATTCGAGGGCCGGATCGCGCCACTCGGCCGGCAGGTCCGGGAAGAGCCGCAGGTGCACCGATTCCTCGGCGCCCGGATGACGGTCGAGCCAGGCTTCTTCCATCGTGAAGACCAGGATCGGCGCAAGCCAGGCGGTGAGGCAGTCGAACACCGCGTCGAGCACGGTCAGGCTGGCGCGGCGCTTGATCGACGAGATCGGGTCGCAGTAGAGCGCGTCCTTGCGGATGTCGAAGTAGAACGCCGACAGATCGATGTTCATGAAGTTCGAGAGCACCGCCACGACCCGCTTGTAGTCGTAGCTGTCATACGCATCGCGAACCGTACCGCCGACATCGGCGAGCCGCGACAGGATCAGCCGCTCGAGTTCCGGCATGTCCTTGTAGTCGACGCGCTCCTCGCCCTTGAAATGGGCGAGGTTGCCGAGCAGCCAGCGCATGGTGTTGCGCAGCTTGCGGTAGCTGTCGACGGTGCCGTTGATGATGTCCTTGCCGATGCGCAGGTCGTCCGCATAGTCGGACTGGGCCACCCAGAGGCGGAGGATATCGGCGCCATACTGCTTGATGATGTCCTGTGGGGCGACAGTGTTGCCCAGCGATTTCGACATCTTCTTGCCCTCGCCATCGAGGGTGAAGCCGTGCGTCAGCACGCTCTCATAGGGCGCATGACCATTGGTGGCGCAGCTTTCAAGCAGCGACGAATGGAACCAGCCGCGGTGCTGGTCCGAGCCTTCCAGATACATCGAAGCCGGGAACTTGAGATAAGGCCACTTCTGCTTGTTGCGCAGCACGAAGGCGTGGGTGGAACCCGAGTCGAACCAGACGTCGAGGATGTCCTTGACCATCTCGTAGTCCTCGGCCTTGTAGGCCGAGCCGAGATAGCGCTGGGCCGCGTTATCGCGATACCACGCGTCGGCGCCCTCTTCCTCAAAGCTCAGCGCGATCCTCTCGTTGACGACGTCGTCCTTGAGAATCTCGCCGGTCTCGTTGTGGACGAAGACGGTGATCGGCACGCCCCAGGCGCGCTGGCGGCTGAGCACCCAGTCGGGGCGGTCGGCGATCATGGAGCGCAGGCGATTCTGCCCGGCGGCCGGGTAGAATTTCGTCGCGTCGATGGCGTTGAGGGCACGGGCGCGCAGTGTATCACCGGCTTTCCCCATGATGGGGCGGTCCATGTAGACGAACCACTGCGGCGTGTTGCGGTAGATCACCGGCTTCTTGGAGCGCCAGGAATGCGGATACTGGTGCTTGACCCGGCCGCGGGCCACCATGGCGCCACGCTCGGCCAGCGCGGTGATGACGCGCTGGTTGGCGTCGCCCTTCTTGCCGGCGTCGTCGATCACGCGGGCGCCGTCAAAGCCAGGCGCGTCCTTGGTGTAGAAGCCGGCGTCATCGACCGGGAACGGGATGTGCGTATCGATGCCGCGCTCGGTGAGCAGGCGGCCCGAACTCATCCAGATTTCGAAGTCGTCAAGGCCGTGGCTCGGCGCGGTGTGCACGAAGCCGGTGCCGGCGTCGTCAGTGACGTGCTCGCCATCGAGCAGCGGCACTTCGAACTCGTAGCCACCAACGAGGCCACGCAGCGGATGATTGCACGAGGTGATGTGCGCCGGATCCACATCGCCGATGCGGGCGAAAGTCTCGACCTTGGCCTTGGCGAAGACGTCGGCGGCGAGATTGTCGGCCAGCACATACTTTTCGCCTGCCGAGGCCCAGTTGCCCTCCGGCGCCTTGGTGACCTCGTAGAGGCCGTAACTGATTTTGGACGAATAGGAGATCGCCCGGTTGGCGGGGATCGTCCACGGCGTCGTGGTCCAGATCACCACCGAGGCGTTCATGTCGTGGAAGGCGTTCGAGGTGATTTCGCCGCCGGCCGAGCGGATCGGGAACTTCACCCAGATGGTGTCGCTCTCATAGTCGGCATATTCGATCTCGGCTTCGGCCAGAGCCGTGCGTTCGACCACCGACCACATCACCGGCTTGGACCCGCGATAGAGCTGACCCGACGTCGCGACCTTCATGATTTCGCGCGCGATCTGGGCTTCGGCGTCAAAGCTCATGGTGAGGTAGGGGTTGTCCCACTCACCCAGCACCCCGAGGCGCTTGAATTCCTCGCGCTGCACATCGACCCACTGGGTGGCGAACGTCCGGCATTCCTGGCGGAATTCGATCACCGGGACCTCATTCTTGTCCTTGCCCTTGGCGCGGTAGCTCTCTTCGATCTTCCACTCGATCGGCAGCCCGTGACAGTCCCAACCCGGCACATAGGCCGAATTGTAGCCCAGCATCTGCTTGCTGCGGCTCACCAGATCCTTGAGGATCTTGTTGAGCGCGTGGCCGATATGGATGTTGCCATTGGCATAGGGCGGGCCGTCATGCAGCGTAAAAAGCGGCCGGTCCTTGGCCTGCTCGCGCTGCCTGGCGAAAATGTCCATGTCTTCCCAGCGCTTGAGCCAGGTCGGCTCGCGGTCGGGCAGGCCGGCGCGCATCGGGAATTCCGTCTGGGGCAGGAAGAGCGTGGCGCTGTAGTCGGTGTCGCCGCTCACGGTGGTATCGGTCATGGAGTCATCGGCCTGGCTGGAAGTCCGCGGCTTTTAGCACCCGCATCAAGCAACCGACAACCCACGGTTTGGGTCAGCGTTACCCGAAGAACCCCAGCTTCCGGTCGAGTTCGCTCAGTGGACCGCAGCGGGTGAGCAGATCCTTGGCCGCCAGCCCGTCCGCGGTCATGGCGGCGATCAGCTCGTCGAGTCCGTTGAAGACCTTCTGACCGCGGACATGGGCGATCAGCGCCACCGAAATCTCGCGGCCGTAAATGTCCTCGTCGAAGTCGAAAATCCAGGTTTCGAAGGGGGGACGCTCGTTGTTGAACATCGGCTTGCCATAGGCGGCGGCACCCGACAGCAGCCGGTCGCCGAGCTTCACCCTCACCGCATAGATGCCCTGGGCAAGGCCGAAGCCGGTGGGGCTAGACACATTGGCCGTGGGGAAGCCGAGTTCGCGGCCGCGCTGGTCGCCTTTGACCACGGTCCCGGTCAGAAACCAGTGGTAGCCCAGAAGCTGGTTGGCCGCCGGCACATCCCCTGCCCCGAGCGCCGCGCGAATGCGCGAAGACGAAATGTGGTCGTCGCCCTCGTCGAGCATATCGAGGATATCGACCTCGAAACCGTGTAGTTCACCCGAGGCGCGGAGGAAATCTGGGGTGCCACGGCGCTTGTAGCCGAAATGGAAGTCGGCCCCGACCGAGACGCCGCGGACAGCGAGTGCGTCGACGAGAAAGCGGGACACGAAGTCCTCGGCCTCGATCTTGGAAAACTCCATCGAGAACGGCATCACTACGATGCCGTCGAGACCCAGCGCCTCGACGATCCGGGCCTTCTGCTCGGCATGGGTCAACCGGAACATGAACGGGGCCGGAGCGAAGACGTCCCGCGGATGCGGCTCGAAGGTCAGCACCAGGGCCGGTACCCCCTTCGCCTTCGCCTTCTCCTTTAGCGCCGAGAACACCCGCTGGTGGCCACGGTGGCAGCCGTCGAAATTGCCGACGGCGACCATGGCGCCCTTGAGGGCCGCGGGGACGTGGTCGAGGCCGGAGAGCCTGATGAAGCCGGACAATGGACTACTCGCCGAGGAGAACGTGGCGGTTCAATCGCAAGAAACGCCGGGGGGCGCAAGCTCCCCGAACGGCTACCAGCTGAGGCGGGGCAGGAAGCCCGCGAGGTTGGCGCCGCTGGGCGCGACAAGGTCCGCGACCGCCTGCGGATCGACATTGCCGAAGGCGTCGAGTTCGCCCGCATGGATCGAGCCGGTAACGAACAACAGATCAATGCCGAACTGGCTGGCCCCCATGGCGTCGGTGCGCACCGCGTCGCCGATAGCGATGATGCGTGACTTGTCGAGTTTGCGGCCGACCGCCTGCTCGGCGAGGCGCAATGCCTCATTGTAGATCGGCCGGTACGGCTTTCCAGCCATGCGGACCTTGCCGCCGCGAGCTTCGTAGAGGTCGCCGAGTGCGCCACCGCAATAGATCAGCCGGTCGCCATGCTCGACCACCCGGTCGGGATTGGCGCAGATCATCGGCAGGCCACGCTTGAGCCACAGGTCGATGCGGGGAATGTACATGTCCGGCGTATCGTCATCGGTATCGAGGTCGGTCACGACGACGACTTCGGCTTCCTCGGCCGGCCCGCGGGTGACGTTGAGCCCCTCATAGAGGCTGTCGTCCTCGGTCGGAGGGCCGACATGGTGGATCACCCGGCCGGAATATTCGGCAATCATCGAGCGGGTGGCGTCACCGGACGAGACGATGTCGTCATAGGCCTCGCGCACCACGCCGAGCCGGTCGATCAGGGCCACGATGGGCGGCGATGGCCGCGGCGCATTGGTGATGAACACCACCTTGCCGCCGGTCTTGCGATACTGGACCAGCGCATCCACCGCGCTCTGATAGGCGACGATGCCGTTGTGAGCCACGCCCCACAGGTCGCAGAGCACGGCGTCGTAGTTGCCGGCGATCTCGGAGAACCCGGCAAGCGCGCGGGCGGGACTGGTCATGACGCAAACCTTTCAGACGTTGCCTAGACTTCGGCGCGGCGCGGTTCGGCAGTCAGCACCGGCCGATCGACGCGAAGATCCGGCCGCACGGGGCCCGGACCCGCTATATGCGGGCCCTGCGCCAGGGCGATTCCGTCCTCGAACAGAGCGAGCAATTGCTGTTCGTCGACGACGCCGGTGGCGCATAGGTCGATATGGAAGCGCCGGGCGTAAGGCGCAACGTCCGAAGTGTGGAAATCGGTGTAGATAGAAGGTTGCCGCAGGAAACGGGTTGCATCGAAGCGGACCGACTTGAAACCCAGGCCTTCGAGTTCGCCGAAATCGAAGCGCAGGTTGGCGGCATGAGTCAGCGTGTAGCCGATGCCGATCCGCGAGAGCTGCTGCAGGATCATCTTCTCCTGCGCACCCAGGAGTTTGAAGCTGGCCTGCGGCACCGCAAAGCAGAGCGACTCGGCAATGGCGCGGTTGGCGTCGAGCAGCGCGACGAATTGCTCCGCGAGCCGCTTGTCCTGCAACGTCGCCTGCGTCAACGGCACGAAGAGGCGGATCGGCTGGCCCGACGTCTTGGCGCGCCGGGCAATGACCACGGACTCGTCAAGAGCCAGTTCCTCGACCTGGCGGATCAGCCCCTCGCCGCCGCTACGCGGCATGAAATCGGGGGCATCGGCGAGTTCGCCGTCGGCCATCATCAGCCGCGGGACAAGGTCGTAGCCGTATGGCCGGCGCTGCGGCAGCGTCACCACCGGCTCTATGTGGAAAACCAGTCGGCTCTCGTCGAGCGCCTGTTTCAGCAATTCTGCTGGGATCACCGGCTCGGGAAACGCATCCTCGTCAGGCTCGTCCACGAACATTTCGCCTTCGGCCGGCCCTGACTTGCTGGCCTCGAGTCCCTCTTCCTTGCGCCTGGCCTCTTCCAGCTCATTGACCGTCTCGGCCACCTGCCGGACCACGGTACCGAGCACGGAAATGTCCGCTTCGATGCTTTCGAGACGGCTGCCGGCATTGGATTCGGTCAGGGCATTGACGCGTTGGCTCAACACTGCACCGGCTTGGGCGTCAGTGGAGAGCAGCCGCGCCAGGTCCTCGATCGCCCGTTCGAGGCGGTTTTCGGCACGGATGCGCAGTGCGCGCTCCTGCAGCAGCACGGCGAGGCTGCCGAAGGCGACGGCGGTCACCACCGCTTCGATCGGCGAAAAGGTCAGGCCAAAGTACGCCGCACCGCCGACCCCGAGCGCCGCAAGTGCGATAAAGATGTAGACCAGACCCTGCACGAGCGGCTTTGCGCCTCCTTAACCCACGGATTCGACGCTGATTGCTCTTAGCATTGGTGGCGATCCGCCGAAAGCATCGGGCCGAAGAGGTCTGTTCAAAACGGATTATTTACCGTGTTCGTCAACACTCGGGAAAACATGCCGCCAAGAGCGCACTAAACAAAGGACGCCTCATGCCTTCGACGACCGGCCGAGCTTCGGACGCCGCCGCGCGACTCCTGTTGATCGACCGTGACCCGGCCGCTGGTCGCGTGATGGCGGCCAATCTGGGCGGCTCGTTCCTGGCGCCGCCACGGGTCACCGAAGTGCCCGGTGGTCGGCAGGCCGCCGAATTGCTCAAGGTGCAGGCTTTCGACGTCGTTCTCGTCGATGTTGGTAGTCTCGACGACCTTTCCGCACAGACCGAAGACGCCGTCGCCCGGCTGGTGAAGCTCGCGGCCGGCGCGCTTGTCGTCGCGCTCTCGGACGGCGCCTCTGTTTCTTCCGCGGTCGCCGCCATGCGGGCCGGCGCCCATGACTATGTCGCCAAGCCGATCAACGGGCAGGCCTTTGCCGCCCGGATCGGCGAACTGGCCCATCGCCACGGCAAGGCGCGCGCGCTGACCATCGAGAGCCGGACCGCCGAACTCGCCGACGGCTTCTCCGGCTTTGTCGGCGCCTCGAGCCAGATGCAGTTTGTCTACGAGCAGATCGAGCGCATTGCCCCCTCAACTGCCCCGGTGTTCATCACCGGCGAGAGCGGCGCCGGCAAGGACGTCTGCGCCGAAGCCCTGCACGAACGGGGGCCGCGCGCCAACAAGCGCTTCGTCGCCATCAACTGCGCTGCGATTCCGCGCGACCTGATGGAGTCCGAGCTCTTCGGCGTCGCCCGGGGCGCCTATACGGGCGCGCATGAGGACCGCAAAGGCGCGGCGGAGCTGGCCGATGGCGGCACGCTGTTCCTCGACGAAATTGGCGAGATGGACCTGTCGCTGCAATCGAAGCTCCTGCGGTTCCTGCAAACCGGGGCCGTAAGTCGCGTCGGCGAGGCGTCGACCCGGCAGGTCGATGTGCGCGTCATCTGCGCCACCAATCGCAACCCGATGCAGATGATTGCCGAAAAGAAGTTCCGCGAGGACCTTTTCTACCGGCTCCACGTCCTACCCATCCACATCCCCCCGCTGCGCCAGCGCCCAGCCGATATCCTCGTGCTCGCCCGGCACTTCCTAGAGCGCTTTTCGCGCGAGGAGCACAAGCATTTCCAGGGCTTTGCCACAGAGACGGCCAATCTCCTCATCGCCCGCGAATGGCCCGGCAATGTCCGGCAACTGCAGAACCTCATCCGCCGCCTGGTGGTGATGTTCGACGGCGGCGAGATCACCGCCCGGATGGTCGCTGCCGCCGATATCGAAACCACCGCCTTTGAGCGCGAAGCCCCTGCCCCGGCCGCACGGCGCCAGCCGGTGCTACCCCTCTGGCAGCAGGAACAGCGCATCATCGAGGACGCCATCGAGAGTTTTTCCGGCAATATCGCGCTCGCCGCAGCGGCGCTCGAGCTCAGCCCCTCGACCATCTACCGCAAGCGCCAGGCCTGGGCCGAAATGGCGGGCAAGAAGGGCGCCGCCTAGCGGAACCAGCCGCCGATATCTGCATTCTTGTTCCCGACCAAACCGGGAGTTTTCTGCATGTTGCGTGATGCCGTTCTCGAAGGCGCCTCTGCCGCTGAAGTCGTTGCCCTGGCCCGCCTCGCCGCTGATGACGCCAATGCACCGCCGCCCCACCTCTGCCCGAAACTCCGCGCCAAGGGCTGGATGATCACCACCGAAAACGGTCACCACCTGCTGACGATCGCCGGGCGGACGCTGGTGGAACGGGCGTAGGCCTAGCCCTTCGCCAGCTTGTCTGCCACCTTGCGCGCCGTGGCGTAGGCCTTGGCCTCCTCGCCCAGCGCGCTGCCCTTTTTCACCGCTTTGCCGTCGACATGGATTTCCCAGGTCCACTGGGTGTTCGGGCCGGCGCCGCCGGTGCGCTTGAGTTTGATGTCGTGCTTGGTCTCGGACATGAAAGTTCCCCTCAGCGCCAGGTGAAGACGCGCGTGACAGAATAGTTGAAGACGACGCTCATAAGCACGCCTAGCAGGCCAGCCACATAGAACTGGCCGTCGAACTGGTAGATCCAGCTCGCCACCGAAACGTTCGCCAGGGCGCCGATCGAGCAGACGGCATAAAAGCTCAGCATGCCGGTGAGATAGCGCCAGCCGCGCAGGCGCTTGTTGGCATAGGTGAGCTCGTTGTTGAGCACGAAGTTGAAGGTCATTGCAACGACTGTCGCCAGCGTCTGCGACCAGACGAAGTCCCACTTCAGCCATTCATGTGCGAGCGCGAGCGTTCCCATGTGGACGACCACGCCGAAACCGCCGACCAGGCCAAAAAGCAGGAAACTGGTCGGCAGCAGGCCGCGGCTCAGCTTGGAAACGATCAGCCCCAGGAACTGCACCACGATGAGCGGGCTCATCTTGCTTTCGCCGGCATGGCGTGGGCGGAAGGTGTAGGGCACTTCGCCGATATGGAGCTGCTTGCCCTGCCCGGCGCGGAACCGGCCGGCCGAGACGATGATGTCGAGCAGGATCTTGAAGCCATCATCGCTGAGCGAGGGGGCGACCTCGTCGAAGGTGGCGCGGCGCATCAGGAAGAAGCCGCTCATCGGGTCGCTCAGCGACTTGCCGGTGAGAAGACCCGAGATCTGCGTGGCGAGGCGGCTGCCTGCCTCGCGCGTTTTCGAAAGGCCTTCGCCCGCGCTGCCGTCCCCGGCATAGCGGGTGCCGACTACGATGTGGTCGCCGGCCTTCGCCTTGGCCAGCATCTGCGGCAGGATGGCCTCATCGTGCTGCAGGTCGGCGTCGATCACGGCGAAATAGGGCGCAGCACTGGCGAGAATGCCCTCGATCACCGCCGAGCTCAGGCCGCGGCGGCCGATCCGGTGGATGGCGCGCACGTTAGGGTGGCGCTGCGCCATCTCGCGCACCACTTCGGACGTTCCGTCGGGCGAGTTGTCGTCCACGACGATGAACTCGAAGGGGATACCGGCCAGGGCGGCATCGACCTTTTCATAAAGCAGGCCGACATTCTCGCGCTCATTATAACTGGGCACGATCACCGCCAATTCGGGCGGAGTCCAACGAGAGATAGCGGCGGGCTGCGTTTGCACGTCTTCGATCAAGATGCGATCCGGGGTGAGATTGGGCGTTGGTTAGCCGCTCGGCACACGCAATGCAACTTCGGCCGGCGAGTTCCCGCCCTGCACGATTTGGATGGAACCAAATCTTGACTCACGAAAGCGCGAGCCATATATCCCCGACCAACTGTTAGCACTCACGTTGTTCGAGTGCTAACAGGGCAGAATTCAACAGAGAACATGGAGCTATCATGGCGTTCCGTCCCCTGCACGACCGCGTGGTCGTCCGGCGTGTCGACAGCGAGGAGAAATCGGCTGGCGGCATCATCATCCCCGACACCGCCAAGGAAAAGCCCTCCGAGGGCGTGATCGTTTCCGTTGGTCCCGGCGCCCGTGACGAAAGCGGCAAGATCGTTGCCCTCGACGTCAAGGAAGGCGATCGCGTCCTGTTCGGCAAGTGGAGCGGCACCGAGGTGAAGCTCAATGGTCAGGACCTCCTGATCATGAAGGAAAGCGACATCATGGGCGTGATCAGCTGAGGCATTCGTGCCGTCTGCTGAACTCCCATACAACCCGTAAGGAGCGCCTCTCATGGCCGCTAAAGATGTAAAGTTCTCAACCGATGCCCGCGACAAGATGGTGCGCGGCGTCAATATTCTCGCCAACGCCGTCAAGGTCACGCTCGGTCCGAAGGGCCGCAATGTGGTGATCGACAAGTCGTTCGGCGCACCGCGCATCACCAAGGACGGCGTCACCGTCGCCAAGGAAATCGAACTGGAAGACAAGTTCGAGAACATGGGCGCCCAGATGCTCCGTTCGGTCGCTTCCAAGACCAACGACATCGCCGGTGACGGTACCACCACCGCGACCGTGCTCGGCCAGGCCATCGTCAACGAAGGCATCAAGCTGGTCGCCGCCGGCATGAACCCGATGGATCTCAAGCGCGGCATCGATCTCGCCGTCGCCGAAGTCGTCGAGAACCTCGGCAAGGCCAAGAAGACCATTTCGTCCAACAGCGAAGTCGCCCAGGTCGGCACCATTTCGGCCAACGGCGAATCCGCCATCGGCGACATGATCGCCAATGCCATGCAAAAGGTCGGCAACGAGGGTGTGATCACCGTCGAGGAAGCCAAGACCGCCGAGACCGAACTCGACGTCGTCGAAGGCATGCAGTTCGACCGCGGCTATCTCAGCCCCTACTTCGTGACCAATGCCGAGAAGATGACCGCCGTCCTCGAGGACCCGGTGATCCTGCTGCACGAGAAGAAGCTCTCGAACCTGCAGTCGATGCTCCCGGTTCTGGAAGCCGTCGTGCAGTCGCAGCGCCCGCTGCTGATCATTGCCGAAGACATCGAAGGCGAGGCCCTCGCGACCCTCGTGGTGAACCGTCTCCGTGGCGGCCTCAAGGTCGCTGCCGTCAAGGCCCCGGGCTTCGGCGACCGCCGCAAGGCCATGCTCGAAGACATCGCCATCCTGACCGGTGGTTCGGTGATCTCCGAAGATCTCGGCATCAAGCTCGAGAACGTGACCCTCGACATGCTCGGCACTGCCAAGCGCGTTGAAATCTCCAAGGAAAACACCACCATCGTCGATGGCGCTGGCTCCAAGGACGACATTACCGGTCGCGTTGCCCAGATCAAGGCGCAGATCGAGGAGACCACTTCGGACTACGACAAGGAAAAGCTGCAGGAACGTCTGGCCAAGCTCGCCGGCGGTGTTGCGGTGATCAAGGTCGGCGGTTCGACCGAAGTCGAAGTCAAGGAGCGCAAGGACCGCGTCGACGACGCGCTCAACGCGACCCGCGCCGCCGTTGAAGAAG
>JAEZKB010000355.1 GCA_023415605.1 Pseudomonadota bacterium
GGCACTATGTCGACGAGACGGTGATCACCTTCGAGACGGAGGCGCCGAGCGAGGCGGCCATGGCCGAGCGCTTCGGCAAGATGGTCGACCTCGGGCATCCGATCCTGGTGGCCGAACGCGACGGCAAGGTGCTGGGCTATGCCTACGCGTCGTTCTACCGGCCGCGCTTTGCCTACCGGTTCACCTGCGAGAACTCGATCTACCTCGATAAGGACGAGCTGGGGCAGGGGCTGGGTGGCCGTATGCTCATCGCCTTGCTCGATGCCTGCCGCGAGCATGGCTTCAAGCAGATGATCGCGGTGATCACCGCCGAACGCGCCAATTCGATCCGCGTCCACGAAAAGATGGGCTTCCGCAAGGTCGCCCATTACGAAGCGGTCGGCTACAAGTTCGACCGCTGGCTCGACATCGTTCATATGCAGAAGGCGATTTGATCATTTCTGTGCTCACCGCAGGCCTCGCGACCCAGTACAGCACCAGCGAGAAGCTCGCGGCACGAGCGCGTCTGCACCGCGAGTTCACGGTGGCGGAGGGCGGTTGGTTCGAGTGGGTGGCGGCACGGCTCGATCTCGCCGACGGCGCCAAGGTGCTGGATATTGGCTGCGGGCCGGGGTGGTTCTGGGCGACAGTCGGCGGGATGCTGCCCGAGAGGATCGAGCTGACGCTGGCTGATCTCTCCGGCGGCATGGTCAAGGAAGCTACCGAACGGTGCGGCAGCCTCCGCAGCTGGCAGGTGCATGGCGTAGAGGCAGATGCGTCCAAGTTACCCTTTGCCGATGGCAGCTTTAATACGGTCATCGCCATGCATATGCTTTATCACGTGCCCGACCCGGGGGTCGCCATCGCTGAAATTCATAGAGTGCTTAAGCCCGGCGGACAGGCTCTCATCACCACAAATGGGGCAGGCAATACGCGTGAACTCTACGCGCTGACCACTACCCTGGGGGGTAATGGCGAAGAGCCTGTGAGCACTGTATTCGGCTATGAGCAGGCATATCGACTTCTGCGCAGCAGGTTCGGCAGCGCGGAGCAGCACGAGCACCCGGCTAGCCTGCGCATCACTGATCCGGAGGTGGTGTTCATGGCGCTGACGTCCTACCCGCCGGGTGAGGGCGCCAGCCGAAAGCAGCTGCAGGCGTTCCGCGCCGCTATCGACGCCGCCTTTGCCGCGGGTAACGGTGTGCTTCAGACCCAAAAGCAGATGGCGGTGTTCACCGCTCGAAAGCCGGCCTAGACCTGCTGCGCTTCGGGGCGGCCTTGGCCGGTAAGGCTGTGGGTTTGTTCGAGGGTGGGGCGGATTTCTATGCAGCCGTACTTTAGGATCGGGTCGGTAGCGACGATGCGGCGGGCTTCGTCCATGTCGGCAGCCTCGATGATGTAGAAGCCACCCAGGTGCTCCTTTGTTTCGGCGAAGGGGCCGTCGGTGGCCGAGACGGTGTTGCCGTCGGTGCGCATGGTGACGGCTGAGCGCGGCTCGAGCAGCGGCTGGGCAAGGATGAGGCGACCGTCGCGGCGCAGCTGCCAATCGGACTCGATGGTGTCGTCGGTAAGTTTTTGGCCTTCTTCGGGCGTGAGCGCGGCCATCTTGGCTTCGTCGATATAGACCAGACAGGCAAACTTCATGGTGGTTCTCCTTGCTGCATCTGGTCGATGGCGGGTGGCCGGTTTCGACAGGGGCTGTTCAGGTTCTTTGCGCAATCTCATCGAGGCGGGCAATGACCCGGTCGCGTTCTAGGGTCATGCCCTTGTAGTCGAGCTGGGACGGATCGAGGCCGCGGAGCTGGTCGATCAAAGCGGCCGCGATGCGAGGGGCGTCCGGCTGCCGTTCGATCTGCGCGATGGAATCGACAAAGATGCGGACGGTGAACAGCACGGCGCCGGTCTGCGGGAGCTTGCGCAGGGTCTGGCGTTCGACGCGCAGGAAGACGTTCTCGGGGCGCCCGCCAGTGCCGAAGCGACGTTCGCCCGGACCCGGACTGTCGGGATGGAAGAGGCGGTCGTCGCCATAGAGCGACCAGTTCCAGCGCAGCATCGGAGTCTCGGGCCGAGCGTTGTCGAACATGCGGGTGATGAGCTGGTCGTTGCGGGTGCCGGCGTTGAAGCCGGGGACCCGCGCATGCACGTCGCCGAGGACGCGGCCGATCTTTTCGCGCAACGACCAAGAGGACGGAAAGCTCAGCGACCCCGCGACGAGGCGCCATCCGGCCGCATCCTTGCGAAGGAGCAGCAGGTCTTCCTGGACCAGGCGGGCGGCGGTCAGCAGCGGGTCGGGCGTAGCGAGCGGAAGGCGGCGGCCAGCGACTTCGATGGTGTCGCTATTGCGCCGGTAGCGGTTGGGATGACGGGCGAGGAGGTGCTCGACGATCAGGGCCAGCACTTCGGCCTGGGCAGCTTCGGTGGCGGGCTCGGCGGCGAAGACCTCGTCACGACAGGTAGCGAGGAGACGTTCTTTTTCGCCAAGATAGGTCGCGAGCTGGTCATCGACTACGAGCCAGTCGGCCTCATCGAGCGGCTTGACGCCGATCTGAAAGAGCTTTGCCGAGCCATCGAACGCGGAAGACATGCGGCTTGCTTAGCCGCTTCTCGATAGAGGATCCATCTGCATGGCGGCTATGCACGGCTGTCAGTTCCCACATACTAAAGTTTTCGCTTAACTAACCCTTGCGCCCGGATGAGAATGGGTTTATGTCCCCGCTCCCTTCCGGACGTGGACTGCTGACACGTTCCGGTAGCAGCATGTGGTTTGCTCCACATATGGGCGGGATGCCGACGTGCATCTTTGCCGGCAAATTGCGACCAACGTGAATTCAATTGTGCCCGTGTCGATTCCGGACGCGGTCGAACGTCGTGTTGGCAGAACGAGGGCGCGTCTGCCCTCAGCGAGGGAGTTTGTTGATGTCCGCCGAAACCATGACGCCTGAACTGGCGCCCGCCGCCGCCCCGCTGGACCAGTCCACCGCCGCGCGCAACCGGCTGGTCATAGCGCTGCTGTTGACCTCGACCTTCGTGGTCTTCCTCAACGAGACGATCATGAGCGTGGCGATCCCGCACCTCATGAACGATCTCGGCGTGGCGGCAAGCGCCGCGCAGTGGCTAACCACCGCGTTCCTGCTGACGATGGCGGTGGTGATCCCGATCACCGGCTTTCTGCTGCAGCGGATGAATACGCGGCCGATCTATATCCTGGCCATGTCGATCTTTTCGGTGGGCACGGCAATCTGCGCGGTCTCGCCCGGCCTTGAACTGCTGGTGTTCGGCCGCGTTATCCAGGCCACCGGCACGGCGATCATGATGCCGCTGCTGATGACCACGGTCATGCAGCTCGTGCCACCCGAGGGCCGCGGCAAGACGATGGGAAATATCTCGATCGTCATGTCGGTGGCGCCGGCCATCGGCCCGACCATCGCGGGCCTTATTCTCAGCTATCTCGACTGGCGCTGGATGTTCATCCTGGTGCTGCCGATTGCGCTGGGCGCGCTGGCGCTGGGTGCCAGGCTGATGCAGAACGTCTCGACACCGCGCTACGCGCCGCTCGATGTGATTTCGGTCATCCTCTCGGCGCTGGCGTTCGGCGGCATCGTCTATGGCCTCTCGGCATTGGGCGAGGGCGCCGGGCATGAGCAGGCCATTCCGGCCTGGGCGCCGCTGGCGATTGGTGTCGTCACCATGGCGATCTTTGTCTGGCGGCAGCTGACGCTGCAGAAGCACGACCGGGCGCTGCTCGATCTGCGGACCTTCGGCTACGCCAACTACACCTTCTCGGTCGTGACGATGGCGATCGCCATGATGGCGCTCTTCGGCATGATCATCCTGCTGCCGATCTATCTGCAAAGCGTGCTGGGCATCGATACGCTGCAGACCGGCCTGCTGCTGTTGCCTGGTAGCCTGATGATGGGCCTGCTTGGCCCGATTATCGGCCGGCTTTACGATAAGGTGGGCACGCGACCGCTGCTGGTGCCGGGTACGGTGCTGGTGAGCCTCGTGCTCTGGGGCCTGACGCTGGTGAGCACCGATACGTCGGTGTGGCTGATCCTTGCCGGGCATATCGTGATGTCGCTCGGCCTGGCGCTGGCCTTCACGCCGCTCTTTACCGCCAGCCTCTCGTCGCTGCCGATGCCGCTCTACTCGCATGGTTCGGCGATTCTCGGGTCGGTACAGCAGGTGGCGGGTGCGGCCGGCGTGGCGCTGTTCGTCGCCATCATGACGCTCACGAGCGCGGCGCTGGTGGCGGGCGGGACCGAACAAGTCGAGGCGCTGACGGCGGGTATCCGCTCGGGCTTCCTGTGCGGGGCGATCATCTCGCTCTTTGCTATCGTCGCGGGCTTCTTCGTCAAGAAGCCACCGGCGAACCCCGACATGCCGATGGCTCACCATTGAAAGCAAAAAGGCCCGGAGTGTTCCGGGCCTTTTCTTTTCGGTCCTGGGCGAAGGTTCAGGCCTTCTGCTGCTTGGCCAGTTCGATCGATTCGAGAATGACGCGGCGGGCGTCGGCGAGATCGCCGATGCGGTCGATCTTGGCCCACTTGCCGGGCTCGAGGTCCTTGTAGTGGGTGAAGAAGTGCTTCACGCGCTCGAGCTGGATCTCCTGCATGTCGGAGATGTCCTTGATGCCGTCATACATCTTGGTGAGCTTTGAGACCGGCACGGCGAGGATTTTCTCGTCCTTGCCGCCATCGTCTTCCATGAACAGCACGCCGAAGGGGCGGCAGCGCACCACGGCGCCAGGCACCAGCGGCCGGGAGTTCATCACCACGACGTCGAGCGGGTCGCCGTCGCCGCAGAGCGTGTGCGGCACAAAGCCGTAATTTCCCGGATAGCGCATCGGCGTATAGAGGAAGCGATCCACGAACAATGCGCCGGAGGCCTTGTCGATCTCGTATTTGATCGGCTCGCCGCCCAGCGGAACCTCGATGATCACGTTGAGGTCGTCGGGCGGATTCTTGCCGATTGGGATGGCATCGATATTCATAGCAGGCCTGCAAAGCTTGGAGGAGAGCCGGGTTCTCGCCCATCTGGCGCCATGAAGGCAAGGCATCAAAATCGATATCGGGCATGCGCCGCCGAGGAGGGCAGTCATTTGAGTCAGCAGTTCCGGAGTTTCGGCGTATCCGTCGCAGTGGTCCTGGGAATGCTGGGCAGCGCACAGGCGCAGTTCAATCAGACCGAGGAAACGCCGCTCAACCTCGATTTTTGCACGGTGGTGCAGTCCGACGATTTCGGTTCGACCTGGGCCTGCCCCGGCCATAAGGGCATTCCGGTGATGATCGCCGAGCGGGACGAACACTTCATGGTGTCGTTCGGGCTGACCTCGACCACCGAGCCGGCCGCAAAGCAGACTTTACCGCCGGTCAACCATCTGGGCGGAAAGATCGAGTGGCGGATTTCCAATGCCAGTGGTGCCTATAAGCCGTTCGCTGCCATCGTGCCCTATCTCACCGAGGCGCCAAAGCCGGAGGCCGGTAAAGATCCAGTGCCGGAGGGGCGAATCCTGGTGGTGGTGAAAATCGAGCCGGGCAAGACCTGCCAGGTGGCGTGGATCGATGCGGTTGCCAATACGGATGCGGCAGAGCTGGCGCGAAAGACCGCAGACGAAAAGGCCGTGGACTTCGATTGTGCCAAGCCGCCCGAGATCGTGGGGACGTTCGAGGCGTGGAAGCCCTAGGCGGCTGAGGCATCCAACCTCATGGGGCAGGCGTTGTAGCTGCCATGACTGTCCTGTCGAACATGAGCCGCATGATCAATGGCGTGGCGTCGTTTCTGTCGACGGCGGTGGGCTTTGCGCTGACCTTCGGGGCGCTGCTGATCGGCATCGGGATCGGCGTGATGCTGCAGTTCAATGACACCTTCATCTTCGGCTTCAACCTCTTCCTCTCGGTCGCGGCCATCGTGATCTCGGGCATCATCCTTGTGTCGGGAGCGCGTAGCGAGGCGGCGCTGCACGTCAAGCTCGACTACCTGATCGAGTATTCCAAGGCGACTAACAAGGCGATCGGCCTCGAACACAAGGATGTTGACGAGATCGAGAAGGAGCGCCGCAAGGTGGAAGAACACGCCCGCAAGGCGCTGGATGAGGTGATCGACGCGGCTGTGGAAGAAGAGGTCGCCGAGCAGCTCGACGAGCGCGGTATCAAGCGCCGCGAGCCATCTGTGCCCGCAAGGTAGTGCGATCGCGGGCCGAAACGCCGATCAGCTCGGCGATGCGCCAGACCATGTTGTCTTCAAGTTCGTGATTCTTGCGATCGGCGAACACCACCTGCCACATCATGCGGATGATCTCGATCCGCTCCTGGCTTTCGAGCGACGAGAGCGCCGAGGTGAAGCGGTAGAAATCCACCGACTCGGCGTCGCGACGGGTCGCCTCGTCGATCAGCTCTTCGACCTCGTCTTCGCCAAGGCTGTAATAATCCATCAGCGCGCCTTTGACGGCCGCGCGCTCCTCGGGCTTGGCGGTGCCGTCGACGGCAGCAAGATGCACCAGCAGCGCGGCGACGGCGAGCTTGGGCTCCATACTGAGGAGCGTCGCGTCGGGCTTGGCGAAGATGGAGCGCAGGGCGTCGAACATGGCGGGATCCTGATGGGGCTTGCCCTAGAGATAGAGGCAGTTCTGCTGACCGAAAAGGGTATGAGGCCCGGGTCACGGAGTGTTGTGTGTTTTTTGCCTCACGCGGTGGCCCTAGTGAAAATTGCGGCCGCCCGGGAGAGCGGCGCGGGCGATGCGGCGCTGGGTCTCATCGCGGCGGCGGGCAGCCTCGTCGCGACCGGGCGGTTCATTGCGGCCTTCGTCGCCGCGCGCGAGAACGCGCGTGCCAATGTCGTGACCGGCGGCGATATCGAGAAGGTATGGCGTCATATCGGTGAAAGACTGGGCGATCACATGGATCACCAGCCCCTCACGCTGCACCTTGCCACGGACGGCGAGCACGCGTGAGGCGAGGATGGGTTTGCGGTTGGATTCGAAAACCTTGTTCCAGATGACGATATTGGAAATGCCGGTCTCGTCCTCTAGCGTGGCGAAGATGATGCCGCTGGCAGTGCCGGGCCGCTGGCGTACGAGCACCAGGCCGGCGACTTCGACGATGGCGCCATCGCGGACATCGTTGAGCTGGTGCGCGGGAATGGTGCGGCGCTGGTTCAGCATGTCGCGCATGAAGCTCATCGGGTGGGCTTTGAGCGACAAGGACAGCGTCTTGTAGTCGTGCACAACGGACTCGCCGGGGGCCATGGTGGGCAGGTCGGGGTCGGCGTCGATGCGGTGTTGCGGCCGGGGGGCGGCCGAAAACAGCGGCAAGGTCTCGGCACCATCGGTGCCAATGAGGCCGCGCACGGCCCAGATGGCGTTGCGCCGGCTCAGGCCCATGGAGCCGAAGGCATCGGCTTCGGCCAGTTTCTGCAACACCGGGATGGGGACGCCGGTGCGAAGCCAGAGGTCGCGGACCGAGGTGTAGCCATCGCCGCGCCGCGCCACGATCCGGTTGGCGAAATCTTCCTTGAGGCCGATGACCTGCGACAGGCCGAGCCGGATGGCATGGGTGGAGCGGATGTCGTTTTTCATCTCTTCGTGCCGCTTCCACACCCGCTCTGAAGCCGGCGTGCCTGCCTCAAGGACATGGGGGTAATCGGAGAGATTGACGTCGACGGGGAGGATTTCCACGCCGTGCTCGATGGCATCGCGGACGATCTGCGCCGGGGCGTAAAAGCCCATGGGCTGGCTGTTGAGCAGGGCGCAGGCGAAGACGTCCGGGTAGTGGCACTTGAGCCAGCAGGAGGCATAGACCAGAAGCGCGAAGGAGGCGGCGTGGCTTTCGGGGAAGCCGTATTCGCCAAAGCCCTGGATCTGCGAAAAGCAGCGCTTGGCGAAATCGAGCTTGTAGCCGTTGTCGACCATGCCGGTGATGAACTCTTCGCCGAACTGTGCCATCTTGCCCGAGCGGCGCCAGGCGGCCATGGCGCGGCGCAGGGCGTCGGCCTTGCCGGGGGAGAAGCCGGCGCCGACAATGGCGATCTGCATCGCCTGTTCCTGAAAGAGCGGGATGCCCAAGGTGCGGCTGAGGACGGCGTCCAGCTTTTCGCCGAGCGGTTCGACGGGCTCCAGCTTCTGCCGGCGCTTGAGATAGGGGTGGACCATGCCGCCCTGGATGGGGCCGGGGCGGACGATCGCGACCTCGATGACGAAGTCGTAGAATTCTGTCGGCCTGAGCCGTGGCAGCATCGACATCTGCGCCCGGCTCTCGATCTGGAAGACGCCGAGCGTGTCGGCGCGGTGGGTCATCTTGTAGATAGCGGCGCTCTGACGCAGGTCCCAGGGCAGCTTGCTGTTGACCTCATCGGCCTCCTCGTCGAGCAGTTTGTGCAGCTCGACATCGAGACCATAGTGGACATGGAGGAGGTCATAGGCGCGCCGCAGGCAGGTCAGCATCCCGAGCGCCAGAACATCCACCTTGAGGATTCCGAGGGCGTCGATGTCGTCCTTGTTCCACTCCACGATAGTGCGGCTTTCCATGGCGGTCTTGCCGATGGGCACCAGGCTTTCGAGGGAATCGCGGGTGATGACGAAGCCGCCGACATGCTGGCTCAGGTGGCGCGGGAAGCCCTTGAGCACCTTGACGACATCGAAGACCTGGACGAGCGTCGGGTCGGCGGGATCGAGCCCGACTTTGCGGACACCGTCGGCGTCGATCATCGAACCCCAGCCCCAGCTCATCTGATTGAGGGCGGCGACGGTGTCCTCGGAGAGGCCGAAGACTTTCGCGGTTTCGCGGATGGCACTCTTGGAGCGATAGGAGATGACGGTGGAGGTCAGCCCTGTGCGTTTGCCGCCGTATTTCCTGTAGACATACTGCATCACCTCCTCGCGCCGCTCGTGCTCAAAATCGACGTCAATGTCGGGCGGTTCG
>JAEZKB010000031.1 GCA_023415605.1 Pseudomonadota bacterium
GGATCGCGCATGGGTTCCTTCGAATCGTCCTTCCAGCCGATTGTAACATCGGCGCTTTGCATCCTATATGGGTCCGGCTCCGAGCCTTGTCTAGGCTTGGAGACTGAGGGATTCGACGCAAAAAATGACCGCCACGACTCTGACGCAACGCTTGTTCGACGATGCCGATACGGCGCCGATCGACCCCTGCTCGCTGTTCGAGGAGTGGTTCGGCGAGGCACAGCTTTCCGAGCCGAACGACCCGCACGCCATGGCCATCGCCACGGTTGATGACGACGGGCTGCCCGATGTCCGCATGGTGCTGCTCAACGCCCGCGACCACCGCGGCTACTGCTTTTTCACCAATTTTGAGAGCGACAAGGCCCGCCAGCTCTTGGCCCATCCCAAGGCCGCTTTGGTGCTGCACTGGAAGTCGCTGCGCCGCCAGATCCGCATGCGCGGTCCGGTCGAGGTCGTCTCCGACGGCGAAGCCGACGCCTACTTCTCCACCCGCGCCCGCGTCAGCCAGATCGGCGCCCATGCGAGCAAGCAGTCGCGCCCGCTCGCAAACCGCTATACCTTGCTCGAGCGCGTCGAGACGCTGAAGAAGAGCTTCGGCGAGGATGAGCCCGTCTCCCGCCCCAAGAACTGGTCCGGCTTCCGCCTCGTCCCCCAGACCATGGAATTCTGGAAAGACGGTGCCAACCGCCTCCACGACCGCGTGCGCTTCACGCGGGCCGAGGACGGCGTGTGGACGCGGCAGCGGCTGTACCCGTGATCCTCAAGCCGGTGACTGAGCGCCGGTCTCTTCAGCTTCCGTTCATCTCGACCCCGACATAGCCAGCCGACTATTGCTTTGGGGGCACATCGATGACGGAAGAGCGGCAAATGTCGCCCGTAACCTTCACCGGCACGCGCGGGGAACTCTTCGGCATCCTGTTCCGCGGCTATCTCTTGATGCTGCCGACCATCGGCATCTACCGCTTCTGGGTCACTACCTGGAAACGGCGCTTTTACTGGCAGCACACCGTCGTCGCCGGCCAGCCGCTCGAATACACCGGTTCGGCCATCCAACTCCTCATCGGCTTCCTGTTCGCGCTGGCGATCTTCCTGCCGATCTACGTCGCCTTCTTCTATCTCTCGACCCAGACCAGTGATGTCGTACTCTGGGGGTATTTGGTGGTCGCCATCCTCTTCTGGTTCGCTCAGGGTTACGCAATCTACCGCGCTCGCGATTTCCGACTGTCGCGCACTCTTTGGCGCGGTATCCGCTTCGACCAGAGGGGCAGTGCGGTGCGCTATGCCATCCGCCGCTTCCTCTGGTCGCTGCTGGTCTTGGTCACCGGTGGCCTGGCCTATCCCTTCATGGCCACCGGCCTCTGGCGCTACCGCTACAACAATACCTGGTACGGCAACCGCCACTTCGGCTGGGCGGGCACCTGGAAGACCTTTGCCGGCCCGTACTACATCGCCTGGATCGCCGTCGTGGTGTTGCTGGTCGCCGCCGCCGTGCTGATACCGGCTGACTTACACCCCAGTGGCGACATGGTCATGCCCGGTCCGATCGCCATCCTGGTTGGGCTCGGCGCCAGTTTCGGCGTCTTGCTCTGCTGGCTCTACTGGCGCTCTCGCGAAGCCTCGCGTGGGTTTTCCGCCGTTACGGTCGGCCAGGCCGGCCTCAAGGTGCGGGTGAAGCTGCGCTCGCTGCTGGGACAGGGGCTGCTCTATGCGCTCTGCTCCATCCTGGCACTGATCGTCTTCGGCGGATTTGTCCTTGGCTTCGTCTACTCGATCACAGGGGGCGCCGGCGGCGAAGCGCAGGATCTGGCGCGCATTGCCCAGTCGAGCCTGCTCAACGTCACCATCCTGCTTGTCAGCTACCTGCTCTTCCTCGGCGCCATCGGTATTTTCGGCGAAATCTTCCTCGGCTTGGGGTTCTGGATGACCGTCGCCCGCGGCGCAGTCGTGCTCGATGCTGCGAGCCTCGACGATGTCCACGCCACCGCCGAGGACGCCGCGCTCGCCGGTGAAGGCCTTGCCGATGCCCTCAATGTGGGAGCCTTCTGATGTCCATCGCCGCCCAATATAATGACGGTCAGATCTCCCGCGTGCGCGATGCAGTCACTGATGTCGTCGATGGCAACCTGCTGATCGCCGACCCCGATAGCGGCGAAACCTTCGAGGCCTGGCCCGCCGCCGACGTCTTTCCCGTTCATGGTCGCAAGAACGAGCTTCGCATCGGCTGCAGTGGCAAGCCCTATGGCGCGCGCCTCATCTTTACTGGGGCTGGCGACGTTCAGCGCGCTCGCGACCTGCTGCCGGCTCTGGCCCACAAGCACCGCATGGAGACCGGAAAGCAGTTCCGCATCATGGGCGCTGCCACCGCCGCGCTGGTCTCGGTCATCGTCGCCTACGTGGTCGGCGTGCCGCTGCTCGCCACCCAGATCGTCCGGCTCGTGCCACCCGAATGGGAAATGCAGCTCGGTAATGCCGCCGTCGCCCAGATCGAAGGGGCGTTGAAGGACGAGGCCGGCTTTGAAATCTGCGACCCCGATCCGAACAGCATCGCCAACCGAGCCATAGCGCGCTTCGCCGAAGAAGCCGTGGCCGGCACCGGCACGCCTTTCGTGCCTGATATCAAGGTCATCAAGACCTCCATCCCCAACGCCTTCGCTCTGCCAGGCGGGCACAGCTACTACTTCTCCGCCTTGCTAAAAGAGACGCAGTCTGCTGACGAGTTCGCCGGTGTTATGGCCCATGAACTTGGCCATGTCGTCCATCGCCACGGCATGGAACAACTGATCGCCACCTCCGCCACCGGCCTTCTCATCGGCTTCATCCTCGGCGACATGACAGGGGTTTCCGTCGCTGGTGCCGTCGGCGCCGCGCTGATCGATTCGAGTTTTTCGCGCGATGCCGAGCGGCAGGCCGATCGCTTTGCCGCCGATGTGGCCAAGCGCATGGCCTTCCAGCCAGCCGCTCTGCCGCGCCTGTTGAAGCGCGTTGCGGGCGACGACGACATGAGCCGGGCGCTGGCCCTATTCTCCACGCACCCGCTCACGGCCGAGCGAGAAGCCGCCCTGGAAGCCATGACCGTCACCAATGCCGCGCTGCAGCCGCCCTTCACGCCGGAAGAGTGGCAGGCCATCAAGACCATGTGCGGTCCGCTCTGAGCCGGGGAGAAGCGTCAGAAGCGCTGGCATTCGATTAAAACTCCGGTGCAATAATCCCGGCATGCCTTACGAGTCCCGCTAGCCGCCCATGCGCATCCTCATCCGCACGTCGAAATGGGCGATCTGGGCCCGGCGTCTTGGCAGCTTTGCGCTGCCGCTGGCCGTCATTCCGGTGTTCCTGCACCGTGAACGGATAATTTCGAGCGACGATTTCCACATCATCGAACTCGTTGCCGCCGGCTTTGCACTCGGCGCCCTGCTCCTTGCACTCGGCGCTTTCGCCCGGCTCTGGGTCACAGGCGACCAGGGCTGGTCGCGCGCCGCCATCGGCCTCTTCTTTTCGCTGATCTGCCTGGCGCCGATGGCCTTTGTGCTCTGGCTCGCCTTCCACTACCCCGCCGTCACCGACGTTTCGACGGACTTCGTCCGCCCGCCGGCACTGGTCACCGTCGTCTCCAAGGTGGCAACCCCCGAGCAGCGCGCCGAGCTCGAAGCCGCTTTCCCCAACGCCCGCACCCGTACCTATCCGATCGCCGCCGAGCAGATGTTCGGCATCATCGAGCAGTTGGGTGCCGCCAACGGATGGGAGCCACGCGCCCGCCGCGCCCCGACGCATCCGCTCGACGAGGGCGACCTCAACGCCGTCGCCACGACGCTGCTGGGCTGGCGCGACGAAGTCTCCGTCCGCGTCCTCGGCACCGCTTCGGGCACGACCGTCGACATGCGCTCTGCCGCCGCCCATGGCTGGCACGATCTGGGCGAGAACGGCCGCCGCATCGAAGCCTTCCTTCTCGCCCTCGACCAACGCATCACCCTGATGCTCCGCGACGCGCCCCAGACCCCCGCCGGCGCCACCGAACCCGAATCCGCCACGCCGGAAGTGCAGGACGAAGAAGCGGAGTAGAGGCACCCTCCCTCCAGTTCACCAGCTGTCATCCCTGCGAACGCAGGGCCCCACCCATCCGCTTGCGTGGAGGAGAGATAGGTCCCGGTCGGAGCCCGGGATGACAGTCGTGTTTGTGGTCAAATCCTCAGGCGGGCCGAAACCTCGTTCCCAGGACCCCGCGGGAGACCCGTATCGCCCCGGTCCCCTCCAAGAACTCCACATGCGCCTTGAGCGTCATCAGCGCCGCCGGCACCACCTGCAATTTGAGCCCCGGATAGATGATCCGCCGCAGTTCCCCCAGCCGTGTCGCGCCGGCTTTCACCGCCGCCACGACTTGCGCGTTCCGCGCCTCCCGGTGCGCCAGTAGCGCCATCGCATAGGCGGGCCCGTCCGCAATTGCCCCGCCGTGCGCCGGCAGGTAGCGCCGGTAGGGCAGGGCCATGACTTTTCGCAGCGACTGGAGATAATCCGCCATCGACCCATCGGGCACCGACACCAGCGTCGAATTCCAACCCATCACATGATCGCCCGAGAGCAGTGTGTCGGTCCCCGCAATGCCGAACGCCAGGTGATTGCGGCAATGCCCCGGGGTCGCTACTGCCTCCAGCACGATGCCGGCGACTGTAACCCGTTCGCCATCGGCCAACAGCCGATCCGGCACCAGTCCAAAATCGCTTGAACCGGCCACGCCGTTGAACTCGAACAAGCGCGCTTTCCGGCTCAGCCGATGCGGCCCCTCGAACCACAGCGGCGCCCCCGTCGCCGCCTTGAGTTTCCGCGCCAGCCCCGAATGATCTCTATGCGTGTGGGTGAGAATGATCGCCTCGACCTTGCGTCCGCCGATCGCGGCGGTCAAAGCCGCGAGATGCGCCGCATCGTCCGGACCAGGATCCACCACCGCCAGCTGCTGCGTGCCGAGCAGGAAGGTGTTGGTCCCGGTGAAGGTATAGGGCCCGGCATTGGGCGCCGTGACCCGCGCCACGCCGGTTCCGACGTGGACCAGCTGCCCGGTTTCCGGGACAAAACCGGTGTCGAAGACCAAAGTCGAGGTGGGGGCGGCCATTGCGCTCCGTAGGGCGGGGGGCTAGAACTCGGACGACACTTCGTCCGTCCAAAAAGGGTACATCAATGGCCGAGACTTTGACCACTCCGAACACCGTTCTGGGCGCGCTGCTTCCCGCCGCCCGCGGCACGCGGCTCGCCACGCAGATCGGCGCCGTCATCCTCGGCACGCTCGCTCTGACCGTCGCCGCCAAGATCCAGGTGCCGGTCTGGCCGGTCCACATCACCCTGCAGTCGATGGTCGTCGCTATCATCGCCGGCGCGCTCGGCTGGCGCCTCGGGGTCGCCACCGTCGCCCTCTATATCGCCGAAGGCCTCGCCGGCCTGCCGGTGTTCTCGACCGGGGGCGGCATCGGCTACATCTTCTCCCCGAGCTTCGGCTTCATCGTCGGCTGGCTGCCGATGGCCTTCATCGCCGGCCTCGTCGCTGAAAGGGCCAAGGGCCGCATTCTGCCGATGGCCTTGGGCTTCCTCGCCGCCGACGCGGTCTCGTTCGCCTTCGGCTTTGCCTGGCTGATGGTCGTCGCCAACATGATCCTCGGCGCCGGCGGTGAACTGCCCAAGTGGCTGGCCTCGGGTGACCTGCTGACCGTCGCCTGGAGCGGCGCTGTTCAGCCCTTCATCCTTTGGGACATTCTGAAGATGGCGTTCGCCGCGTTGACTGTTGCCGGCGCACTGTCGGTCCTCCGCCGCCGCTAGAAGGCATTCATATTGCGTTCATCGGGCCGGCGATTCCATGTCGCCGGCCTTTGCGATAGAAGGGATTGTAGTCGGCCCGACATCAGATCCCGAAGTTCGCGATCCACCAGACAATGCTGATCACACCGGCGACGATCAGGCCGATTGCTCCGATAATTCCAGCAAGGACCATGACGCTCTACCCTCCGCCCGCCGGTGCTGAATAGACCAGCATCGCGGCGCGATTGTTGAGGTGGATCAAAGGTAGCGATCAGCTTGTCGAGGGGGGCCGCTGACGCCCTCGTGCCGACATAGAGACCTCGGTCGCCAGCAACGCGCGGCTTGCCGTCTGCATTCACCCGGCATGATGGCGACAAGATCGGCATTCTTTTCAACAGTCTTGGCAGCCCTGCTTGTCGCGGGAGTCGCAAACGTGACTGCCGCTGAATGGGTCGTGCGCACTGTGTCCGGCTCCGCCCTGGTCCTGGAGCGTGAGCAATGGGTGGAACTCAACCGTGGCGACGTGCTCATGGAGCCATTCACAGTCCGGACTCTGAAGCCGGGCAGGGTCGGCCTTGCATCAAATAACGCCGCCCTCGCCCTGGGCTCGGACTCGGCAGTAAGCGTGACCACTTCCGATGACACGATCCGCGTTGAGTTGCTGGCTGGCGCGGTCACCACCTTTGTTCAGGCGCAAACGCGCGCCGTTCTGGTGTCAGGAGCAACGGAAATGAACCTGAGCTCCGGTCAGGCTGATCTCGTCCTTACGCCGAACGGGCCAGAGATCCGCACCCGCAATGGCCTGGTTTCCGTACCCGATGGAATGGGAGGGCCACCCACTGCCTTGGGCCCGGGCCAAAGTATGAGGCCAATGCCGGACGTCCAGGTCAATCCGCCGGAGCAGCAGGGACCTGAGCCGCATAATGCCGGAGAAGGCGGCAACGGCGGAAACAGCGACAATGGATCACCCTCAATCGGCGGGGCTGCAGGCGAAGCGGCTGCGAATGCTGGCGGCGGAGGAACCCCCTCGCCGCCAAACAGCGGCGGGGACAATGGCGTCACCAACGGCGGCGGGAGGCCTTGAGGGGATTTGGGCTAGCCAAGGCACATGCAGCCCCACGCAGACTTGGTGACACCAAGTAGCTGATGCGTTCTCCTTCTCATACTTCCTCTTCAGCGGTCTTGAACTTCAGCGGTGCGATCGGCGGCAGCTTGGGGACACGAAAGCCCATCGCGATCCAGGCCCATAGCAGCTTGAACATGAAGGAGCCGCCCTGGGTCCTCATGTTCGGTACATCGTCGGGCAGAATTTCCGGATCCAGGAGGTCACTCGCCATGGTCCGCATCTCGACAGCCGGGCGCTCGATTTCAGGCCATAGCACCGCGTAAAGGCTCAGCCAGTGTCCGCCTTTGAACTCGAGGAACATTGGCGTGTTGCAGCAGCCTGCAATCACGCGGCGCGTCGGCGAGTCCGGCGCCAGGCGATGCTCGCGCAGCAACTCGACACCGGCCACGATGCGCAGTCGGTCCTTGCGCTGCAGTACGTAGGCCACACTACCATGTGGCGTGACGACATCGGGTGCGCCCGGGAGCGTGCGGAAGTATGCAGCGGCCTCGCGGCACGAATTGCAGCAGCATTCGGCCGTGAGGATCGGCACTCCGGTCGCCTCAAGCCGGACGCTGCCGCAGCGACAACTGAGATGCGTGATGGCACTCATTGCAGGTCCTCCGTTTGAAACAGGAGCCGGAAATAGCGGTCGAGATGATCGAGACTTTCCCGCGCGAGAGCAGGATTGTTGCCGGCCTTCGCCATAATGAACGCGCCCTGCAACACCGTCTGCGTATGACGAGCGAGTGAGGCTGAAGTGATGGTGGTGATGCCGCGTGCCACCAGCGCCGCTTCGAGGTCGGCCTCGAGCGTTTCGGCGTGCCCGAAAATCGCTCTCCCGCATGCGTCGCGGATCGCAGGCGAGGTCGCGTAGCAGTCCTGCACCATGGTGCCAGCAAGACAGCTGAACTGCGACAGCTCCCCGGCGATGAGCGACTTGCGGAACGCCACGTAGGCAAGGATGCGTTCGAGAGGGTCGTCTGGCTGATGGTATGGCGCCGCCGCGAAGAACGCGCCGGTCGTCTCAGTCCAGTAGTCTGCGGCGGCAACGCCCAGCGCCTCTTTGCTGGCGAAGTGGTGAAAGAACGAGCCCTTCGTAACTGCAGCCGCTTCGCAGAGGTCGTCGACAGAAGTCGCGTCGAACCCCTTCAAGCGAATGACATCGCGCGCGGCATCTAGAAGGCGGGTGCGGGCATCGCCGCGTTCGGGCTGGAGCTTGGTGGGTCTTGGCATGAAGACATACATACCAAATGGTATGTATCGTGCAACCTGCATTTGCTTCTGCTCGGGAACGAAGCCAGCTTGGCAATGGGAGCTTGGACCAACATGTGACTTGACCGCGAGGCGGGTGACAGCATCATGGCCACGACCGAGGTACGCACGCACCACATGCCGGCAACAGACAACTCTATTCTCCTCGTTGGCGCCGGCCTCGCCTCGGCCATGATCGCCCATCGGCTGCTGGCGGCGGACCCGGACGTAGTGGTCACAATGGTGGACGAAGCGCTGGTGGCATTTGGGGCCCACACCTGGTCGTTTCATCACACCGATCTCGACACATCCGATCTAGACTGGGTGGCACCGCTTATTGCCTGCCAGTGGGTCGGCCAGGAGGTTCGATTTCAAGCCTTCACACGCCGTTTGACCTCACGTTATGCAAGCCTCACCAGCGAGACGGTGCTGGAACGGACCATCTCCCATCCAAGGATATCGTTGGTGCTCGGCTCCGCGGCGAGACGGATCGGCGCGCAAACCGTTGAGCTCGCCGATGGAAGGGTGCTGCACGCCTCCTGCGTTATCGATGCAAGGGGTTATCGCCCGCACAGTGCGATGGTTCTTGGGCATCAGAAGTTTGTCGGGGTGGAGATCGAGACGAGCGCGCCGCATGGCATCGATTTGCCGGTGATCATGGATGCGACGGTCGAGCAAGAGGACGGCTATCGCTTTGTCTACCTGCTTCCGTTCACGGCCAATCGCTTGCTCATCGAGGACACGCGCTATTCCGATGGCGCGGACCTGCAGGATGACGACCTCAGGGCAGCGATCGAAACCTATGCGGCGGCGCACGGCTGGAATGACTACACCGTGGTGAGAACGGAACGTGGCGTGCTGCCGATTTGCCTCGCCTATGACGTCGACCGCTATTGGTCTGAGCAGCCTGAGAACATCCCGCTAGCGGGCATGCGAGCGGGACTCTTCCATCCCACGACCGGTTACAGCTTGCCCGAAGCGGTTCGCCTGGCAAACCTCGTGGCGCAGAACTGGCCAATCGACAGCGTCAGTCTCGCGAGCAAGATCAGAAGCCATGCGGTGAAGCGGTCCAGAGCACAGTCCTTCTATCGCTTTCTGAACCGCATGCTCTTTCGCGCTGCCGAGCCGAGCCGGCGACATCTCATTCTGCAGCGGTTCTACCGTTTGCCTCAGCCCCTGATCGAACGCTTCTATGCCGGAAAGACGACCTTGCTCGACATATGCCGTATCCTGATCGGGCGCCCGCCTGTTCCAGTTCTGCGCGCCTTCGCCTGCTTTTCGGAACAATCAGCGAGGGTCGGGTCGTGAGCCGCAGCGCAGCCGTGATTGGCGCCGGCTTCGGTGGCCTCGCCCTTGCGATCCGGCTTCAAAGCGCGGGCATAGCCACGACCATCTTCGAGAAGCGCGACAAGGTCGGCGGCCGGGCTTATGTCTACGAACAGGATGGGTTCAAATTCGACGGGGGACCGACGGTCATCACCGACCCCGACTGTCTCGACCAGCTCTGGACGTTGAGCGGTCGCCGCCGGTCCGACTATGTCGAGTTCCTGCCTGTCGCACCCTTCTATCAGCTCTGCTGGGAGGACGGTTACCGGTTCGACTATGCCAACGATCAATCGGCGATCGACGCACAAATCCGAGCGATCTCGCCGGAGGATGTCGAGGGCTATCGGCGGTTCCTAGACTATTCGCAGGACCTCTTCCACGAAGGCTATGAAAAGCTCGGCACCGTCCCGTTCCTCAATTTCTGGTCGATGATGAAGGCGGCGCCACAGCTGGTGCGGCTGGAGAGCCACCGCAGCGTCTATTCCAAGGTGTCGCAATTCATCAGGAACGACAAGCTCCGCCAGGCCTTCAGCTTTCATTCGCTGCTGGTGGGCGGCAATCCGTTCGAAACTTCTTCGATCTATGCCCTCATCCATGCGCTGGAGCGTAGGGGCGGCGTCTGGTTCGCTAAGGGCGGGACCGGGGCGCTCGTGCAAGCGATGGTGCGCCTTTTCGAAGACCTGGGTGGCACGGTTCACCTTAATGCGGAAGTCGATCGGATCGAGACCGAGGGCGAGCGTGCGGCGGCCGTGGTTCGGCGTGACGGGACCCGTCAACAGTTCGATCAGATCGCCTCCAACGCTGACGTCGTCCACACCTATTCTAAGCTTTTACGGGGCAGTCCGCGCGGTGAGAGCAACGGCCGCTCGCTGAGCAAGCGCCGCTTCTCGATGTCGCTGTTCGTCATCTATTTCGGCTTGCGGCGTCACCGGCCCGAACTGCGCCACCACATGGTCCTCTTCGGTCCCCGCTATCGGGAGCTGATCCACGACATTTTCCACTCGTCCGAATTGCCGGACGACTTCTCGCTCTATCTCCACAACCCCACGGTGACCGACGACAGTCTCGCCCCGACCGGCCACAGCGCGCACTATGTCCTCTCGCCGGTTCCGCATCTGGGCAAGGCCGATATCGACTGGGCCGAGATGGGCCCCAAATATCGCGACCGCATCCTCAAATATCTCGACCAGAAGTACATTCCCGGCCTGTTGGACGATCTGGTGACCGTTCATCACATCACGCCGTTCGAGTTCCGCGATGACCTCAACTCGCATCTGGGGTCGGCCTTCTCAATCGAGCCGATACTGACGCAGAGTGCGTGGTTCCGGCCGCACAACCGGGATGACGTCGTCTCCAACCTTTATATCGTCGGGGCTGGGACCCATCCGGGGGCCGGCATTCCGGGCGTGGTCGGCTCGGCCAAGGCGACGGCAGGGCTTATGATCGAGGATGCGCGTCGATGAGCGATCAGGTCGTCGAGCTGTCCCAGCAGTCCATCGCCAAGGGATCCAAGAGTTTCGCTGCCGCTGCCCGGCTGTTCGAGCCGGCAACGCGTGATGATTGCGTCATGCTCTACGCCTGGTGCCGGCATTGCGACGATGTCATCGATGGGCAGGAGCTTGGGCACGGGCAGCAGGCCGACTATCGCGAAGGCCAGCTGGCGCGCCTCGACGCGCTGCGCATCAGCACGGACCGGGCGCTGGTCGAGGGGAAGGCCGACGATCCCATCTTCATGGCCCTGGCCCGTGTCGCGACGAAGAACGCCATTCCGGCGGCCTATCCGCAGCAGTTGCTTAAGGGCTTCGAGATGGACGTGGCCGGTCGTTCCTACACCACCATCGATGATACCTTGGACTATGGCTACCATGTCGCCGGGGTGGTCGGCGTCATGATGGCCATGATCATGGGCACGCGGGATGCGCAGGTGCTCGACAGAGCCTCCGACCTCGGCATCGCATTCCAGCTCACCAACATCGCCCGCGATGTGATCGACGATGCGCGCAGCGGCCGGGTCTATCTGCCTGCCGAACTGTTACGGGCGCATGGCGTGACCGAAGTGGACGCCGATGATCGGGCACAATGGCCCCGGCTGCACGCGGCTGCTCTGCAGCTGCTCGATATTGCCGAGCCGTACTATCGATCCGCTCTGGCGGGGCTGCCGGCCCTGTCATTGCGATCCGCCTGGGCGATTGGCGCCGCGCGCCGGGTCTATCGCGAGATCGGCCAGAAGCTGCGCCGCGAGGGCCCCGATGCCTGGGCTCAGCGGGTGTCGACGAGCAAGGCCGAAAAGTCCAAGCTCCTCGTAACGGGGCTGGTGGATGCGCTCGCTTCCCGCGGCTCGCGGACATCAGTCTCGCGTGCCGGCCTCTACGGCCGTCCGCTGCCTGATCAGTGAACTGAAGGCCGCGGCTCGTCTGCTTCGGCCGGCGCCGCGTAGGGTTTCTTGCCCCGGTCCAGTTCCTTGACCAGCACATCGACGGGCGGAGCGTAGATGAAGCCGAAGCTCACACAACCATCCTTGCCTTCCACCGCATGATGGAGGCGATGGGCCTGATATAGCCGCTTGAGATAACCCTTCCGCGGGACGTAGCGAAACGGCCAGCGCTGGTGCACGAGACCGTCATGGGCGACGAAATAGAGCACTCCGTAGATGGTAATGCCCAACGCTATCCACCAGAGTGGCTGCCAGAAAATGGCCCCGACAGAGAATAGCGCGATGGCAAACAGCGCGAAGACAACGGCATAGAGGTCGTTCTTTTCGAAGCCGGGTTCGTGCGGCTCGTGGTGCGACTTGTGCCAGCCCCACCCAAGATCGCCATGCATGATGTACTTGTGCGCCCACCAGGCAAAGAACTCCATGAACGCCACGGTGCCAATGACGATCAATGCCGGCACAACGAAGTCGAGCAGAACCATCTCACATCCTCAGATCAGGATACGCTTTGCGCGGTCAGGCTATCCCTGAACTGCGGCAACTTCCACCATGGCACCCACGGCCGCTCATGATGCTCGTGATGATAGCCGAAATGAAAGCACGTCAGCAAAGACAGGAGCCACGGCAGGTCGTTGCTGCGCGACCGATGATGATCGCCAAATTCGTCACTGTCGAGGTGATGCGGCTGGTAGGTGCCGAAGTAGAAGAGTTGCAACGAGGAGAGGATCGCCGGTAGCGCCCAGAATAGCAGGATGTTCGGCCAGCGCTGCCAGAGGATCAGCATGTAGACAACGACCACGATGGTCAGCAGGCCGAACTCCCGCCACCCGAAGTAGGTGCGGAAGAACGTCAGGTACCAGGGCCAGAACGCGCTCGGATGGTTGGCGTCGAAATCCGGATCCTTGTCCGTGCCGGCATATCGATGATGCTGGTGATGGCTTTCGTTGAGCTTGGCATAGGAGAAGCCAGCGTAAAGTCCGACGCAGAGGGTGCCGATCAGACGGTTCAGCCCGGGGCTGCGGGGGATGAGCGAACCATGCATGCTGTCATGCGCGACGATGAAAAGGCCCACCGACAACCATGTCTGCACCGCAATGACGATCGGCGCCCAGAGCCACAAGCCGGGTTGAGACCAGTCGACAAAGAAGATCGCGGAGAGGTGCAGGACGAGCCACGAGCCGATAATCAGAGCTGCCAGCACCAGGCCGACGGTCACGTCACGGCTGCTGAGGTTGGCTGCTGCCTTAGGGTTAGCCAGGACCATCTTGTCCTCCTAGATGCGGAGCCGCCACCGCGATACCACCACGGCAACCAGTACGCCGCTGATCGCGAGGCCTACGAGCGGAACCAGTGACGAGACCAACGAGGCGAACGCCTCATCCCGCCACAGCACCCCCTGATACGCCTCTATCGACCAGGCGTTTGGAGTGTACCACCCGATATCCTGTAACCAAGGCGGCATCATGAAGCGCGGCACCATGGACCCGCCGATGGCCGAAAAGACGAGGACCACGAACGTTGAAATGGTCTGCGCTTGCTGCTTGGAGGTGCAGGCCGAGGCCACCGCCAGCCCCAGACCTGCCGCAGCGCCCGACGAAAGTGCGGTGATGACCAGCCAGGCCGGCAACTGGGCGACAAAGTCGACGCCGTAGAGCAGGGCCGCGACCACAAAGATCAACGCAACCTGAACGATGCCCTGAATGGTCAGAAAGAGGAATTTGCCAAGCACGACGACATCGGTGCTCGCTGGACCAACGGCCAGCCGATCGATGATCCCGGAATCCCGCTCCTCGATGAGCGTTGCCGCCCCCTGCATCGCAGAAAAGAGCAGGAACAGGATGGCGACCGCGCCGGCATAGTAAGTGATCGTGGCTGCGGCACTCCCGCCGCCCGACAGTGTCTCGGTGACGACGACACCCGCCGTCTCCTCGGGCGGCTCTTCGGCCATGGCCGCTATCGCCTGGCTGAGGCGTGCAGCCTGTTCCGGGCTGAAGCCTCCCACCAGCGCCTCGATGGCCGGCGCGGTCCGGGAGATGCCGACATCCACCAGCTGTCCCGCCAATAGTCGCTGCACCTGGCCGGCAACGATCGCGCCACCCATGACTTTGCCAGGGTCGACCAGCACCAGGAGAGGCGACTCGTCCGTGTCGTCCTCAAGGTTGCCGCGCAGGATCAGCCCGACATCCGCCTTGCCCTGCATGACGGCCTGCCGCACCTCCGCTTCGGTCTGATACGATGTCGGAAGCATGCGAAAGCTGGGTTCGGCCCGCACCGCCGCTTCGAACCGCCGGGCGACATCAGACGTCTGTGCACTGCCATAGGCCAGCTTGAGGCGCAGTTCGTCGCCGCTCGTGCCCGAAAAGATCGCGGCGAAGATCACGAAGATCATAGGCGGCAGCAAGAACGCCATAGCCAGTGCGCCACGATCCCGCACGAGGCCGAGCGCCATGACTTTGAGCATGGCGAGGATCATTTCGGCGCCACCTCAGCGCCCCTGCGCGTCAGCTTGAGAAACAGGGTGTCGAGGCCGGGCTTCCGGTGCCGGATCTCCCTGGCATCGACGCCAAGCCGCGTCAGCCGCACCGAGAGATTGTTGACCACGGCATCATCGGCATCGCCATAGATCGTCCAACTCATGCCGGCATTGCCGGACGAGAATCCGGCCCTGGTCAGGGCATTGCGCTGGGCCTCCGTTGCGGCTCGCCGCAGCTCGATGACGATGACCGCCTGGTTTCCGAAATGGTCGTCGACCAGGTCCTGCGGCTTGCCGCTGAGTTCGATGCGGCCATCGAGCAGAAAGCCCACTCGTGTGCAGATCGCCTCAGCTTGTTCGAGGTCGTGGGTCGCGATCAGCACGCCCATGCCGCCGCCGGCCAACTGGCTGATCAAGTCATGCAGGTCGTTGCGTGCATCGACATCGACGCCGACGGTCGGTTCGTCGAGGATGAGCAACGCCGGATTGTGGAGGATCGCCGCGGCGATGTTGGCGCGTCGCTTCCATCCTCCTGAAAGGATCGCTACACGGTCATGGCTGCGGGTGGCGAGTCTTGCCACGTCCAGCGCCCATTCCACAGCCTCTCTGGTTGCCGACGCCGAAAGACCGGAGAGCCGGGCAAATGCCACGAGGTTTTCCTCGACGGTCAGGTGCGGATAAAGACCGATCTCCTGGGGAACCAGACCAACCCGGTTGAGCGTGGCGCGCTCGCGGTTTGGCCGGCCTTCGATGCTGACAGTGCCGCTTGCCGGTCGGACCCGGCCGCAGATGGTGCGGATCAACGTGGTCTTGCCGGCGCCGTTGGGACCCAACAGGCCGACCACGGCTCCCCTCTCGATCCTGAGGTCGAGACCGTGCAGCACCTGCCGGTGGCGATAGGACACGTCGAGCCCCTTCACCTCGAGTACGGGCACCGCCTCTCGTGTCACGTCGCTGAGGGCAGGTGCGATCAAACCGCGGAGCTCAGCTTGAAGTGTCGGTCCAGGAGCAATCTGAACGGCGCAGTGTCGACGCCGCTCAGTTCCAGCGCCTGGTCGGCACGGGCAAGATGAGCAAGGCATGCTTGCCTTGTCTCCTCGATGCCTAGGAGACTGACGACGTTGGTCTTGCGCTCGTCCTTGCGCACATCCTTGCCGACGTCCTCCGCCACCGCGGTGCGGTCGGCGATATCGTCGGCGAGTTGGAACGCCAGCCCGAGTTCACGGGCGAAATCCCGGATATGGGATAGGTTCTCGGGGCTCATGTCGGCCAGCACCCCACCCATCTCGGCTGCTGCACAGAACAAGACGCCGGTCTTGAGCCAGTTGAGGTGCTCGGCGGACGCCCGGTCGCCATCGACATTCCCCAGTATGTCGAGCTCCTGACCGGCGACGAGGCCGTTCCACCCCACGGCCTCCTCGAGGATCGATATCAGACGCAGCTTCTTGGCGGGATCATCCACATCAAGCGCGGCCAGCACGCCGAAGGCCCGGTTGAGGAGAGCGACCGAGGCAAGGATCGCGGTGGCTTCGCCAAACACCCGATGGGTGGCCTCCCGGCCGCGCCGGGTGAGGGCGTCATCCATGCATGGCAAGTCGTCGAGGATCAGGGAGGCCGTATGGACCATTTCCACCGCTGCCCCAACCTGCACCGCAGCAGCATTGAGTGACGAGCCGGCGGCGACCAGATGCACGATAGTAGGCCGCACCCGCTTGCTCGGCCCGACCAGAGCGTAGGTCACCGCATCACGCAGGGATTTAGGTGTCGGCGGCGGCAGATCGACTGCCGACACGAGGTAGTCCTCGATCGCCCCGCGCACCGCTGCGAGCGTGTCGAGAAGCTTCGGGTCTGATGTTGCCAGGCCAGGTGTTCCCATGACTAATGCTGATCAAACCTTTTGCCCGCTGTCTATTCAAACTCTGCGCAACCGGTCATTGTGACTGTAATTCGGGGGTAAGGGCCGCCTAACTTGCTGACAGACAGGAAGAACCAACATCTCGACGTGGTGTTGAGCGGGAAGGGTGCCGCCAACTCGGTCACGACGGGATTTGAGCGGTTCACCTTCGTCCACAACGCTCTCCCCGAGCTTCATCTCGACGACGTGGACATTTCAACGCAGTTTTTGGGCAAAGCGTTGAAAGCGCCGCTATTGGTCAGCTCGATGACCGGTGGGCCCGCGCGAGCCGCAGACATCAACCGCAATCTTGCTGTTGCATGTCAGGAGCTTGGCATCGCCATGGCCGTCGGATCGCAGCGCGTGGCCATCGAGAGTTCGGACGCAGCAGGTCTGGGCAAGGAGTTGCGTCGCCTTGCGCCGAGCATTCCGTTGATTGGGAACTTTGGTGCTGCACAGCTCAATAGGGGCTTCAGCTTGCACCAGGCGCAGCGCGCCGTCGAGATGATCGAGGCGGACGCGTTGATCATTCACCTCAACCCACTGCAGGAGGCGGTACAGCCGGAAGGTGATCGGGACTGGCGTGGCATTCTCGACAAGATTGCCGGACTGGTGCGCGTGCTTGGCGTTCCTATCATCGTCAAGGAGGTGGGCGCCGGGATCTCCGGCGACGTCGCAAGGCGCCTGGTTGATATTGGCGTCAAGGTCATCGATGTTGCTGGTGCCGGCGGCACGAGTTGGGCCGCCGTTGAGGCGGAGCGTATCGCAGACCCCGTCGTAGCCTCGGTCGCACGCGCTTTCGCCGGCTGGGGTCAGCCAACTGCGGATGCCTTGCGGGACGTAGTCGCCCGATGCCCCGACGCCCTGGTCATTGCATCGGGAGGTATCCGCGACGGCATCGACTGTGCGAAAGCACTTCGGCTGGGCGCCGGCGTCGTGGGACAGGCTGCCGGTGTGCTTGGGGCCGCCATGACATCCGCCGACGCCGTTGTCTCACATTTCTCGGCCATAACCAGTCAGCTGCGAATCTGCTGCTTCTGTACGGGTTCCGCGGATCTCGACGCACTTCGCCGCGCGCCGTTCCTGTCTTCAGGGGCGCTGATATGAGCGCTGGCTCACCGAAGATGGATATCGACATTCCGCTCGCATGGAAGCTGATGTCCATCGACTTGGGGTGGCTGGAGAACCATCCACCGTCGCTGTCGGCACACATGGTTTTCGCGCAACTGGCGACCTCGCGCCCCAAGGTTTCCCTGCGGAGTCGCGTCCCCACACAGACTCTGCCTTGCAGGGAGTTCGTTGCCGGCGACTTCCATGGTCACGATCTGGAGGTTGCATTTCTTGGCAAGGACTTCAGTGGCCGCATCTTCCTCACCTCGACTGACGAAGCGGAGAAGCCACTTGCCACTGCTGCGCAAGACGTTTTTGCCGTCGTCGGCGAACTAGCCCCACCGACCACGATCATGAAACGGGTCGGCATAGCCACCAGGCTTGGCGGCCTTTCGCGCACGGCACTACAAGCCCGGTTTGCATCGATCCTGAATATGCCGGCCGTAGATGGCGAAGCCACGATGCAGCGCTATTCCAAACAGCGGAAGGTCCAACTGAACTATCACGACGGATGGGACGCCGATCTGCATTTCGAGGTCCTTGGCTACCCCACGGCAGAGGGCAACCATGTCGTCGACGTGAGTTGCGACGTAGTGGCGGTCGATGCGCACGGCGCCCGCATACCACCCGCGTGGCCTGCTCTGCTGGAAGCAGCCATCGCCGGACTTCAACTCGACCGGAAATAGATCGCGAAGGCCCACCATCGCTATTGACCCGTGAGTGTCCGCTTTGATGCAGGAGACTCCGTTGCTGGAATTCGCAGCTCCGTCGTCATCAGCGCTAATGCCCTTCAGACTCGCCGTAGGCGATGCGCCAGATGCTGCCGTTGCCGTCCTCGCTGACGAATAGCGATCCATCCTGGCCGACGGCGACGCCGACCGGGCGGCCCCAGACATCGGTATCCGAAACCACCATTCCAGTCATGAAGTCCTCATAGGCTCCGGTCGGCTTGCCTGCCTCATCGAACAGGAGGCGGACGACCTTGTAGCCGGTGCGCTTGCCCCGGTTCCAGGAGCCGTGCATGGCAACAAAGGCACTGCCCTTGTATTCGGCCGGGAACATCTCGCCCTCGTAGAAGGCGATCTGCAATGGGGCCGAATGGGCCTGCATCAGCACGTCTGGTATCGTCACCTGGTCCTGGAGGTCCGGACGCGCGTCGGCGTGGCGCGGATCCGCGTGTCCGCCGATATAGTACCAGGGCCAGCCATAAGTCGCGCCCTGCTGCACCGCGGTGGCATATTCGAATGGGGTGTCGTCGCCCAGCCCGTCCCGCTCATTGACGACGCACCAGGGATTGCCTGTCGCTGGTTGGATGGCGATGCCCGCACAATTGCGGAGCCCGGTAGCATAGACCTGCTGGTTCTTGCCCTCCGGATCATAGGCGAGGACCATGGCGCGTCCTTCCTCCGTGTCCCAGGTCGCGCCGAGCGGCAGGTTCTGGTTGACCGCTTCGATGCCCCCCATGAACGAGACGGGGAACATGTCGAGCGCGACATTTGATCCCGATCCCACCGCGAGCAGCAAGGTCTTGCCGTCAGCGGTAAAGGTGATGTCGCGGGTATAGTGATGCGTCCACAGGATGCGTGGAACAATGACTTCAGGCTCACCCGTCGCCTCGATGTCACCGCTCTTGTAAGGGTAGCGGATGACGCTGTCGCTATTGGCAATGTAGATCCATTGCGGATCGGCGCCCGGCGGATAGAAGGCTATGCCGAAAGGTTTGTTGAGGCCACTGGCGAAGACTTGCGGCTGTGCCGTCTCGCCGTCTTTTGCCAGGGGCAGCACCTTCACAATGTTCGACATGCTTTCAGCGATAAACAGGTCGCCATTGGGCGCGACGCGTATGGCTCGCGGTCCCTTGAGATCCAGCGCAATCGCTTCGACGGTAAAACCGTCCGGCACCAGCGGCTTGGCGCCGTCCGGGATCGGAACGATCGCACCAAAATTCTGCGTTTCACTCGCGGTGGGCTGGGGTAGATCCTCGACCGCGAACTGGCGACGGACGCCTGGCTTATCCTGCTCCCAACTGCCAAAGGCGTCCGTGCCGGTCAAGACCTCGGCGCCGTCCTGCGCCATGGGGTGCCCAAGCCCGACACCTGCAAATAATGACAACGTGACTATGACAGTCCTGGCAATGCTAGACATGTGCATGCTCCCTTGGCGCGGATCGTCTCCGGCGCCTGTCAGACTGCAGTGGCTTGCAGGTTGGCACCCTGACGGCTGTCAACAGGTGAAAGCGTGTTGGCGATTACATGCCCCTGAGCATAGAGGCATGCAGTACGAGTTGAGGCAAACGAGGGCGGTCTGGGCATGGGGCACCTCATCTGGCCCGCAATCTCTGTTCACGGAATTTCACCGGAGGCAGGGGAAATCCGCGTAGATGTCGATCCGCGGTTCGCCAATTCTAGCGTCGGCTGGTCCAGGTCACCTCAGGTGTTCAGCCGTACCGGGCTACGGGCTGACCCGTAACGGAGATTTCCGGAAGTCCATTCTTGGTGCTGATGCTGGACGATCGATTGGCAGTCCGGCACTCGACGCCAAACCATTTGGCGCGAGCCCGCTGCCGTTGGTTCGAGGACTAAGGAATGAGTGGGTCCAGCGAACCCAATGCAAGCGTTTGGCGCGCCGTGAAGGCTGGGCTGCGCGGACGATGTCCGCGGTGTGAGAAAGGGACACTGTTCTCCGGGTTCCTGCAGCAGGTCGAGCATTGTCCGATCTGCGGCGAATACCTGGGTCGCTACAACGTCGGTCTGTTGCTTCCCTTTGTCGTTATCACCATCGTCACGCATGTGATCATTTTCGTGATGCTGGACATGGAGTTGAATCGCCGCGGCAGTCCACTCCTCTACCTCGGCGCGCTCGTCCCGATCTCGGTGGCGGTACCGCTACTCATAATTCGTCCAGTCAAGGGAGCGCTCATCGGTCTGTTCTGGGCGCGCGGTCTGAACGATGAACTAGATCGCTAGGTAATGGACTGATGTCCAAAGGATGCCAGAAATCAAGAGAGTGTCATGCTGATCCATGTCAAGGCGAGGGTCGCTTTGGTTAGCAAAGCTGAAAGTTGGTCCACACTCGCCATACGCATCTGCCCGTCTACTAGCCGGGCCGCGTCTAGGAGTAGCGATGTCCAACACAGCCACCGATAGCGGCCCCGAAACATCCGAGATGCTGCTCGTCGCCTGTCCGGTCGATGCATCAATGAACCGCATTCCCCGTGCGAAACTCGATCACAACCCGAAATGCGGGAAGTGTCACAACCCTCTTTTCGCTGGCAAGGTCGTCGAGCTCAACGGTGCGAACTTCCGTTCGCACGCGCTCAAGAGCGACCTGCCAGTTGTAATCGACTTCTGGGCGGCGTGGTGCGGCCCGTGCCGAATGATGACTCCCAATTTCGAGAAGGCGGCGCCGACCCTGGAGCCGCGGGTACGGCTCGGCAAATTGGACACCGAGGCAGAATGCGCCATTGCCGGGCGCTATGGCATTCGCAGCATCCCGAGCATGGTCATGATCAAGAAGGGGCGAGAGATCGCCAGGACCTCGGGCGCGATGCCGACATCGGCGATCGTCGATTGGATCGAGCAGGCACTGAAGGGCACATGAGGGCGGCCCTGACGGGCGTCAACGGTTTGCGGGGCGCCAGAGGGTACAGGTTGGCGTTCAGTAAGTGAGGTGCGCATGGCGACCATCCATAGGCTCGAGAAATTGTTCCGCCGATCGGGCGACCTCGATCTCGACAAAAGCGATTTTGGACGGCTTGAGAGTTTCGTCCAGCGGAAGGTCGCAGACCTGATCGTCCGCGGCGAGGCGAACGCCAAGGCCAATGACCGGGACGTGGTCGAGCCTTGGGATCTACCGATCACCAAGGGAATCCAGGAATCGATCCACCGGTTCCGTCTGCTTAACGCGGAGTTGCAGCTCACCGACTACCTGGGCGGCCTCACAGGGTTGCCACCCAGCGACCTGGCGATCGGAGACGAAACACAGGCGCTGGTCGAAATCCTCTCCACCCAGGAACGTGTCACCGTTGGTCGCTCGGACCTCGAATACGCCGTCGCCGATATCGAGAATGGAGATGTCGAATGTGCCACCGCCGAGGTCATAGATCGCTACTTCGCCGTGTCCCTGCTTTTCGAGGCCATAGGCGAGAGCCGCCGCTGTCGGCTCGTTGATGATGCGAAGGACCTCCAGTCCGGCGATCTGTCCAGCATCCTTGGTTGCCTGACGCTGCGAGTCGTTGAAATAGGCTGGAACCGTGATCACCGCCTGGGTGACCTTGTCCCCGAGATAGCGCTCCGCGGTCTCCTTCATCTTGGTGAGGATGAAGGAGCTGATCTGGCTGGGGCTGTATTTCTTGCCCGCGCATTCCACCCAGGCGTCCCCATTGGGTCCGGGGACGATCTTGTAAGGCACCAGCCCCTTGTCCTTGTCCACCAGCGGATCGTCGAAACGTCGGCCGATCAGACGCTTGATGGCAAAGACAGTGTTTTCCGGGTTGGTCACGGCCTGGCGCTTGGCTGGCCAGCCCACCAGAATTTGCCCGTCCTTGGCGAAGGCCACGTAAGACGGCGTCGTCCGCTGGCCTTCTTCGTTCTCAATGACCTTGGACTGCCGGCCCTCCATGATCGCCACGCAGCTATTGGTGGTCCCGAGATCGATGCCGATCACTCGCGTCGCCATTGCTCGTCTCCTTCAACCGGCGCGAAGGCGCCGCGAAGCGCGGGCCTGCTCGATGCCTGCCCCATTGTTCTGCGTGCGCAGCTGGGAAGCGTTGACGGTCGTCAGTGGGTTGGCTGCTTGAGCGCCGGATCAGGTCGAGCACGGGCAAGTGGCAAATCGCTGATCGGCTTACCGATCTCGATTTCGTGGACACGAACCGCGTCAGCGCCGCTGTTCTGCAGAATCTCGACTGCACGCCACTCGTGCTCGGCATCTTGAACGCGCACCCAAAGAATCAACCCCCCCCGCCGCCAGATTGTCGTTGATCAGCCGCTCGAAGCTCCTGAGCAGTCTGCGGGAGAGCCCGAAACCTATGAGCCCGGCGGTCAGTCCGGCGACAATTGCCACGACAATAGCCGAGGGAACGCTGCCTCCGCTTGTTACGACCGCGGCTCCTCCCGCCAATGCACCTACCGCGAACAGGGTTTGGAAGACGGCGATTGCCGTCAGACGTTGATCCTCCCGAGTGACAAGGGAGTGCCGCGGGGCATCGGGGATGTCGGCAAGCTCTTCGACTGGCACTGTCGTGCCGAGACGACGAACCAAGACATCAGTGTCGCCAAGGATGTCGATATCACTGCGGTCAAAGCCGGACGTCAGCAGCGTCTTGATAGCGCGCTCGAGGGAGTCCTTGGTTCTGAACACGCCCGCTGCCTCGCGGACGGTCAACCTGTCCGCCAATGTCTCTACAGTGTCCACAGCACTCACAACCTTTAGTCCGGGTAGCGTGGTTCGACCGTCTGCAGGTCTCTTGGGCTACCGAGGTGAATGGTGCCCCCGCCCTTCAACTCGGTGATAGCGCGGCTTACTGTTTCGGCCGAGATGCCGAGTTGGTCCCCAATGTCGTAGCGCGACACCGGCAACGTGATGCCGCTGCCTCGGCGGTTCGGCAAGCGTTCGAACATAAAGCAAAGAAATGCCCGGACTTTCTCTGCAGCTCTCATCGTGCCGACGATCAGCAGGTGCTCCTGGAGTCGTTCGATCGTAGAGAACGCTCGTTCTCGAATTGCCCGAGCAACACGAGGATCAGCGTCGGCTGCTGCCTCGATCTGGCTTCGCGAATAACTCGCAACGATAGTGTCCGCGGTAATCGCCTGCACCGCGAAGCGATGGGCAGATCCGGCCGCAAAGCCGAAGAAGTCCCCGGGAAGCAGAATGTCCACGATCCGCCGCCGACCATCCGGCCGCACCATGCATTGTCGGCAGGCTCCCGAAATCACGCAGTACCAGTCGTCCGCTGTGCCGCCCTGATAGATGATGTCCTGATCGCGGGGCCAGCGCTTGATGGCCGCGAAGGGCCGAAGGATTTGAGAGGCTGTGGATGCTTCCGACGACCCGGCGGAAGAATGAGTAAATGCGGCAGGAGCAATGGCAGCGTGCATGTTCATGATGGCCTCCATGTCTGTCTTTTCATGGACCATGTGGTCCATCGATTTTGGTCGACATGGGCAGCTTCGGGGAAGTCGCAGACAATGCCTATTGCGGAGTTCCCCGCTAAGGGCGTGCCCGGAACGGGCGGGGGCTGACCAGTGGCTTGCTCTTTGGCGCGTGCGTCGATCCGACGTGCTGGTCAACCGGCCTCCTGAAGCAGGAGCGACTGGCCAGCCGGTCAGGCTTCTGAACAAACTTTAATGCACCTGTCCGAATGGTAAGTTCCACGCCTTGTATCGATTTGAGAGAGTCGCCGCCTCTATCTGGAGACTAAGTATGATCACCTTTGTGCCCCGCGTGAGCGAACTGACGCACGAGCGTGTCTCCCGCGAGTTCGATGACTTCGGGCCAGCAGCCTGCCGCGCCGAAGTCTCCGCCCTTCTTGCCGACGAGAATCCGGAGATTCTCGACATGATGACCCGGTGCGCCAACGATCTCAGCACCGCCACGATGGACGTGATGACCGGCTTTGCGATGTTCTATCGCCTGCTCATCGCCGAGGCGCGGGCGTCGCTCGGCTTTCGTCTACCGCGTGTCACCGCCGAAACGAGGGCACGCATAGTCGAGGAGCTCTCGGAGCTTGGCGAGGATCAGTTCACCCTGGCGGCTTGCGACCAGCTGGGGAAGGACAACCCAGAACTACTTCGAATGGCTGAGGGTTTTGCTTCGCGCCGTACGAACTATCTGGCGATCATGCAGGGCTTCTGTCTCATTTACGGCACGCTGGCCTTGCAATCGAAGCTGGAGCACGGCTCCGTCCACTAGTGTGTGACGCGGCGTGACGGACGGGTGCAGCGAAAGCGGCGCGCCATCTTTCGGGCCCTGACGCGCGTTCCGCGGTTCGTGGGCTGTAGCGATCTCTCTGCTTGCCGCACTACCTGATGACTACCGTGTCTTCCGCCCGTCCCTTGGTCGGCCTGCTCTCAACGGTCAGGATATGATCGAGCAACGATACCCCCGGATGGGCCCGCTCGATCTCTTGAATGAGTGCGCCGATGACGGGGCCGATCTTGCGCGTACGGGTGATGTCGACCAGTTCCTCGGCTTCACTAACGGACTCGACCCTTGCCTTGACACGGACCAGCATGAATACCTCATCGTTTCTGGGTGCGAGGGACGCAGCGCGGTCGTAACCGGCTGGCAGCCCGATTGGGCCAACGAATTGAGTACCTTATAGGGAACCGACTGCGGTTCGGCATTGATGGGCATCAGAAAGCGAACGAACGCTGGGCCACGCAGTGCTGCCGAACGTCGATTGCTGATCCACGGCAACGGCAGCTTGAAACTTTGGAGGTCCATGGCCCACAGCGATCTAGTGCGGAGCGGGCTAGGCGCCAGATTTGGGTTGATCCCAGGTCGCAGGCCGTCCTCGCGGCTTTTACCTCGGTGGTGACGATGTGGCCGTGGGCGATGCGGACGACTCGATCCGCGATTTACCGGAATGCCCGGATGGGTGGTGAGCGGCGGCGGCCTTGGTTCTGCCGGCGAGATAGGTATGCAGTTGGGCCACCGCTGCGGCTCCTTCGCCGATCGCCGCGCCGACGCGCTTGACCGAGCCGGAGCGCACGTCGCCGACTGCAAATACGCCGGGCATGCTCGATTGCAGCGATAGCGGCTGTGCCCCGTTCTCAGCGGAGCGGAATTCCTGCGGCACGCTGGCGCCCGTTTGCACAAACCCTTTGGCGTCAAGAGAGACGCAGCCCTGCAGCCACTCTGTCGCTGGATCGGCACCAATGAAAAGAAAGAGATGCCGGATCGGCTTTTCGGCGTCCTCACCCGAAACCCGATTGCGCCATCTGACACGATCGAGTTGTCCTTGCGGGGCGCCCGAAAGCGCGACGACTTCCGTGTTCGTCAGAACCTCGATGTTGTTCGTGGCAGAGATGCGGTCGATCAGATACTGCGACATGCTGTCGGAAAGGCTCGGCCCACGCACGAGTATCCAGATCTTGGCGGCGTAGTCGCGCAGGAACACGGCTGCCTGGCCCGCCGAGTTGCCACCGCCCACCAGAACGATTTCCTCGCTCCGGCATAGCCGTGCTTCGATTGGCGACGCCCAATACCAGACGCCCCGACCTTCGAATTGGTGCAGGTTGGGAACATCGAGCCGCCGGTAGCGCGCGCCGGACGCAATCACTACGGCCGAAGCTTTCGTGCGGCTATCGTCGCCGAATTCCAGCGCCAGCGGACGGTGATCGCAGTCCAGGCGTGAAACACCGACTGGGATCGCCATTTCGGCACCGAACTTCTGCGCCTGCACATGGGCTCGCCCGGTCAGGTCTTGACCAGATATGCCGGTCGGGAAGCCGAGATAGTTCTCGATCCGCGCACTGGCGGCAGCCTGGCCGCCGAACGCCTGGGCATCGAACACCACGATCGAAAGCCCCTCGGAGGCTGCATAGACCGCGGTAGCAAGCCCCGCTGGGCCGGCGCCCACGATGGCAACGTCGTAGGTTCGATCCTTGATGTCCGTCCTCACCATACCAAGTGCGCGCGCCAGTTCTGACTCGCTTGGCTTTTTCAGGATGGAGCCATTGGGACATACGGCCAGTGGAAGGTCGCTCGAATCCGGCGCGTATTTCTTGACGAGATCCGCGGCATCGCGATCCTTGGCGGGGTCGAGCACCTGATAGGGATAGGCGTTGCGGGTTAGGAATCCCTGCAGCCGCACGATGTCGGGAGAGTCCTCGGGCCCGATCAGCACCGGTCCGCCGGCACCCACTTCGATCAGCGCGGTGCGGCGCAGGATCAAGGCGTGCATGATACGGTCGCCAAGTTCGGGTTCCGCATTCATGACGCTGCGCAGGTTCTCGGTCGGAATGAGGAGTGCCTCCACCTCCTCGACAGCGTGAACGTCCACCAATGCCGGCCGACTGGACAGCTGTTCCACTTCTGCGACGAAGTCACCGGCAGTCTCTTCCACTATCGGAGCGAGACGCCCCAGTGGGTCCCGTCGGGTCACCTGGACGCGACCGCGCTTGAGCACGAACATGCCGGGGGCCGCTTCTCCGGTCACGAAAAGCGGCTGGTTCTTCTTGTAATGGCGCATCTGGCCGAAGCGACTCAGCCGATCGATTTCAGACTGGGAGAACTTCGGAAACATCCTCTCGTCACGCGGGTCGATTGGCATCCTGATCCTCACTGGTTCATCGCAACTCTCCAACGCGGGTCCTAATGCACCGCGAGGGGCTGCTTTCGAGTGGGAGGAGGAAACGCGCGATCCAGCTCGGCGAGGTCGGCCGCCGACAGAAGCATGTCGAGGGCCAAGCGGTTCTCCCGGACGTGTGCCGGGTTGCCTGCACGCGGGATCGCGCAAACACTGGGGTTCCGCAGCACCCAGGCTAGCGCCACCTGCGCCGGCGTAGCGTCATGCCGCACTGCCACGGCCTGGAGCGCCGGGTGGTTCAGGAACAGCCCCTGCTCAATCGGGGAATACGCCATGATCGGCAACCCGCTGCGTTCGCACCACGGCAGCAGATCGTATTCGATGCCGCGGTACTGCAGATTATAAAGCACCTGGTTGATGCTCACTCCCCTGCCGCCTGGAGTGCCGATGAGATCCTGCATGTCTGGCAGGTCGAAGTTGCTGACTCCCCAGCTGCTGATCTTGCCAGCGAACAGCAGTCGTTCGAAGGCCTCGAGGGTTTCCTCGAGCGGAATACGACCCCGCCAGTGCAGCAGGTAAAGGTCGATCACGTCCACTCCGAGCCGCCGCAGACTGCCGTCGCAAGCGGCGATGGTCCCGTGGACGCTCGCGTGCTGAGGGAGGACTTTGCTGACCAGGAAGACCTCGTCGCGCCTTCCTTCGATCGCTTCTCCAACGAGCACTTCGGCACCGCCATTGGCGTACATTTCAGCCGTGTCGATCAAGGTCATGCCCAGGTCGATGCCAAGGCGCAACGCAGCGATCTCATCCGCCCGGCGTCGTGCGTCCTCCGCCATATGCCAGGTGCCCTGACCCAGCGCGGGTATCACCTCTTCATTGGGAAGGGTGACGGTTCGGGGCGAGGTGAGTACAGCCATGGATGCTCCTGGGCGCCAATACTCGCCTGGTGTGTGTTCCGTCTGAGAATCGGTCACGACCACGGCCCCTGCACTTCGGACGCCGTCCACGGATAGCATCGTGGCGTGTGCTGCACGCTGGCCCATTGATCGCTGGTAAAGGCTTCGATGACCCACTCGCCGTTGAAGCGGCCGATGCCCGAGTTCTTTTCGCCGCCAAAGGGACAGGTGGGCAGATCGATCACCGGCTGGTCGTTGACGTGCGCCATACCGACCTGCATGTGCTCGGCAAATCGGGCGCCGCGGGCCAGGTCGGCCGTGAAAACCGCTCCCGCGAGACCGTATTGCGTGGCGTTGGCCAGGGCGAGCGCCTCATCCTCGCCATGGGCCCGGATGATGGGCGCGATGGGCCCGAATATCTCTTCGCGCGCGAGTTCCATTTCGTTCGTCACGTCGGCAAAGACGTGGGGCGGCAAGACGCGCCCAGAGGCTTTTCCCCCAACCAGCTCCCGTGCGCCACCATGACGTGCGCCATCGATGCGCTTGATGAGCCGGTCGAGCTGCGAGTCGTTGATGATGGGTCCAATGACCGTGTCGTCATCGTGCGGATTTCCCACCTTCAACGCTTTGACCCGCGTGACGAAGCGGTCGAGAAATGCGTCGTAGACGTGGTCATCGAGGATGATGCGGTTGATGGCGATGCAGATCTGGCCCTGGTGCAGGAATTTGCCAACACCGCGGCCTCGACGGCGTGATCGAGATCGGCGTCGTCGAGCACCACGAAGGGACCATTGCCACCGAGTTCCAGATCGACCCGCTTGATGATTGCCGCCTTGGCGGCGAGTTCGGCGATCTTGCGGCCGACGGCCGTTGAACCGGTGAATGAGATGACGCGCGGCGTCGGGTTAGTGACGAAGGCCTCACCGATTTCCTCGCCCGGTCCGAGGGTTACGTTGAGAAGGCCGGAGGGCAGGCCGGCCTCCTCGAAAACCTTCGCCAGCAGCAGTCCGCCTGTCACCGGCGTATCGCTCGCGGGCTTGATCACCACAGCGTTTCCCACCGCCAAGGCGGGTGCGACCGAGCGGGTGGAGAGGTGCCATGGCCAGTTCCATGGGCTGATCACGCCTACGACCCCCACCGGCTTGCGTAGTACTGAGCTGGACTTGCCGCGGATGTCGGTCGGCAGGAGCCGGCCATTGACCTGGCTTGGGACCGAGGCGGCCCAAGACATGATCGCGTGTGCCGACTCCCATTCCAGGTTTGCCTTCAGGCGCGTGCTGCCGGACTCGCGAATGAGCCAGGAGACGATCTCATCACGACGCATCTCCATGATGTGAGCCGCCTCATGCAGAACCTTTCCCCGAGCGCTTGCCGGCTCTTTCGCCCATGCTATCTGGGCGCGGGCGGCCGCGGCATACGCGTCATCGAGATCGGTATGGTCCGCCTTCGGGATTTCGAGCAGGACCTCGTCGGTAAAAGGATCGATGTCCTTGAGTGCGCGCATCTTGCCTTGGCGCCATTCGCCCCCGATCGGCAAGCGGTCGAAACCCGTATATGGGCTCCTCTTTGCGATCTCGGAGGGCGCGCGCATGTCCATTGGAGTGTCCAGTTTCGGTGTTTCACCGAGGTGGTAGCGCAGTGCAAAGGATCACTCACTGACAACCATCAACGGCCGTTGATGACACGAGAGCCCTCTCGACGCCTTGAAGAAGAGCCAATTTCCGCCAGAACAGCTTTCATGCAGCCCGCATCTCCTGCACCGGGGGCTACTGATGTGCCGGCGGCAGGAATCCAGCGCCGACCGACCAGGACGTTCTCACCAGCGGGAACGATTGTGGTCCGTGTTGCCAAGCGACCCTCACACGTTGTAGCCCACGATTCCTTAGCCGACGTGATTGCGCGTGCATCAGCCCAACCCGCGCGACTCAAATTTAAAACGTTTGCAACTCGGTGGAAAGCGTTTAAAAGAGGGTCAAGCTCGGGGAGGAGCATAATTGGCAGGTTTGACACTCCGCGAATTGGCGGCGAGACTCGACGTATCCGTCGGGACGGTGTCGCGTGCACTATCGGGCGATACTGCGATAGCGCTCAAGACGCGCCAACGGGTCGCTGAAGCGGCCAAGCAATATGGTTATGTGCCCAACCTTGCGGCGCGCCAACTGGTATCGGGCCGTTCCGGTTTCGTCGGCTTCGTCATGCCGGTGCGCGGCCCGAACTTCATCGACTCTTATCTCGGCGAATTTCTCACGGGGCTGGGTGAGGGGTTGGTCGAACACGGCATGGACCTGTTCATCGCCACCGTACCGGCGGGTCGTTCGGAGCTGTCGGTGCTCAGGCACGTCGTCGAGTCCGGGCGTGCCGACGGCGTAGTGGTCCCGCGTATCGGGGAAGCCGACGAGCGCCTCTCCTACCTTCTGGACCGCAAGTTTCCGTTCGTCGCCCATGGCCGCATGCTGGACTCTTCGGCGGCGTTCAACTGGCTCGATGCCGACAGCAACGCTGCCTTCAGCGAAGCCTTCGATCTCCTCTACGATCTCGGTCACCGGCATTTCGGCCTCGTCTCGATCTCCGATCCGATGACCTTCCGGCATCTGCGCGAGCGTGGACTGCGCGACGCCATCGCGCGGCGGGGCGACCCCAACGTGATCCTCGATGTCGCCAGTGCGCCGCGCTTCGATCGTGGCGCGACGGTAGCGGCCGTCAATTCACTGATCCATGCCGAGCGGCGGCCGACGGCTCTGATCGGCCTTTTCGACGAACTGGCCCTCACCATCATGGAAGAGGCATCGCGAGCGGGGCTTTCCATTCCGCGCGACCTCTCGGTCGTCGGCTTCGACAACATCACCGCCGCTGCCTACGCGCCGCCGGGCCTCACCACGTTCGAGGCAAGTACGCGGGAATCGGCGCGTGAGATTGCCGGCATGCTGGTCAGCGTCATCGAAAGGAAACCGACGACACCGCTCACCAAACTCATTGCGCCCAAACTCGTGGCGCGTGCCAGCCACGGACCGGTCCCCGAAACGGTCCGCAAAGTCTAGTTTAACAGGGAGGAGACAAGACGTGAAACGCACACTCAAGACTCTCGCCGTCGCTGCACTGGCGATCGGCCTCGGCGCCAGTACGGCGCAAGCGCAACTGCTGTTCTGGTCGAACCAGGCGGTGCCGGTCGAAGAGACCCAGAAGATGCGCGAGCAGGTGCTCAAGGATTTTCCCGGCGGCGTGGACTTCCAGCCGCAGGAACCCGGCCCGTTCATCACCCGCATCCAGGCCGAGACCGAAGCCGGCTCGGGTGCCATCGGCGTCGTGGGCGGTCTCTACGGCGACCTCTCCACCTTCGCCGACAGCTGGGTCGACCTCTCCGATGTCGACCTGACCGGCGTTAATGTCAGCCCAGCCTTCATGGAACTGGGCAAGTTGGGCACCACCGAGCAGAAGTTCCTGCCGTGGATGCAGGCCAACTACGTGATGGCCGCCAACAAGCAGGCGCTGCAATACCTGCCCGAGGGCGCGGACATCAACAACCTGACTTATGACCAGGTCATCGCCTGGGCCAAGAACCTGGCCGAGCAGACCGGTTCGCCGAAGTTCGGCTTTCCGGCCGGCCCGAAGGGTTTGAAGCACCGCTTCTTCCAGGGCTTCCTGCTGCCGGCCTATACCGGTTCCGAGGTCACCAAGTTCCGTTCGGCGGAGGCCGAAGAGGCCTGGGGCAAGTTCAAGGAGTTATGGCAGTACACCAACCCGGCTTCGACCAACTACGACTTCATGCAGGAGCCGCTGCTGACCGGCGACGTATGGCTCGCCTTCGACCACATTGCCCGCCTGTCGGAAGCCTTCAACCAGAAGCCCGACGACTTCGTCGCCTTCCCGGCGCCATCGGGTCCTAAGGGCCGCGCCTTCATGCCGGTGCTCGCCGGCATTGCTGTGCCCAAGAGCTCGCCGGACATCGCCAAGTCCAAAGAGCTCATCAAGTACATGATGCAGCCTGAGCAGCAGGTGGCGACGCTTCTCGCCACCAACTTCTTCCCCACCACGGACGCCGCTATGCCCGCGGAACTGCCGAGCTCAGCCAAGGCACTCGGTCCGGCCATTTCGGCGATGACGGCTTCGCCGGATGCCCTGCCGGCGCTGCTGCCGATCGGTCTGGGCGACAAGGGCGGCCAGTTCAACCAGGTCTATATCGATGCCTTCGAGCGCATCGTGCTCGCCAACCAGCCGGTGCGTGAAGTGCTCGATCAGCAGGCCGAAACGCTGCGCCAGCTGATGGTTACCACTGGCGCGCCTTGCTGGCTGCCGGACGCCCCGTCCGAAGGTCCGTGCCCGGTCGAATAAGGTCCTCCCGACCTTGACTGCCCGGGGCCATGCTCCGGGCAGTCCCAGCCGCGCGGTGAGCGAACCATGAACAGCAAGACACTGCCCTATCTGCTGCTGGCCCCGGCGACGATCTTCCTCGTCGTCTTCTTCCTGTGGCCGTTCCTGCAGATCGCCTGGCTCGCCTTCACCACCGAGGGCGGCTTTACGATGCAGCATTTCCAGACCATGACCAGCAACTGGAAGTTCTGGCCGACCTTCTGGAACACCATCATCCTCGCGGCTATCGTGGTGCCGCTGCAGCTGGTGATGGCTCTCGCCATGGCGCAGGTCGTCGCCAAGCTCAACACCGCCCGCAACACCATTCTCTACATCTTCACCATTCCGCTCGGTCTTTCCGACCTCGCAGCGGGGATCATCTGGCTCGCCATCTTCGAGCAGTCGGGCTTTCTCAATTCCATGCTGGTGGGGCTGGGGATCGTCGAAAGGCCTGTGCTCTTTCTGGGTTACCAGAACCTCTGGATCATCTTCGTCGCCGTGATCCTTGCTGAACTCTGGCGCGCCACCGCAATCGTCATGGTCATCCTTGTGTCCGGCATGGGGCTCATCCCCAAGGAATACTATGAGGCCGCGGAGGTGTTCGGGGCAGGGCCGTGGAAACGCTTCGTCAAGGTGACGTTGCCAATGCTCAAGCCCTCGATACAGACGGCGCTGATCCTCCGTACCATCGCGGCGTTCGAGGTTTTCGCCGTCGTGGTGGCGCTCGGCGGCACGACGCTGCCAGTGCTCGTAGGTGAAACATTCAACTGGCAGTTCGCGCTCAACGACCGCAACGTCGCCGCCGCCTTCGCGCTCGTCATCCTCGCCATCTCGATCGCCGCCACGCTCGTGTTCCTTCGCGTGCTGCGGACGCCGAAGGGAGCCACGATATGAGCGCTGCCGTCGCTACGACCGACAAGCCGCGGGCCGTTTCCGACATCGGGGCGGCGGGCAAGTTCCTGTTCTGGGCGGGGGTGGTACTGCTCTGCGCGTGGGTGCTCGTGCCGATCTACCTGCTTGCAGTCAACACGCTCTCCTCGCCGCAGGAGGTCACCGCATTCCCCAAGACCGGCGTACCCAGCTTCGATATGGGCTCGATCCAGTTCTTCCTGTCGTTCGAGGGCGTGCTGAAAGCGCTGTGGAACTCGGTGCTCGTGGCCGTGCTGACCATGATCCTCTCGATCGCTATCGGCGCACCAGCCGGGTATGCACTGTCCCGCTTCGACTTTCCCGGCAAGGCCACCTTCCGCATGCTGGTGCTGATGACGCGCGCCTTCCCTCTGCCGCTCCTGGCGCTACCGATCGCGGTGATGTTCATTCGCGTCGGCCTCGACGATACGCCGATCGGATTGGCGCTGGTGCATACGACACTCGCCATCCCTTTTGCCGTCCTGATCACCTTCTCGATCTTTTCGGGCATTCCCCTGGAACTCGAGGAGGCGGCGTGGACGCTCGGCTGCAACCGGCTGCAGGCGTTCCAGAAGGTGGTGCTGCCACTGGTGCTGCCCGGGATCACGGCCTCGGCCATCTTTGCCTTTACCATCTCATGGAACGAGGTGTTCGCCGCCTCGGTGCTGACCGTACAGAACCGCACGCTGACCGCGTTTCTCCTCCAGTCGCTTTCCGTGTCGCCGCTGCATCTGCGCTTTGCCGGCGGCGCGGCGCTCGTCATCCCGGCGCTGATCTTCATCTTCGCCGTCCGCAAATACATGTTCGCGATGTGGGGCATCGCCAACCGCTAGGAGGTCTCAATGGCCGAAATCCAGATCAAGGGTGTCGCCAAGAGTTTTGGGTCCTTCAAGGCCCTGCACTCGATCGACCTCACTATAGCGGACCAGGAATTCATGGTGCTGCTCGGCGCCTCGGGCTGTGGCAAGACTACGCTGCTGCGCATCATCGCAGGGCTCGAGAGTCCGACCCAGGGCGAGGTCTGGATCGGCGGCAAGCGCGTCGACCAGTTGCCGCCGCGCGAGCGCGGCATTGCCATGGTGTTCCAGAACTACGCGGTGTTTCCGCATCTCACCGTCTTCGAGAATATCGCCTTTGGCCTCCGCATGAAGCGGCTGCCGCAGGCGGAGGTGGAAAAGCGCGTCACCCGAACCGCCGAGCTCATGCACATAGAGCAGCTCTTGAAACGCTATTCCGGCCAGCTCTCTGGCGGGCAGCGCCAGCGCGTCGCCGTGGCGCGCGCACTCGCCATGGAGCCGGACGTAATCCTGATGGATGAGCCGCTCTCCAACCTGGACGCGCTGTTGCGCCTCGAGATGCGCGCCGAGCTCAAAGGCGTGCTGGCGAACTCAAAGACCACCACCATCTACGTGACCCACGACCAGGTCGAGGCCATGTCGCTCGCCGACCGGATCTCGGTGATGAATGGCGGCCACATCGTCCAGGCTGCCTCTCCTGTGGAAGTCTACCGCAATCCCGCCGCTCGCTTCGTCGGCAGCTTCATCGGCAACCCGCCGATGAACTTCCTGCCGGCGCAGAAGAATGGCGATGGTCGCTATCATGTCGCCGGCATCGCGCTGGATGGTCCGAGCAATGGCGGCGCCAAGCTCGAATTCGCTATCCGGCCCGAAGACCTCACGGTCGGCGCTGGCGGCCTCAAGGCGACAGCCCGTGTGATCGAGCCGCTCGGCGCGCATACATTGGTGACGACTGAAGTTGACGGCAAGCTGTTCCGTGCCGTGCTCGACAGCGATCTCAAGGTTGCGCCCGGCGATGAACTCAGCCTCCTGCCGAAGCCTGACCGCGTGCGCTGGTTCGATCCCGAGACTACCAAGGCCGTGAATTGATGCCCGGCCCGACTGCCGCGAGTTTGATTACGCCGCGCTCATCCTCGCCGACAACTTACATCCCAATGCCGCCGGCCACGCAAAGATCGCCGAGATCTTCGCCAGCGCGACGCGCCTCTAGACCAGGAGTACCCCATGACCCAGCAAACCGAGAAGATCTACGACCATGCGCTCGAGGTGCTGAAGGAGAACGACCAGGGGAGCTACACCATCCCCACCAAGGGTCTCTACCCGTTTCAATGGAACTGGGATTCCTGCCTCACCGCGCTTGGCCAGTTCCACTATGACGAGGCTCGCGCCTGGACCGAGATCGAGACACTGCTCGCCAACCAGTGGCCCGACGGCATGGTGCCGCACATCGTCTTCCATGTATACTCAGACGGCTATTTCCCCGGCCCGAACGTCTGGGACACAAAGCGGCCGACGCCGACCTCCGGCATCACCCAGCCGCCTGTCGCGGGTTTTGCCGTCAAGCGGCTTTACGACCGCGCCACCGACAAGTCCGAGGCGGTCAGCCGTGCCCGGGCACTGTTGCCCAAGATCGATGCCTGGCACCGCTGGTTTTATGAAATGCGCGATCCGCACAACGAGGGGCTGGTCGCCATCCTTCACCCCTGGGAGTCCGGCCGCGACAATTCCGTCGATTGGGACGAGGCCTTCGAACGCGTGCCGACCGACGGCATCGAGCCTTATGTGCGTCGCGATACGCAGCATGCGGACCCGGCGCACCGACCGACCAAGGCGCAATACGACCGCTACCTTTATCTGGTGCAACTCTTCCGCTCCCTTGGCTGGGACAACGCCAAACTCCACGACGCCTCGCCGTTCAGGGTGGTCGATCCGGGTTTCAACGCCATCCTGATCCGCTCCGCCACCGACCTTGCTGACCTTGCCGAGGAACTGGGCGAGCCCGACATCGCTGCCCGCAACCGCGAGCGCGCCGCCAAGGGTCTCGCGGCGCTGGACACGCTCTGGAGCAACGCGCACGGCCAGTATCTCTGTCGCGACCGTGTTACTGGCAGACTGGTCGATTCAGCTTCGATCGGCGGCATCCTGCCGGTCTTTGCCGCAGTGCCGAAGGAGCGGGCGCACGACATTGCGCGGACGATTGAGACCTGGGCCGGGCAGGTCAGGTACATCGTCCCGTCACACAACCCCGCAGACCCGCGCTTCGAGCCCAAACGCTATTGGCGCGCGCCGGCTTGGTTGGTGATGAACTACATGATCCAGGATGGTCTCCGCGCAGTAGGCGAGACAGCGGTTGCCGACCACATCGTACAATCCAGCCTCGAACTGATTACGCAATCCGGCTTCGCCGAGTACTACGACCCGATTACGGGTGAGCCCTGTGGCGGCGGCCGCTTCACCTGGACCGCCGCCATGGTCATCGAGTTCCTGGAGGCGGCATGAGACTTCTCGCCATCGGGGCCCATCCCGATGACCTCGAGATCTTTATGTTCGGTACGCTCGCCGCGGCAAAGGCGCGCGGCGACGAGATCATGCTGGCCATCGCCACCGACGGCGCTGCCGGGGGCAAGCAGGATCCGGTGGAACTCAGGCGGTTGCGCAGGGAGGAAGCGACGGCTGGTGCCAGCGGCCTCGGCGAAGTGCCGACCTTCCTGGGCTTCCCCGATGGGGCGCTGGTCGCCGATGCGGCGCTGATCGCGACCCTCAAGACGTTGATCCGCGAGAGCAATGCCGATCTGGTCATTACCCACGCGCCCAACGACTATCACGGCGATCACCGGGCGCTGAGTGACGCTGTCCGTATCGGCGCCAACTTCACTGCGCCGGTCGCTTGGGTCGATACGATGATGGGGACCGGCTTCGTGCCGACGCATCTGGTGGACACCACAGCCTATGTCGGGGCCAAGGCCACGGCCATCCGCGCCCATGCCTCGCAGGACCCCGAGCGCTTCGTCGCCATGGCCGAAAGGCTCGCCGGCTTCCGCGCAGCGCAGGCCAACAATCCAACCGGCTATGCCGAGGCCTTTCGCTTCGAGCCGAGCTTTCCCTTCATGGACATCCGCGACCTGCTGCCACCGCCTCCCGCTGTCCGTCCGGTCGGCGACAGGCGAAAGCCTGGGCCTTAGCGGATGGCGAAGAGTCGGGACTGGTGCGGCCGCAGCCGTACGACGATCCCGCCCTCGTCGGTTTCGACCGTCGCGCCATCCTCGGAGACATTGCCGCGTTTGCCGGCAAGCTCCCACCCGATCAGCCGCTCGGTGGCGTCGTCACCCGTGTTGAACACGTTGACCAGCACGCTGCCGTCAGGTCGCCGCACCCGTTGTAGCAGTAGCGGGTCACCCTCGCTGATGGCCATCGGTGTTCCGTTGGGCGCGGTGCCCAGACGGTAGCGCAGGGCCGTCTTGCCGAGTAGCGGGAACTCGCAGGAAAAGGGCCGGCCGTCTCCAGCCAGTTCGGCCAGCAGCTTCCGTCGCGGCTCCGGCACCTCGTCCAACTGGTCCGAGGTCATCAGCACACCGCCCGCGAGTCCGGCGAAGATAGCAAGCGACGCCACCTGGTCATCGCTGAGCTCGTGGAAGCGATCGCGCAGCAGGATGCAATCGGGGTCGGCCTGCCAGAGGATGCCGTTGGCGAAGTTGCGCGCCGTCTGATCGCGGAGAAGCGACTCCGCGGAGTAGTGGCCCTTCCAGGTGACGCCAATGTCGCGGCCGATGCGCATGGCGTCGACGAGGCCGACCGGCGCCCAGAGCGGGGAACCGCAGAGCAGCCATTGCGCCTCGCCGATTTCCTCGCGGATGAGCCGCGCCATTTTCATCCAGATGGCCATTCGGCTCAGCCCATCCTGATGCCACACGGCTTCGTCCGGTCCGTAGATCGAACCCAGATGCATGAAATCGGTCTTGAAGTAGCCGCAGCCCCAGTCCTTAGCCCAGGTACGGAAGACATCTCGAATATAGGACTCGGCATCGGGGTGTGTGACATCGAGGACGTAGTATTCCTCGCTGCGCTTGTGCCAGCGGAACTCGCCGTAGAATGTCATCGGCGCGAGCGGCTTGCCGGTCGCGCGGCTCTTGACCACCCAGTCGGGCTGCGTGTCATAGAGCCTGGAGCGCTTGCCCACCATGAAAGGCGCGATCCAAAGGCCCGGCGTGGAACCCTTATCGCGCGCGGCGTCGAGCACCGGCTTGATGCCGTTGGGAAATTGCGGTCTGAAGTCGAGCCAGTCGCCCATTTCGGGCGTAAAACCGTCGTCGACGAGGAAGATGTCGAACGGCGCCTGTTTCCCGTCGCGGAAGCGCACTGCGGCATCGAGATGCTCGAGCAGCACCGGCTCGCTGAGCGAGGCATAGAGATTGTACCACGAGCACCAGCCGCTGAGCCGCCGGTTCGGCATGCGCGGCGGCAGGGGCGAGGCTTCCGCCACTAGCGTGGCCCAGCGGCGAAGGCCGGCCTCGACGTCGTCATCGGCAAAAACCACCAGCTCTTCGGTGGCGACTTGGCCGGTGTGCGGCACGCGGTCGATCAGCGTCTCGATGTCGATGCGGAGCAGGCCCGAAATGTCGAAGCGGAAGCGCGACTGGTAGCGGTCATGGCGGAGGAAGCCGATCACCGTAGCCCCCTTGCCGCCATGTGGCAGCAGCGCCGTCATCGCATAGCCGTTGGTAAGTTTCGTATCTGAGTTGGCCACCTCGCGCGCCGCGCTCGGTTCGACGAAGAAGCTGCCGTCCCAGCTCATATAACCGTTGCGCAGATATTGCCGCACGTTGCCGGCACTGAGGCGTAGACCGATCGAGTCAGTGCGGCGCTCGCCAGCGAAGCCGTCGAGCACGACGCGAAGCCTTTCGCCGTTCTGTTCGAGCCGCATGCGGCTGCCGTCGGCCAGCCGCCAGGCGCCGTCGGCGTCGACGGTGTAGGCTGGCACGACGCCATCGAGCAGTGGCTCGAATTCGTGCAGCACGATCACAGCGCTACCTCGCGCTTCTCGTCGGCCGAGCGCCGCGCCGCCAGCACCATCTTCAGCGTCGCCAGTCCATCGCTCAGCGGCACGCGCGGTGGCCGGCGGCTGGCGATGGCGTCGCGCAGGTCTGCGATCTGCGCGACGAAGGGATCTGTCGTCGCAGCTACAGTCTCACTCGAGATGTCTTCACCGGTTCGCACGATCTCGGCATTGTTCCAGTCGGCGAAAATGCCGGTCGCCCTCTCGGCGACGATCTGCCAACTCTTCATCCAGCGACCGGGAATGGCAAAGTTGGACGCGTGGAGAACGGCCATGCGACCATCGTCGTAGCCGAAGATCATCGCGCTCATGTCCTCGCTGGTGTACCCGGCGATGTGCGCGTGATGAAAGTTCATGGTCCGCGCATACACCGAGGATGGGACTCCCATTGTACTTCTTTGGATGTCGGCGATGTGGATGAGTTGCTCGACTATCTGCCCGCCCGACATTTCCCGGTCCCGCCACCAGGGCGCATGCAGCGCATTGCAATGAAACCTGCCTGAGAAATGCCCGGCGCGCCCAGTCTTTCCAGCCGCCTCCAAGGCGCGCCAGCGCTCCACGGCCCCGCCGAAGCGATACATGAAGCCACAGGCCGCCGTGACCTTTGCCGCCGCCTCGACCATCGCCCGTGCCCGACCGATGTCTAGCGAAATCGGCTTTTCCACCAGTAGGTTAACACCTGCCGTGGCGATCTTCTCGACCTCGCCATTGTGGGCCCCGGGCGGTAGGGCGACGATCACCAGATCGAGGTCGGCCTCCCCCAGCATCCAGTCCAGCTGTTCATATGCCGTACCGCCATGCCGCGCGCTAAACACCCGAGCGGTCTCGAAATTGCGGCCGGTCGCGGCGACAAGTTCGACGCCCTCAACCTGGGCGATGGCCTCGGCGTGCCGAGCGGCGATGCCGCCGGTCCCAAGAATACCTATCCTCATGACTCTGCTCCGAAATCCAGCACAGACTGGAGGATGGTCGGATCGCCCTTGTCGATGCGATCGAACAAAGCCGGTGCCTCTGCAAACGGCACCATGTCGGTAATTAGGGGCAGCAGGTTCAAACGTCCCTCGTGCTGGAGACGTACTGCCGTCTGCCACAGCCGAAGCTTGCTCCAGCGATGGCTGGCGTCCGGGGCAACGCCCGAAATCTGGCTGGAGATCAGCTCGATGCGGTTGTGGTGGAACTCGTCGCCCAGATGCAGGCCGCGCGCTTCGCCCTGAAAGAAGCCCATGGCGACGACGCGGCTGGCATAGGCCACCGTCCGCATAGCCTCGGCCAGGGCCGGCGGGGCGCCAGACACCTCGATGCAGATATCGGCGCCGCGACCACCGGTCTCCAGCTTGATGGCATCGGAGACCGGCGCGGCCGTCGGATCGAGGGTCCGGTCGGCGCCAAGCTTTTCGGCCATAGCGCGACGGCTCGCGACGGGATCGACACCGATCACGGTAGCGCCCGAGGCGCGCGCAGCCTGCAACACGATCTGGCCGGGCACCCCAAGGCCGAAGACGACGACCAGATCGCCCATGCGGATACGCGCATCGTGCACACCGTTGAGGGCTACCGCGGCGATATGACTGAAGATGCCGATGCGGGGATCGGCGTTGGCCGGGATCAGGCGATCGACCGCATCGGACTCCGCCATCACATGCATCGTTCGGTGTCCCCAGGTGCCGAACACCCTGTCACCGAGCTTGACGCGCGTTACCGCCGGACCAGCCTCGATGACTTCGCCCGTCTCCTCATATCCCAGATTGCGGACAGGAAAAGTCCAGCTGGGCGTGCCGCTATCCCGGAAAATCCGGTTGGCGGCGTCCCATTGCCGGTTCATGAAGGGCGAAGTGCCGCGGTACTGGCTGAGTTCGGTGCCCGCACTAATCCCGGAGAACAGGGTCCTGATACGCACTTCATTCGGCTCTAATGGCCCAGTGGCCAATTCCTCGAACGCAAGCTTCCGCACAGCGGTCAGCAAGAGCCCTCGCTCACCCAACATTTCCTCCCACTTGCTGCTCCACCAGCAATGCAAACGTTTAAAATCACCCATAACGGTTCTGGAGGCGGAATGCGAGCGGGGTAACGGAGTGGCTACGCGTTCTTAGACGGATAGGCAGCTCGCGCCTCGGTCAGCGTAGGCCGTCCAGAAATTGTCGTGCAGGAGACTTACGTTGGGATTATCACGGCCCGTTTAAATCGGGCGGGACTGCTGCCGCGTACCCTTGTTCTGCAAGTGAAGCCTAAGTCCACAAACCGCTTCGGCTAACTAGCCTTAGCTAGCGCGCCCGACGCGAACAAGGTTCTCGTCCGGATCCGACACGGCGAATTCATACATGCCCCAAGGCTGATGTCTTGGCGGATGGAGCAGGCGATCCCCTAACCGGGCGGCAAGTTCGTCCACATTGTCTGCATAGAAGTATATGCCATAGGAACTTCGCCCAGGAATAAGCCAACCGTCCGGTGCCTTGGAGAGATGGACCTCGGCGCCGCCCGCGTCGCTGAGCAGAACATAGTCGCTATGGTCCGCATTCCCCGTACCGCGGCCAAAGCCGAGCAAGGCGTAGAATGTCTCGGCGGCTTTCAGGTCATTGCACGGGATCACGGCGATGACGCGGCGATTGCTGGACAAGGTTTGGCGCTCTCTCAATCAATGATTGCTCACGTTGGCATGGGTGACGGGACGAGAAAAGGTGCGCGGCCGCCAGAAAACTCACCCGAGCTGGGAACCGCCCAAGCCTGCGCAAGTTTCGCCTATCGTGGTGGACGTGGACGTGTGCATTCATGACTTCGACGGACTTTGCCGGCTTCCTGACGGAAGACCGGATAATGCGTTTGCGTAGGCTCCGCCTACAGCAGATCCAGCATATCGAACTGCTGCGGCGCGACGGCGTCGCCGATAGTCTTGCCAAATCGGTGCTGCTGATGATCGAGGACGAACTCGAACTGCTCGATGCCATGCCGGCGGTTTTCGACAGCGCAATCGATCAAGCCGCTGCTTCCTAGACCGCTGCCGGCAAAGCGCTGCTGACGTATTGCGCTGCCCGAGGCCGTCGGTTCGCTGGCCGATGCGCAATCTCTAACACGGATGGTCTCGCAGCCCACCGGAGGCGAACGGTTTGCTACGGTGAATAAAGTCGTCCGCTTCTGCCGCTGTTGCCCGGGAAAGCGACGGCCCTACGTCAGCAAAGACAGCGCCGTCGCCAATTCGTCGCGCCGGAAAGGCTTGGTCAGTCGCGGAAGGTCCGGCGCTATCGAGTCGACATTGGAATAGCCCGAGGCGATCAAGACGGGCATGCCGGGATATGTGGCTAGCACGAACCTCGCAAAATCGGTGCCATTTTCCCCCGGCATAAGATGGTCGGTGATGACTATGCGCGGCCTGGAACCCTCCCGCAGAATGGCGCGCGCCTCCTGGCCTGAAGCCGCCTCTGTCACCTCGAAGCCAAGCTCCTTCAACAACTCCGCGCTTGTAGCGCGCACCAACGCGTCGTCGTCAACAAGGAGGATTGTTCCACCTGATGCGGGTGCTGCGTCGATAGAGGCTGGCTTTTCCAGCGCAGGGATCTCCCGCGACACGGGCAGCCAGAGCTCGACATTCGTTCCGACACCTGGCCGGCTGGTAATACTGAGAGCGCCGCCCAGCTGCAGAGCAAGGCCGTGGACCATGGAGAGACCCAACCCTGTGCCTTTGCCGACGCCTTTGGTTGAAAAGAAGGGTTCGACGGCACGTTGGAGCGTCAGTTCGTCCATCCCCGCACCGGTGTCGGCGACCGAAAGGCGTATGTAGTCACCCGCCGGCAAATCTGCCGGTCGCGCCGCATCGGGGTGCGCCAGAGCTGCACTGACTCTGAGAGTGCCACCGTCACTCATGGCGTCTCGGGCATTGACCGCAAGGTTGAGCAGCGCCATTTCAAGCTGGTTGTCATCGCCATGCGCCAGCGGAAGCGCCTCCGCAACATCGACCGAAACCTGTATTTGCGGTCCGGTCGTACTCGCGATCAGCTGTGCCATCCCGCGGACCAGTTCGCCAACGTCGACAGGCCGTGGTTGGAGCGGCTGGCGTCGGGCGAAAGCCAGCAGGCGCTGCACGAGGACTTTCGCACGCTCAGCGGCCTGCGCGGCGCCCTGAACGAGCCGCTGTTCGCGCTCGCCAGGCAGTCCCTTTCGCTGCAGCATATCGAGACTGCCGATGATGGGCGTCAGCAGGTTGTTGAAGTCATGCGCAACGCCGCCAGTCAGCTGGCCCATAGCCTCCATCTTTTGGGCTTGGCGCAGTTGCTCCTCCGCAGACGCTAGCCGCTCCTGCTCAAGCAGTAACTCGGTTATGTCACGGCCGAGCAGGTAGGCCGCGCTGACGAAGCCCGCATCGTCCCGCACAGGTCGGAACCGCATCTCGTAGGCACGTCGGTCGAGCTTGCCGTCTCCCCACCAGGAGCGCTGGTCGAACGTTTCCCCGGCTAGGGCCCGGTCCCAGACCTGAAGGGCGGATGCAAGCTCTTCGGGGAAGGGGGCAAGCAGCTCGTTGAGGGACTGGCCCACCTCTGGAAGCACGCCATAAACGCGCTGGTAGTCCGCTTGCGCTGCAGGATTGATCGCGAGAAATCGGTGTTCCCGATCAATCATCTGTATGGGTGAGTCGGTGGCCTCAACGATATCCGCATAGAGGGCCCGCTCTTCCAGCGTAACCCTTACGCGGTGCTCAAGCGTCGCATTGAGATCGCGAAGGGCCTGTTCCGCCCGCGCTCGTTCCACGGCCGACCACGTGCGTTCCGCCACCTCGACCGCGAGTGCCTCCTCATCATCGGACCAATGGCGAGGCTCCGGCTCATGCAAGTAGAAGATCGCGATAAGCCTGCCTTCCTTGATCAGGGGGACGATCAGCAGCGACTTGGTGCCTATACTGTCATAGCCATCAGCATAGGCGGCTGACACGGGATTATCGGCAACAGAGTCGAGACGCAGCACCTTGCCCGCTTGGAGTTCGGCAATGATCGCCAGGCCGAACTCCTCAAGCCTCTGCGTCTCTCCGGCAAGTGACGCCATTTCTTCGGCCGTCCAGTCTCGCTCGATGGTAACGCTTTCTTGGGCGTCATCGATCTCTCCATATCCAGCGCGACCGACGCCGAGCCGTTCACCTAACATGGCCGCCGCCCGCTGCTTGATGAGGTCAGCGCCAGCGACGTGGCGAAGTTGATCGCCTAGCGCCAGGAGGAAAGACTGTCTGCCGGCGAGTTGGCGAAGCGCCTGTTCTGCGTGAGCTCGCTCGACAGCGGACCAAGTCCGTTCAGCCACATCTTCGACAAGCGCGACGTCATCCGGTGACCATTTGCGGGGGTAGCGATGGTGGACATAAAGGGCAGCTACGAAGCGTCCACCCTTGATCAGGGATACCGTTATCGCAGACCGGACCTGGAGCGCGGCAAACGCTTGTGGAGCGGTACCAAGTTGCGCACTGGGGTCAGTGGCGGTGTCGGAAACAGCGAGAGAGAGGCCAGCCTTCAGAGCACCGAAGATTTCCTCGCCGAACGCCGCCAGGTCGTGCGTTCCGTTGTGATGGGGTACAGAACCGTCCGTCCAGTTCCTCGTCGTCGTGAAGTACCGCTGCGCAGAGTCCAGGCTACCATAGCCGACGCGGCTGACCTCCAGATGGCGTCCGAGTGCATCCTGTGCCGTTTCGATAATCATGTTGGCATCGATCGTCTCTCGAAAGGAGGTTTCCAGCGAGATCACGAAGTTCTGTCGGTTACGGCGGAGGACCGCGTCCGTCGTCTCGGTGCAGACGCACAAAACCCCAGCCACCTCTCCGGTGCTCTCGACGATCGGGCTATACGAGAACGTGAACCAGGCCCGTTCCAGGTTGGGCCGATGGATTTCGACGGGCAGGTCCTCGAATAGGCTCGCCGTACCGGCGAAAGCCTGATCGATCAACGGAGCGATGGCTTTCTCGACTTCGGGCCAAACCTCAAAGAACGGGGATCCAAGTGCGTCCGGGTGATGGGAACCGAGCAGGGGCGCATAGGCCATATTGTAGAGGAGCCGCCTCCCTGGACCAGCAACCACGAACATCGGAAACGGAGATTTTACGATGACCCTCAGCAGGATTTGGATGCTCTCGGGGCAGCGGGCACCGAGGGCGAGCACATTCTTGTCGTGTGCTCGTGACGCTTCTGACGTTTCCATGTGATGAGGTTCTGGTTGGAGTAGCGCGATGACAACGCACTACAAGCCGAAAGGTCACCAGCCCGCATCTGCAGTTGTTAATGTGCAGTAGGGTTGTGACTTTCGATGTTCGGCTCATCGAGCGCGCGAGCGTATAATGGCGCCGCAAACCTGCGAAGCCACGCGGTCACGAACGACAGGCTGGGCCGGCTGGTCGCCATGTGCGCGCTGCACCTAGACCTGCTGAGGATCATTGCTGGCTGGGGCGCTAGGATTCGAACCTAGGAATGGCGGTACCAAAAACCGCTGCCTTACCACTTGGCGACGCCCCAACGGCGCGGTTGGTACACGGTTTGGCCGACCCGTGCAATCACCGCCGCAGCGTCAGAATACTGGCTTGAACCCGAGGGCTGGCACGGCTATATAGCCGCCGTCCGGCCGGTTCCGGAACACCTGACGGAGTATAGCGCAGCCTGGTAGCGCACCTGCTTCGGGAGCAGGGGGTCGAGTGTTCGAATCACTCTACTCCGACCAACACCATGAACCCCGGTCTCGCGCGAGGCCGGGGTTTTTGCTTATCGGGCCAAAGGTTTGGTCGACTGGCGCACGATCAGCTCGGGCTGGAAAATCTCGACCGTGCCTCGTGCCGGACGCTTCATCCCGATCATCTCGAGCAGGATGCCGATGGATCGTTCCGCCATCGGCGCCAGCGGCACCCGCACCACCGTCAGCGGCGGATAGAGGAGGTCGGCGAAGTCGAAATCGTCGATCCCCACGATCGAGACGTCCTGCGGGCAGTCGAGCCCGAGTTCGCGCAGTGCATGGAGGGCACCCAGCGTCATCATGTTCGAGAACGACACCAGCGCGGTCGGCGGGTCTGGTTGGCGCATGATCTCGCCAACGCTCTGTGCCGCGATCTCCTGCTCGTAGTCGCCCCGCAATTGCAGCCGCTGCTCCACTGGCAGGCCGGCTCGCCCGTAGGCTTCGAGATAGCCTGCGAGGCGGTCGGTGCTGGTAATCAGCCCCGGAATGCCCGTCAGCACGGCAATGCGGCGGTGCCCCAGGTCAATCAGATGCTCGGTGGCCAGCCGGGTCGCCGCCACATTGTCGAGCTTGACCACGTCAAAGGCCAGCCCCTCCACCATCATGTCGAGCAGCACCGTCGGCACATGAATATCGGCCATCAACCGTCGCCCGTGCTCGCTGTCCGAGCGGGTCGGGATGATGACGAGGCCGGCAACCCGCTGTTGCCGCAGCAGGCGGAGAATCTGGTCCTCGCGCTCGGAATCCTGTCCGGTGGAGAACACCATCGAGAGGTAGCCGGCGCTGAGGCACACATTCTCGATGATCCGCGCCACGGCAGCAAAATGCGGGTTCGTAATGTTGGGGACGATGAGACCGATAAGCCGCGATTGCCCGCTGCGCAGGCTCTGGGCGCCTCCATGCGGCACGTAGCCGAGCTCCCGCACCGCCTCGGTGACCTTAGCGATGACATCGTCGCTGACTGGTGCCGAGCGGTTGAGCGCCGCCGACGCCGTCGAGATCGCGACACCCGCCCGTCTCGCCACGTCCTTGATGGTCGCCAAGCTCACCTCATCAAAATTCGGGGCCGGCACTTGCCAACACCGATCGGATTTGCATTATACGAAACGTTTCGAGCAGGCAAATCCGGTGCGACGGGGAGGGCAGGGAGCCCAACCGGCGCAGAGTCCGGAGCATAAATCGAAACGTTTCGACCGGAAATCCGGCGGATAGATGAACGCGTTCTGAACGGACGTCTGAGGGAGGAATACCGATGTTCAAACTTTCACGGCGCAGCATGCTGCTGTCGTCAACGGCCTTCGCCGCCGGCACGTCGCTCGGCCTTGGCCGGGCAGGGGCCCAGTCCGATGCCACCGCGACGCTGCGCGTCCAGGCCTTTGGCGGTGATGCCGAACTCGCCGGCATCAACAGTGCCATCGCCCGCTTCAACCAGAAGTATCCGAACGTGACGGTGGAAGTGTCCATCGATCCGATCTCGACCGGCTGGGGCGACTACGTCACCAAGGTTCTCGGCCAGTTCACCTCCGGCAGCCAGGCCGATGTGTATGGCACCGCCATCGAGACCTTCCAGGCCTTCTCTTCGCGCGGCCTCTTCGCCAACCTCAACGATTTTGTTGCGGCCAATACCGGCTTCTCCGATTTCGCGCCGAGCCTCTTCGAGCAGGGTTCCTACAAGGGGGAGATCAACTACATCCCCATCGGCTGGAACAACATCATGATCAACTACAACCGCGACCTGTTCGACAAGGCCGGCGTGGCCTATCCGGCGCGCGGTTGGACCTGGGACCAGTTCCGCGAGACCGCCAAGGCGCTGACCATCAAGGATGCCTCGGGCACCGTGACCCAGTTCGGCTACGAAGTGCCCAACCAGAATTTCTTCGTGCTGCCCTGGTTCTTCTCGAACGGCACCAACATCCTCACTGCCGACTGGGCCGGCTCGAACATGCTCGATCCAAAAGTCGCCGAAACCTTGCAGTTCCTCCACGACCTGATCCATGTCGATGGCGTCTCGCCCATTCCGGGCGCCGAGATGATGGACAACCAGTTCATGGCCGGCCAGGTGGCGATGATCAACCGTGGCCAGTGGATCGTCCAGAACGCCAAGAAAAACGGCGTCAATATGGACATCGCGGTCCCGCCGATGAAGGAAAAGGAAGCCACCATTATCGGCTTCGGCGCCTATGCCATCGCCAAGCAGACTCCGAACGCCGAACTGGCCCAGGCGCTGGTGCTCGAGCTCACCTCAGAGGAAACCCAGCGTGAGCAGGGCGAGCGCGGTGGCGGCGTACCCGGTCGAAAGTCGGCCGCATCGACCGAAGCCTTCCTCGCTTTCCCGCCCAGCGCCTTCCTCTATTACGAGACGCTGCCCTTCACCACGCCCGTGCCCTCGCCGGCCAACTTCCAGGAGGTCGAAAAGATTTTCATCCGCCACTACACGGCGATGATGTCGGGACAGGAAACCATCGCTGACGGCACCAAGGCGGCGGATACCGAACTCAACGAGTCCTTCGCCCGCCTCAAGCAGCAGATGGGCGGCTGACGCCGCTCAGGGAGCGGTTCCATCCGAACCCGCTCCACCCTCCCGTCCCGGACGGCTTTCGGGCCGTCCGGGCACCGAATGAGTGTCCTTGCGCCCCCTTCACCGCCTTCGGCGTTCCCCTCCCCTGTAAACGGGGGAGGGATCGGAGGAGGCTCGATCTCTCCTTGATCCTCCCCTGCGCAGCGGGGAAGGGGGACCAGCCGCAGGCTGGTGGAGGGGGCGCAGCGCAACACGACTATCGAAATCTCTCTGAGGGTCTCATGGTGAGCTTGTCGAACCACGAGGGCCGGGTACACCGATGACCGCCACCGCCACCATCCACCGCGCCTCCGACCTCCGCCGGGCCCAGGCCCGCACCGGCTGGCTTTTCGTGCTGCCGACTTCGGTGCTCTATCTCACCTTCGTGCTGGCGCCGGTGGTGCTGACGGTGATCCTCAGCTTTGCCTATTACGATCCAATGCTCGGCTCGCGCTGGGTGGGGCTCGATAACTTCACCCGCTTCTTCACCGACCGGCGCTCGCTCGAAATCCTCTGGAACACGCTGCGCTTCACCTTCTTTGCGGTGACCTTCAACGTCTCGGTCGGGCTGATCCTCGCGGTGGCGCTCAACCGCGCCATGCCGGGCTGGCTGCTCTATTTCTTCCGGCTCGCCTTCTTCCTGCCGGTGATCATTGCGGCCGCCTTCGTGTCCATCGTCTGGAGCTATTTCTTCGGCGACGATCTCGGCGTCATCAACTACTTCCTCCGCCTCGTCGGCTTGCCGGCGGTGCGCTGGCTCACCGACAGTTCCACAGCCATGACGTCCATCGTCATCATGGATGTCTGGAAGAACTGCGGGTTCTTCATGATCATCTTCATCGCCGCGCTGCAGGGCGTGCCCAGGAACATCGTCGAGGCCGCGCTGATGGATGGTACGCCCCCCTGGCGGCAGTTTTTCCGCATTACGCTGCCCTACATCTCGCCGGTGGTGTTCTTCTGCATCGTCTATGCCTCGATAGGCGCGTTGCAGGTCTACGAGTCGATCGTCATCCTCACCCAGGGCGGTCCCGGCGACGCCACGCGCTCGCTCTCCATTCTCATCGTCGAGCAGGGTTTCGGCAGCTTCCAGATCGGTTACGCTGCCGCCATCTCGGTGGTGATGACGGTGATCATCCTGATCATCACCGCCATCCAGCAACTGCTCAGCCGCAAATGGGTGCAGCGATGAGCGGCGCCATGAGCAATGCCATGCAGACGCGTGCCGCCAAGCGCTGGGTCGATGCGGCGATCATCGCCACCCTGATTGTCCTCGCCATCGGCATGCTGCTGCCATTCCTCTGGTTGTTCTCGGTGTCGTTCAAGCCGGTGTCGGAGGCCTACAAGCTGCCGCCGAGTTTCCTGCCGACCAATTTCGACCTGCAGAACTATGCCGAGGTGCTCGCCTCGCGCGTGCCCTTCCTCCAGATCTACGGCAACTCGCTGCTGATCGCCGTCGTGGTCACCATTGGCCAGCTGGTCACCTGCACGCTCTCCGCCTTTGCTTTTGCCCGGCTGGAATTCCGTGGCCGCGACACGCTCTTCTTCATCCTGCTGGTCGGGCTGATGTTCCCGGCGCAGGTCACCATCCTCCCCATCTATATCGGCTACGCCCAGATCGGGCTCATCAACCAGCCCATTGGCCTGGCGCTGATGTACCTCACCTCGAGCTTCGGCGTGTTCCTGATGCGCCAGTTCATGCTGAGCCAGCCCAAGGCGCTCGAGGAAGCGGCGCTGATGGATGGGGCAGGGTACCTTAAGATTTTCTGGCGCATCTCGCTGCCGCAACTTCGCCCGGCGCTCTCGGCGCTCGGCATCATCACCTTTACCCAGACCTGGAACTACTACTTCCAGGCCCGCGTCCTGCTCGGTCGCGAAACCTCGATGACCCTGCCGGTCGCGATGGACGTGCTCCGCGGCTACCTCAGCTCCGGCAGCCTGTCGCTGGTGATGGCCGCCATGAGCATGTCGATCCTCCCCGTCGTGCTGCTGTTCCTGATTGCCCAGAAGTTCGTGATCGAAGGCATCACAATGAGCGGCATCAAGAATTGAGGCGATGATGGACGTGCCTCACATCATGACCACCCGAACACCCAAGGACACCACCCGCATGTGGGACGATCTCGCCGCCATCGATCAGCGCTTCCATTATTCCGGAGAGCGCAGCCGCTATCTTGCTTTTCCGCTCGGCGGCATCGGCTCGGGCGGCTTCTCCGTCTCGGGTAGCGGACGCTTGATCGATTGGTCTATTCGCAACCGGCCGGCGCTCCAGGGCTATAATGGTTACAGCCACTTCGCCATCAAGGCTGAGAAGGCGAGTGAGCTCGTCGATGCGCGTGTGCTCAACGGGCCCTACGATCTGAACCCGTCGGGCGCACCGGGCATGCGCAAGATGTTCGATGGCTTCGGCCATGGTGCCAATCGCCAGACCATGGTGGGGGTGCCGCATTTCAAGACTGTCGATTTCTACGGCCGCTTCCCCACGGCCGATCTCGTCTTCTCGGACGATCGCTTCCCCGGCGGCGTGCGGATGACCGCCTTCTCGCCTTTCATTCCGCACAACGACCGCGACAGTTCCATGCCGGCGGCGTTGATCGAATTCGAGATCGTCAACACCACCGCCGATGAGCTGACCTACACACTTGCCGGCACGCTCGGGAACTATGGTTCCAACAGCGGCAAGCACACATTCAAGCAGGCCAACGGCGTCAGCGCGCTGCATCTGACCTCGAACGATCCCGACCTCAAGGACACCGACCGCGGCGACCTGACCATCGCCACCGACGCCGGTGATGTCGACCACACCGACTACCACTTCCGCGGCCAGTGGTTCGATGACCTCGCCGTCTACTGGAAAGAGTTCGCGCGCCCCGGCCGCCTGCCGACGCGGACTTATGACAAGCAGCGGTCGAAGCACATGTACGCCCAGCCCGAGCACGCCACCCTGGGCGCGCGTGTGATGGTGCCCGCCGGCGGGCGCAGGACCGTCCGCTTCGTCATCTCCTGGAACTTTCCCAAGGGCGACATCTACTGGGCTTTCCGCCCCAAGCCCGACGGCATCATTCCAGCCGACAAGCCTACGCCGAGCTGGACGAACTATTATTCGACCCTATGGGCGGACTCGCTGGCGAGCGCCACCGATGCGCTGAAGCGCTGGGATAGCCTCAAGGCCGGCACCGTCGCTTTCCGCGATAGCCTCTTCGGCACCACGCTGCCGCCCGAGGTCATCGACGCTGCCAGCTCGACGCTCGCACTGCTGCGCACCGCCACGGTGATCCGGCTCGAGAATGGCGAACTCTGGGCCTGGGAGGGCCAGCACACCAATGACGGGTCGTGCGAGGGCTCGTGCACGCATGTGTGGAACTACCAGCAGGCGCTGCCACATCTCTTTCCGGCCATCGAGCGCACGCTGCGCGAGACCGAGTTCACCTACAACATGCTGCCGACCGGCGGCCTGACCTTCCGCCAGAAGCTGCCGCTTGGTTCTGGCTTCGACATCATCGGCCCCTGCGCCGACGGGCACTTTGGCGCGATCGTCAAGACCTATCGCGATTGGAAGCTGTCCGGCGACACCGAATGGCTCAAGCGCTATTGGCCCAAGGTAAAACGTGCGCTCGAATATGCCTGGAGCGACCAGAACCCTGACCGCTGGGATCCGGACCAGACCGGCATCCTCACCGGCCGCCAGCACCAGACCCTCGACATGGAGCTCTTCGGCCCCAACTCATGGCTGGGCTCTATATACGTCGCTGCGCTGCTCGCCGCTTCAGAAATGGCGAAAGCTATCGACGAAACCGACTTCGCCGAGAAGACCGCTCGCATGGGCAAGGCCGGCGCCGATTATATCGATACCGAACTCTTCAATGGCCGCTGGTTCGTGCAGAAGATCAATCTGGGCGACAAGAGCGTGGTCGAGGCCTTCGACGAGGGCCGCGCCGCCGGCGTGCTCGCCGACAGCTTCATGGACGTCTACTGGTCCGATGAGTTCGGCGAGATCAAGTACCAGATGGGCGAGGGCTGCATCTCCGACCAGATTCTCGGCCAGTGGCACGCCGAAGTTGCCGGCCTCGGCCATTTCCTCGACAAGGGCCGGGTGAAGACGGCGCTCAAGGCCGTCTACGACAACAACTTCCAGCGCTCCCTGGCCGATCACTTCAACCCCTGCCGCAACTACGCCTACGAGGACGAGGGCGGCCTGCTGATCGCCACCTATCCCGAGGGCATTCGCCAACCCATGGTCGCCGCCCCCTACGCCGAAGAGGTGTGGACCGGCATCGAATACATGTCGGCTTCGCACATGATCATGAACGGACTGGTGGAGGAGGGTACCGAGATCGTCCGCGCTGCACGCAATCGCCACGACGGCTCTCAGCGCAACCCGTGGAACGACATCGAATGCGGCTCCTACTACGCCCGCTCCATGTCGGCCTGGCAGCTGGTCAATGCCTTCTCGGGTCTTCAGGCCGATCTCGTCCAGGGCACCCTGTCCTTCGCTCCAAAGCTCGATGGCGACTACCGGCTTTTCTGGTCGGCGGGCACCGCGTTCGGCACGTTGACGCGTGAGGGGGCCAAAGTGACGCTGGCGGTGATCAGCGGCACGCTCAACTGCCAGACGTTCATCATCCACGGTGACGCGCACGTGATAGCCAATGCCATGTCGGCTGGCGGACTTTTGACGGTTTCGGTGTAACGATGGCGGAAATTCAGCTTCAGTCGGTGACCAAGAGCTTCCAGTCGCTGGAGGTCATCCACGGCATCGATCTCACCATCCAGGACGGCTCTTTTACCGTCTTCGTCGGCCCTTCCGGATGCGGAAAATCCACGCTCTTGAGGATGATGGCGGGCCTCGAAGAGGTCACCTCCGGCGAAGTCCGCATCGATGGCACCCGCTGCGATCACCTGCTCCCGTCTGCCCGCGGCATGGCCATGGTGTTCCAGTCCTACGCCCTCTATCCGCACATGACGGTAGCGCAGAACCTCAAATTTGGGCTGGAGAATCAACGGCTTCCAAAATCCGAGATTGAGGCGAGGGTAAGCAAGGCCGCCGACATCCTGCAGATCGGTCACCTGCTGGCGCGCCGTCCGAGCCAGTTGAGTGGCGGCCAGAGCCAGCGCGTCGCCATCGGCCGTGCCATCGTCAAGGAACCCAAGGCCTTCCTCTTCGACGAACCGCTCTCTAACCTCGATGCCGAGCTGCGCGTGAAAATGCGCGGCGAGTTGATCGCGCTGCACCAGCGCCTCGGCTCCACCATGGTCTACGTCACCCACGACCAGGTCGAAGCCATGACCATGGCTGACCAGATTGTCGTTCTAAATGAAGGCCGTATCGAACAGGTCGGCTCACCGGTGGAGCTTTACGCGCAGCCGAAAAACCTGTTCGTCGCGCACTTCATCGGCGCCCCGCAAATGAACACGGTCAAGGGTGTGGTCCGCGGCGATGCGGTAGAGACCAACGGCATCCGCATCGCACTGCCGGGCCGCAAGCTGCGAGATGGCGCAGAGATCACGCTGGGCATCCGCCCCGAGCATGTCGAGATCGGTCAGGGCGACTTCGAAGTCACCGCCGAGACCACGGAGGTTCTGGGTTCCGAAACCATCGTCCACGGCCGCACCACCGGTGGTGATCCCTTCGCCCTGGCACTACGCGGCATCAGCCGCATCGCCGCGGGCGACAAGGTGAAGCTCGGCTTTCCGCCGCACTTCGTGCATCTCTTCGATGCATCGGGGCAGGCGATCGCGCCAATCGAGAACTGGCGCGACGCCTATCTGACCTGACTTACTTCGACTTGAACTCGAGCATGCGAAGCAGGCCCTGCATATAGCCGATGGCGTGGGCGCGGCCGCGATGGTTCCAGTCGCTGTCGCCGTCCATCTTGGGCACGTGGTCGTCGAGCAGGAAGCCCTCGAACCCGGTTTCGGCCAGAAGCGCGATCACCTCGGCCGGATCGTAGTTGCCGTCGCCGATGAAGCACTCGACAAAGTTCGGCACCGTGCCCTGCACGTCGCGGAAGTGGATGTAGGAGATCGCCTGCTTGGGCGCGAAGTAGCGGATCATCTCTTCGACATTGGCCTTGCCGCCGGCCATTTCGGAGCAGCAGCCGAGGCAGAGGTCGAGCGACCAGGCCGGTGAGCGGCCGAGCATCTCATAGGCCTTGATGAAGTTCGCCGGCTTCCAGAACAGCCGCGCCACGCCGCCGAGCATCGGCACCGGCGGATCATCGGGATGGAGCGCGAGTTTGATCCCTTCTTCCTCGGCGACCGGCAGTACGGCCCGCATGAAATACTCGTAGTTCGACCACATCTGCTCTTCCGAGATGAATGGTCCATCCTTGCCGAAGAGCGGCATCGAGGATGCGCGGCCGAGCGTCGTCGGCATGAAGCTCCGGAGTTTTTCGAGATCGTCGATATGCGCCTCGACGACGCTCATGTCGAACTGGCGAGCGGTGGCGCCGCCCCGGGTCTGGCCGTTGCGATCGGTGGTCCACACCGAGTTCGGCATGAAGTGGAGGCCGAGCACCGGCACGCCGGCGCGAGCAACGGCGCGGATCGTCGCCTGGTAGTTCTCGATCTGCTCGTCGCGGCCCTCAAGGCCCATCATCGCCTTGTGGTAGAAGTGCGTCGGGACGTTCTCGATCGCTTCGAACTTGAGCCCCGCTTCCTCGGTCTTCCTGACCAGTTCGCGCACATCCTTTTCCTCCCAGCGGCTGTCGCCGGGCAGGGTAGGGTTGTTCATCTGCAGGCCGGTGGCACCGATCTGCTTGGCAAAGCGTAGCCTTTCCTCGGTAAGTTCGTGGAACTGGCCCACGGCGACCCTGATCGTCATCGTCAAAATTCCTTTGGTGGTGAGATTGATCCGTCAGCCCTTGACCCCGCCTTCGGTCATCCCGGCGACCATGAAGCGTTGAGCGACGAAGTAGAGGATCATCAGCGGCACCGATGAGATGACGGCGCCAGCCATCAGTGGCCCCCAGGGGAGCACATCGCTGGTGATGAGGTAGTTGAGCGCGAGCGGCGCGGTGCGCACGCTCTCCGACGTGGTAAGCACGAGCGCGAAGAGCAGTTCGTTCCAGGCCCCTGTGAACGTGAAGATCGCGACGGCCGCGAGTCCGGGTGCCGAAAGCGGCAGTACGATGCGGAAGAGCGCGCCGAAGCGGGTCAGCCCGTCGATCATGCCCTGCTCCTCGAGTTCGCGCGGCACGCCGCGGAAATAGCCCTGAAGCAGCCAGGTCGAGAGCGGCAGCGAAAAGGTGAGGTAGACGAGGATCAGCCCGTGCAGTGAATTGCCAAGCTTGAGCTGAGCCATCACGATCGAGAGCGGGATGAAGAGCAGCGAGCCGGGCGTCAGATAGGCGAAGAGGATCAGCCGGCCGATGACACCGCGGAAGCGATAGCGGAACCGCACCATCGAATAGGCGGCAAAGCTGGAGATCACCACCGAGATGATCGTTACGGTGAACGCGACGATGAGACTGTTGCGGATGGCGAGCAGGAAGTCGCCGTCGGCCAGGAGTTTCTCAAAATTGTTCAGAGTGAAGCGCGATGGCCAGAGCGAGGGCACGCGCAGGATGTCGCGCGGCAGCTTCAGCGACGTCGCCACCATCCAGTAGATCGGGAACAGCACGAGGATCACTGCCACGGCCAGTGCGACATAGGAGAAAATGCGGCCGATGCGATGGTTCCGGCTGGCGCTGGTGGTCGTGCCGCTCATCACTCTTCCCTCCGCATCATCAGCGATGTGGCGAAGATGACGAGGATACCGAGCACAGGCAGCATGTAGACCGAGACTGCGGCGGCTTCGCCGATGCGCTGTGTCTGCATGCCGAAGTAGGCCAAGACCGGGAAAACCATGGTGGCATCGGACGGGCCCCCGGCAGTCAAGAGCCAGACATGCTCGAAGCCGTTGGCGGTCCAGATCGAAGAGAGCAGGGTCGTGACGATGATCACCGGCAGGATGCCCGGAATGGTGACGTTCCAGAAGCGCTGCCAGGCGGTGGCGCCATCGACAATGGCGGCCTCGTGCAACTCCTTGGGGACCGACTGCAGCGCGGCGAGGATGGAGACGAACCAGAACGGGAAGCCGCGCCAGACTGAGGCGATGATCACCGAGGCCATCGCCGTCTGTCGCGTGCCGAGCCAGTCGACTGTGCCCTCGTAGAGCCCGGTCTGATTGAGTATGAGATTAATGCCGCCACCGATCGGCTGATAGAGCACGCGCCAGGTCAGAAAGGCGACGAAGGCCGGCATGGCCCAGGGCAGCATCAGGAACGACCGGAACAGCCCGCGGCCAGGCAGGTTCTGATGCACCAGCAGCGCTAGTCCCAGGCCTATGGCGAGCTTGAGCGCGTCGGAAACCAGAACAATGGTGATGGTGTTCCAGATCGCGGCCCAGAAAGTAGCGGTGCCGGCCAGGTATTGGAAGTTCTTGAAGCCGATGAAGTTGCCGGCGCTGCCGACCACCATGTCGGTGAACGACACCCAGACGGCAAAAAGAAATGGATAGGCGACGAGCCCCAGGATCAGCAGCACTACCGGCGCGACGAGCGCATAGGCGAAGAGCTTGGTGCGAACGCTGCCGGCAAGACCGGTACGGGTTCGTTTGTCTGCCGCGACAGCCATTGGGCCTCGATGAATAAGCAGGATGGGACCGGGGGGGGGGGGGGCGGCGGGGGGGGG